>NZ_CP047935.1:0-327547 GCF_014279995.1 Synechococcus sp. BIOS-E4-1 | reverse complement strand
ACAACACAAAGAAGCAACAATATATACGCTAGAGATGCTATAATGGCAGGAGTGATTGATAACATACACCTGCCAGATCACAAGCAAGCATTGCAATAGGCGAAAGACAGACAAAGCTGATCGGCCCTTTACTCACTTCAACAACAGCAAAATAGTGCAATGGGCTCCCAAAGAATGGTCTTGCCATAGTTGAATATCATGCAAAAGGCCAGAAAAGAAAAAAGATACAAGACAGGCTTTAAACTACCACGAAAGAGGTGAGATGAGAACTTAAGTAAAACAACACCCACAAAGAATATACGCAAAAACTAAAATCACAAAATGCGCTAGAAACAAAAAAAGAACCCGAGACATAAACACGCTTATTTTGGCAACTGTGAATGTAGAAATTAAGAAGCATACTAAATTAAACTAACGACTAGAAAAAGATAAAACCAAGACAGCAAACCATGCAAAGTAATTAATGGACAGAAAAACGTCAATGCTTAAAAATTAGAAATGAATTGGTATTATCATTCTCAATAGCTTTGCTGGTGCGTCCATAGAATCCATATACACAGCAAACATATAGAATCATTTCAGCAAAGAACCTGTACCTAGGACCAACCTGAGTGTCATAAATACAGTAGGGCAATGCAATGACTATCATAAATAACAGGGCTAATGCACACAACCTTATTCGAAAAGGATCAGAAGATTTGAGAATCAAAAGATAACCAAATCCAACCCACAAAACAATATTTAGTACAGTTGACACATACAACAGCGGGTAAGATGGTGAAACACTCCATAAAAGAGGACCCCAAAGAAATTTAACTAAATTTAAAAATATAGTCGCAATATTGACAAAAGAGAAGTTCGAAAATGCAATAAACCTAGAGTAAAATAGGTCAGAGGTTAAAATAAGAATCACCATGGAGGCAAGCATAACACCAGTAAATGCAAATAATTGGGACTTTTGAAATACAAATCTGATAACAGGTGACGCTGAAAACTTATTAGTTAATAGGTAGAAAAACAAGAGGCTAAAAACAGTCACCGAAAAGGCAAAGTACGAACGCAATGTAAAATTATACGAAAATGCAAAAACAAAAAGAAAGGCCGTCCAAAAGACTTTCCAAGAAAAAACATTTCCGGAAAAAATAGATTCAAAAACAAAACATATAGAGTAAATCATAATACTAGAAAGCGCCACAACCTGACAATCCTTTAGATTGTATGGTATCCAAGCGATGAAAGGGCTTAAAGGCGAAAGCAAAAACAAAAAAGATCTAGTTCTATTTGGAACAAAGAAATCAGAAAGAATGATATTAGCATTAAGCCTAAAAAGAAGAAGATCTAGAAATCGAACGAGAAAATACACTGAGACATAGGAACAAGCTACATTTGTGATTACAATCAATGAAGATGCGCTTAAGCCAACGAAATCAGATAGAGAGACAATTAGTATATTGAAAAGATAGTAGCCGAAGTGATAAGAACCAGCAGAGAATTCAGCAAAGTTTTTAGTAGCCCCAACCAGGCTATAGCTAACTGCATCGGGGGGAGGAACTAGGAAATTGCTAATCGAGCAGAAAATAAAAGAGAAAAATATGGCAAAAAGAATGGTTAAAGGCAGAAGCGAGGTAGGCCTGCCAGGCCATTTTGAATGACTAATCGAAATCATTGAGGACTTTGACTATCTACACCGGATGCAGCTTTCATGAAAACAGAATACAAAAGACAACGTGGGCGTCGAATTGACTTACAAGAATAAGAGGCCATCTCAAAAGTTTAATATGCTTGTAAAGATTAGCAGTGACATTGTACATCAATTTGGACACACGAGGCTGTGAAACCAAACATTCACAACACTTGAACGAAACTCAACAAAACCAATATGCGGAATCAATGTAACCGTTGCAAACAACAGCATGACTGGATAGACCTAAAAAACATTATTGAGAGAATGAAGAGAAAAATCAACAAGTCAATAACTGGTAATTTTTAAACCAAGAAGTCAACGTGACAAATCGCAGCCAGATTGATTAATCAAAGTCCCATATTGGTAAGCATAACATCATTAATCTTATTGACATCAAAACGTTCTTCGGCAAGTTCTCTGCCGCGCCGCCCCATCCTATGAGCTAATTGCGGTTCATAAATGAATCGTTCCATGGCAGAAACCAACACGTCTATTGACTTAATTGGCACCAAAAAACCATTTTCACCCTCAACAACTGTTTCGCGACAACCGGGAGCATGGGTAGTAATGACAGCACGACCCATAGCCATGGCCTCGAGCACAGTACGTGGCATACCTTCTCGGTAGCTAGGCAAAACATAAACACTGCATTGACGCATAGCAGGACGAATATCCTGTAGACGACCTAAATAATTGAGGCTAGAAGATTGTATCCAAGAATCCAACTCAGATTGAGATATAGAATCTGGATTTTGATCCAACCACCCTACAAGAGAAAATTCAATGTCTGGCCACTTCGCTTTGAGCTGCTGAGCAGCTTGCGCATATTCACGTACACCCTTGTCCCCCAAAAGTCGTGCAATCATCAAAAAATGTGGAGGTCCCAAGGGTAGTGGCGCTACTGAAAAGAATTCCAAATCAACACCAGAGCCATTAACAACTACAGTTGAAGTTCGATTAGTGATCAATCCCAGTGTACGAAACAAATCATAATCGTCATTATTTTGAAAAAAGACCTTATGTGAACGGAATAAAGCCAGCTTATATAAGCTCTGTACAACTATTTTGACTAAACCACGAACACCTCCAGCATTCCCAGTGAATGCGTAACCTAAACCAGTTATTAGAGTACAACGGCGGGGAACACCAACAAGCCAAGAAGCAATAGTCCCATAAATAACAGGCTTGATGGTATAACTTAGAACAAAATCGGGCTGAATTTTTCGGATAAGCAGAGTTAAAGAGCAAAGCAATTTCAAATCGGTGAGAGGATTTGTACTGGCTCTGTACAAGCAAATATCATGCAAGTTTAAAGAAAGTAATTCAAGCTTCTTACGAATACAAAAGTCTTCAAACAGATTGGGAGCTGCCACATGCACTTCAAGCCCACGAGCAATCATGGCGGATAACAAAGGCCCTCTGAAATTAAGCAGAGACTCCGCAAATCCTGCAATAACAAGAACCCTCATAGCTCCAAATTGTTCATCTAGGAACTATGGCATCTAAGCCAGGACTGAAACATCAACACATCCCATAAGTGGTAATGCCAATTACGGGTACCACTCACATGCTCAGCCCATTTCCTTTGGATAGGTTCAGGGTTTAAGTAACCCTCTTGGCGCATGCGCGATTCACACAAAAGATCTTCAGCCCAATCACGTAATGGACCTCGTAGCCAGTCATCAAGAGGTACTCCAAAACCCATTTTTGGGCGGTCAATTAGTTCACTTGGTACATAACGATTGAGAACCTGACGAAGCGCCCACTTTCCAGCACCACCGCGCATCTTGAGATCTTGCGGAAGTTGCCAGGCAAACTCCACAACACGTTGGTCTAAAAAGGGCAAACGGGTTTCAAGCGAAACACCCATAGCTGCACGATCGACTTTAACTAAAATATCGTCAGGTAAATATGAAAGAGTATCAAGCGCCATCATGCGCTGCATGGAATCAAGACCCGATAATGCCAGGTTGTTACCACTCAGATAAGTTAAGGGTTCATTAGCCCCTAGGACTAAATCATTGGGAACCCAATGAGTAACTAAGTCAAGATATAATGAGTTTAAACTGGGCGAGGCTAAAAGGCCAGCTGCTTTGTGCAATCTATCGCCTAAATTTCCTTTACGGAGAGAATATGATTTGAATAACTTCAGTGGAGCCAAAAGAATATTCAAATGAGCAGGTGACAAGCCAGTAATTCCAGCCTCAAGGATCTTGCGGAAAGGCAATGGCAAAATACGGATACGATCCCAAAGACTGCGAGTGAACATGTAACGGCCATAACCGCAAAATAGTTCATCTCCAGCATCACCGGAAAGAGAAACGGTCACATATTGGCTAGCCAATTGGCTAACTAAGAAAGTTGGAATTTGAGAAGAGTCAGCAAATGGCTCATTGTAAAGATTTGGCAATTTAGGGATAACGTCAAGTGCCTGCTGGGGCGTGACATAAAGTTCAGTATGCTCCGTGCCGAGATGCTTAGCCACGGCTTTGGCGTAGATAGCCTCGTTGTAGGCATCTTCACTGAATCCAATTGTGAAGGTTTTTACTGGTCGATTAGACTGTGCTTGCATCAACGCAACAACCGTAGAGGAATCAATACCGCCAGACAGGAATGCACCGAGATCAACATCGGCGACCATTTGCTGCCGCACGGAATCTTTAAGTAAAGATTCCAGAGTATCTATGGCTGAATCATCAGAACCTGTAAACGGTTGTGTAACTCCATGCTGCGCAACCAAAGGAAGAGACCAATAAGATATCTCGTCGGGCTCTTGCAAAGAAAGAGAAATAGTAAGGAAACAACCCGGCGTTAGCTTATGAATACCTTGGTAAATGGAGTGGGGAGATGCGATATAGTTATGACGCATGTACAAAGACAATGCATCACGGTTAATAACAGTAGAGAATGATGGATGAGCCTTGAGAGCATTTAACTCAGAGCCGAATAAAAAACAGCTGTTCGCACCTTGACCCTGCCATCCATAATAAAGTGGTTTCTCACCAATACGATCCCGAGCCAAGGTAAGTGTTCGTTCTTTTTTATCCCATAATGCAATGGCATACATACCATTACAACGTTGTAAAGTACTTATAATGCCCCAAGAACTGAAAGCCTCTAAAACAGTCTCAGTATCAGAATGTCCCCGCCACAGTGAGTTGCCCAGTAATTCGCGTAGCTCAAGATGGTTATAGATCTCACCGTTGAAGGCCATGACATAACGCCCGCATGCGGAGTGCATAGGCTGAGCTCCCGCAGGCGATAAATCAACTACAGAAAGACGACGATGCCCAAGAGCAATACCAGCATCCGAATCATGCCAATAACCAGCACTGTCGGGGCCACGGTTGACAATTCGATTGGTCATTCTGTGAAGCAAAGGAACGGTTTCCTCTTCAGATGACCAAATACCTTGGGTAAGGAAACCTACGAGACCGCACATGGATTTACAAATACCTGCTCATAAAAAGATTCGTAAAGGCCTGCTACATGGCATATCTCATAATGGGCCTTAACACGACTACGCGCTTGTAGACCCAAAGCAGATTTTTCCGCTGAGGGCAGGGACAAGAGCTCTACCAACGCAAGGCCAAGACTTACCATATCCCCTGCGGGCACCACACGCCCTGTATTGCCAACAATCTCAGCGCTATCACCTACATCTGTAACGACACAGGGAACTCCACAGGACATGGCCTCACCCAAAACATTCGAAAAAGCCTCACCGTGGGAACTAGACGCGAGCACATCAAGGGAAGCCATCAGAAATGGGACATCCTTGCGTCTGCCTAACAAATGCATATGATCCTGCAGGTCATAAGCAGCAATAGCGGTCATAAGCTCGTTATTAAAGGGATCTACACGATGGCCTGCCAAAACAAAATGAATATCTGGAAGTTTAGAGTTAACCAAAGCTGCGGCCTTTATAAAACCCAAATGATTTTTTTGAGGATCAAAACGCGCAATCAAGCCAACCAATATAGTCTGAGGAGATAAACCTAATTCGGCACGCAGACCTAAGGAGGAAGAAGGATCCGGGAAAAACTGATCTAATTCAAATCCATTTGGTATAACGTGAAACTTGTTCGCAACATACCCAGTAGAAATATGTATGTCCTTGGCAAATTCGGAGCAAGAGAGAATACGACAAGGAATCTGGTGAGAAAGAAATGAACAGAGTTTTACAACTAATAGTGTCGAGAACTTATTTTTGGACAGGGACAGATTGCTGTGACGTATACCCCATACAATACGTTGACAACCGGCCAATCTTGCCGTCAAACCTCCCAAAAAATCAGCATGATACATCCACGTATGAACTATATCAGGATTAAGACTTCGTATTAAATAGTACAGTCTAAATATAATAATGGGGTTAGGGATTTTTGGATTTGCCCCTAGCACAAAGACAGGAAGATCAAGTGCTCGAATGAGCGGACCAATTTCGCCGAACCCAACAAGCGAAATCACCGTAGGATTGAAACGAGTCCGATCAATATGCTTAAGCAGCTTGTAAAGCATAGTTTCAGCACCACCAGTGCTGAGGTTGGTAATAACAAAAACTATATTCAACATAAAAACAATGACTAAAAATTATCAAATTAATCCAGTTACCGAAAATCCATACAAGTAAATTCTTCTCGCAATGCTTATAAAAACAATGGGCAAGAATTTACTCACAAAACAATATGATTAAAGGGACATTATAAGTATACCAGAAAGAAGGCAGCTCATAACAGGGGCAATAAGTCAAATCCAAACAGGATTAGCAGGAGGCATTTTCACAATAATAAGAATCGGTACAACGAAGTATAAGCTTCGAACATTGAGTCAGCAGAGAATTTTTCTAATGAATTTAAATAAGCTTGATGGGAAAGCTGGTCAGCAAGGCGAAGATTACGTTGTAGAAGAAGTATATTTTCGGCAAGCATAGAGTGATCTTGTGGGGGAAAAATCAAACCACTCTTCATATGAATAATAGCCTCCGTGTTGCCACCTACACTTGAAGTGATGATAGCAAGCTTCGCTGCCATATATTCTAGCAAAGAATTAGAAAATCCTTCTTGACGAGAAGGAAGAATGCCAATGCGTGAAGAAAGCAGGTAAGACGAAGGCTCTGAACAATCAGTTATAAACGAAATCTGCTTTTCCAAAAGAAGTTCGGAGGTCAGAGAACGCAAGAAATCGTAGTAGGCAGAATCGGAAGGGCGACCTACAAGTAAAAGCTTTAAATCGTTAGACTCAAGTCTACTAAAGGCCGATGAAAATGCCCTAATAAGCTCAATATGACCTTTATAAGGAATTAAATTAGCAACACACACTATATTATTCGGCCGTGAGGAACACAGTGTGACTTTTTCGGAATCATATGCTTTAACACCATTATAAATCAAACGAATTTTGTTTGAATCAAAACCTTCAGAACGTAGATCCTTGGCTATGGCAGCAGAATTGGCGAGTGCAAGATGCGGTATAGAATGAAGAATACTTTCGTACTTAAATATCGAGCCAGAAGATTGATAATGGTTAAGGCTCCGCCTACTCATTAACAATTTCGAAAAAGGAAGAATTGGCCGAAGCAAGAGATAGGCAATAGCACCATATATATACGAAAGAGGGAGATAGGAATGTATTACTTTTGGCCGAGCTTTAAAGCAAATAGAAGCAAGATTAATAAATCTTAAGAAATGAAAACCAATTTTGCGAAGCTTAGAGGAATTAACAGGATAAGAAATACAAGGCAGGAAGGTAGTAATTGAGGCGTGCAACTTGGATTGCAATTCACCGGAATCACATATAACAAAAATTCCTACATTAAGATCAGCATTAGACGCAAGATAATTAGCAACAGAGACAATGTGCTTCTCACAACCACCCACCCTCAGAGAGCCAATAATATAAATAAGGTCAAATTTAGGCATTTACGAGAACGGTATATAAATAGAGTTCAAGATCATAGCAGCAAGCATATTCAGCGAAGAATCATTTCTAAAGTCTGTACAGTGATGCCACAAAAGGGACTAGTGACGAAGTGAGTAATATAAGAATACTCTGCGAATTCATTAAGAATAGCATTCATAAAAATCAAGAGGCTCCAAATGACTCCAATATGATTGCAATTAAGCTAAAAATTAACTGAAGCAGTCAGAGTTTTGCAGACGATAAACTAGAAATAAAGGCTGCAAGCACAACTTTGAACAATTCATAGAGCGAAGGGAAATAAGAACAAATGACAGCGCTACTGAAACATTGAATATCAAGAATCATATTTCAGAGAGCTATTAACGGGGAACTTTACCAAGCTCAGCCGCACGCTCTTCAAAGTATTGAGAATATCGAGTCAAGGCTTTATCAACAACATATTTTTTGTACCAATACTGGCCTTGCAGACCAATTTCCTTACCGCGCTCTTTATTTTCAACATATTCTTGCAAGCGGGCTGCAATCTGTACAGGCGTTTTTGCATTATAAATTGGGTAAAGGTTGTCCATTGTTGTCGATTTTTCGTGCTCAATACTGTGCATGAGTAATGGCTTACCTGCAACAAGAGCCTCAAAGATAACCCCCCCTCCGATCCATGAGTGCACAAACTCTGCGGCGACAATATCTGCCATTAGCAGGGCTGGCATGATATCTTTTCGGAACATTTGCGGGAACCATTTAACTGACGCATTAAGACCTAGATCAGTAACATACTGTTTCGACTCTGTTACATTTTGGCCATACTCGATAAAGACCAACTTTGCTTTTATAGAAGGATTTCGCTGGCAAAAAAGATGCCAAGCTTTGATAAGTAGATTATTACCCTTAACATTAGGATCACTGGCATTTCCCCATACATGACGGCCGTGGGCAACAACCATCAGGTCAGCATTATTTCTGACTGCTTCAAATTCACTAATCCAATGAGATCCTCCGTTAACGACTGGATCTGCATATTGCCTATGGTAAACCATCGGAATATCAAATTTCCAGAACAGAGAGTTTGAGCATAGTTTTCGAATCCGACTTCCATATATTCCTGCTCCAAGCGCACAATTAACTATCTTAGATTGGGACAAACCCTTTCGCTGAAAATAAGTGGAAGAAATCGACTTTGCAATATAATGGGGCAACGCAAAACGGTACATTGTTTCAGACCAAATATCATTTCCATATGGGATCATGATATCTAGTAAAAGCCCTGCCTTGCATAAAAAGGCAGGTGCCAAACCACAACCAATGAAAACATCATATTTATCGAGATCAGCTTGTATGACTTTGGGGTTAATTGTTAGCAACTGTCGCTCAGACCCCCAAGAGATCCTTTTAATCCATGTCATAAATTCCAAAGTAAAGGTATCACATTTTGGATGAAAATGATCCTGCTCATCTGTGAATAAAAGCAACTCACAATCAAAACCTTCGTCTCGTAAATACCTCGCTAGTGCAAAATGATTATTATTCATATTGCTAAGAAAAGCAATACGAAGGCCATTGGTTTTGTACATAAGATCCAAGGTCAGCGTTTGGTTCCAGTCGCTTCAAAGATGCCAGGCTGCCCGTAGTACTCACCCTTGAAAAAAGGTCTCGGTGACGTTACAGCCTTATTCAAATGCAGAGCACCCTCCGCCGCTAGTTTGATATCCTGAAATCCCAAGCGCTGTAATTCAGTCTCTATAGACTTCGGCTCGATTATTAAATTCATCCCCTGTTTATAAACCCCATCCCTGTCGTAGCGAAGTGTGTCAAGAAATGTTTGTGCAGCAATTGCTTTTGGGTCGTAATCATCGGCTTTATTATGCTCCTCTTGCCAAAGAAACATATACCAACCCAAGCCGTTCGCATTGACATATAGCTTTCCACCAGGCTTCAATACGCGTGCGAGCTCTGCCAAAGATTGGCGCCACGGTGTCAAGAAAATAACGCCATAACAAAACACAGCATCAAAGTGCTGATCAGGGTAGGTCATAATATCAATTCCGCTGACCTCTGACGCTATATTAGTGAAGCCAATTTGTGTGGCTAGTTTTTGTAAAACGCTAACCCGCAGTGGCGATATATCGCAACTCAAAACCATTTCATTCAACTGAGCTAACGCGAGCGACCACTGACCATATCCGCAACCAGCATCTAAAATACGCTGATTACCGCAAAAACCAATAGACTTCAAGCGGTCTAAATATTTGTGAAGACCGTCTCTATATATTCTCTCGAGAAACTGATAATCATTGTCGCCAATATTGGATCCGTAATGCAATCGTATCTGATGCAATAGCGAACACCATGCTTGTGAATTGAGGCTTTCTTGAGAGAAGGGCATTGTGAGGTGGGTGGCTTTACTTGGACAGTTCTGACCCCTAATATCGTTAAATACTGTCGGAAAGAACAAAGTTTGACTTTATATTAAACCACACATGAGCTTTATTTCCGAGGGAGCCATTGTGTGACATTATATGGCAGTACCTCCAGAGGAAGCGGAACAAGTTAACTGCAGCCTCCAAGCCAGCATTAGATATATGCGAATACATACAATAATATTTGAGGATCGCAACAACTTATCCACCATGAAAATTTCTTAGCAATGTTTTCTGCCTGGCAAGCTGATTTTAATCTTCTGAGCCTGCAGTATGACCACAAAGTCAAAAGAGGTAAATAGCTGGAATGGAAAATTTCTGTTTTATGACCTTCCTCTAGATCCATCTCTAGAGCATCAAGACAGAAGTCAGTGTCAAGGCTGCTGAAGGGGTTCAAGCGGGGCAAGCAAGGGGTACTTAAGTAAAAACAAGTTGCACGCACTACTAACCAAAACATTAAGACAGGTTCAGATTAAACGGAGAAGAGAGGACAGCCAAGTGCGCGAACCATTGCCTTCGAAACGCATTCGCTTTAGAGCTACCGGGTCATTAAGGAAATTACGAACACGACTGTAGCGCTCAAGGTTCTCTGAGTTCAAAAAAAGATGAATAGGGTGGTAGTTGAAAACACGCAGACCCTCACTACTCGCGAGGAGCTCGACATCGAGATCAAAGCTCACAGCAGAATTAGTGCGCTGGAACAGAAGACCATCGTCTGCAAAAAACACTGGCGCTTCTACCAATCCATTAAGCTGGTAAAATGGGTGAATGTTCACATCACCGAACATTAGGTAATTGCTTACGTGAGTGATGCCAGCTTCTCGGTAAAGCTCCAGCCAACGCCCGGAGGTGGTCATTGCGTGGCTACGTAGCACCTGGGCCTCAGGCACTACGCGTGCGAGGTCATTCACGATGTCACGAGCCGAACGAGCTGCTTCGCCTCTAAGCAAGGGATCAAAATTAGGATGCAGCCCTAGCTCAAACAGTGGATTAGACCGCAGACGTTCCAGCAAAGGCGTTTCGTGAGTGACGAAAAAGCATGCCTTGACAGCCGCCTGCTCGATCAAGTTAATAGTGTCTTCGAGCACTACGTCGTGCGCCCAGTCGATATCGATAGACAGAACGCGCTTTCCGACCCAACTGCTTGCACGCACAGGATCAATGTCACGGAAGTGAATGAACTCAACCATCGGAGTACGCGAGGCCAATACCGTCGAAACCGAATCGGTTGCCGTTGTAAAGCATGTAAATTCGATCGTCCTGGCGAATCACTTCCATCTTGTCAATCGCTTCGCTATCCCATCCGCTCTCGCTCACGGACAGGCAGTGCTCTGATTTGCGTGTCCAGGTCACCCCATCCATGCTTTCAGCGTAGCCGCATCGATAACCTATGTTTCGCCGCTTTACGGGGAACCAGGCACGGTAAAGGCCGTTGTGCTCGTCAATGGTCATGCGAGAAATATTCGTTTCATCAGCCAACAGCGGCAAAGCGACTTCGCCTGAGCGAGTCCATTCGATACCGTCTTGAGAGCGTGCGATTTTGATGTCGTACCAAGAGAGGCCCCCATCAGCGGTGAACTCGAACTTGTAACCAGAGAGGTAGTACATCAACCACTCGTCGCCTTGGCGAATAACAGTGCCACCTGACACCATCCAGGGATCAAAGCGGCTGCGTTGCAGGATGGGGGCCGGGGAGTATTTAATAAAGGTCTCTCCACCATCTCGACTAATGGCCAAGCCAATAGCGGCGTAAAATAAAGGACTCTGCTTGGCTGTGTTCCAGCCAAGGTAGTAAAGATAAAGGTCGCCATTGTCGGATTTCGCGATACTGCAGGCCTGAACACCATGGCAATCAAAGTAACCCCAATTGCCAGGTACTAGAACCGGTTCGCGCGAGGTATTCGAGGTAACGCCAGTCGCCAAGTCGAAATCGAAGCTGCCCACATGTGCACGGTTGTTCACATCGCGCGAACTGAAAAAAACGCGATACCGACTGCCACCGAGAGGTAGACGCGTTGGCAATGCTGCATGACTAGCCTGCCAAGGCAGCAAAACATCAGGTTGATAAATCAACCCTTTCTTCAACCATTGCATAAGGAAGGAACTATGTGAGCTTGTCTGGCCTGATGAGGCCTATAAAACATTGAGGACTGTGCATTGTTTTTTGACTTGCAATACGAGTCTACATCTCCGAATGAGTCTAGACTGTAGTTAATTCATGATTTCCATTCCATGGGGTAACTCAGGAACGTCTTCGCAAAGGAAGAGTGAGACGAAAGCTCACTTTCGAACAAAAATTGTCCACTCGTAAAGAGGATAGTCGTGCAAAAGCGAAACACGGGTTGAATATTTACGCTTGCACAAATCAAACCAATAACAAGGATCACCGTAGAATAAATGCTCTTCCTTCCAGTCGACATAGGTTGATAGGAGATTGAAGGAAAAACCGCAACGAGAATGTGCATCTATTTCATCCAACTTCTTCTCGATAAACTCTTTCCATACAGAGTCGTCTGCTTCAAACCTCACATTGAATGTTCCAGAGACAAAAGTGTAATCGGATATAGTCGAAATCTCGGGTGAACAGATAAGAGAAAGATCGCCAGAGAACCAAGAAAGTTCTGCCCGCGCTGCTGCAAGCATCTCCTCACTCAGATCATAGCCGGCATAGCCAGCCACCTTAATACCGCGGGCTTTTACCAGGTGATCTAAGTGGGCTCCGTAACCACAACCATAATCATTGACTGAGACTGGAGCTGAGTAGTCCTCAATGACAGAAGTCAACTTGTCAAACCGCAATGCTTGCGACTCAGTGCTATTCCATCCAACAGCCGTAGACTTAACCCCATTATGACTGAGATTACTTGAGTAAAGACCTTTAATTTGATCTAGAGGGAGATTTGATTTAGCCATTAGAACCTGAGCTGGTCGCTTGTTTTTGGAAAGACTTTAGTCTGCTGAGCTACGTATACGCTTTTGGGTGATGTGTTTTTGGAAATGGTTGCTCCGGCACCGATCAGGCATTCGTCACCGATCACAATACTGTCATGAAGTGTTGAATTAACACCAATAAATACATTATCACCAACAGCACATGACCCAGATATCACAACATGTGAAGAAATAAAGCAATGATTTCCAATTCGAGAGTGATGACCTATGTGATTGCCACTCCAGAAAATAGTGTTGCTACCAATTTGCGTAAATGGTTGAATTGTATTATCTTCAAAAATAAAAACGTTTTCCCCAAAAGTTGTTGAATCCCAAATCTTTACACCTGGATAAACAAATGATGCACAAGCATATCCTTTATCCTTCATTTCAAAGTAGACACGCTGGCGAATTTTATTCATTTGGCCATAACCAATCGCAACAAAAACATCCGCATCTTCCGTAGAAAACTCACGCGTTAAATCTTCAATCGCGAGCCAGGGGCGTCCATAAATCTCACCACTAGTTATGTAATTTTTATGAGAGGAAAAAGCAACAACTTTGTAACCAGTAAACTCTTCAAAGTATGCACAAGCAACTTCAGCGAAAAGGCCGCTTCCAATCATGACAAGATTTTTTTTCATGCTATGTAATGGGTGGGTTAATTAATTGATTAAATGGAACCAGGAAAAAACCTGGATAATGTTCTAAAATGTATTCAGAGCGGCAAGTTTTCAAGTCTGAATTATATATGCAAGTGTAATAATAGTATCTATATTCAGACGTGCCCCAACGCTTTTTGAAATCATAAACTCCTCCTTGACTAGTCCACGTCCCACCCCAGTTCCAATTAACAAAGCCTAGGTTTATTGCATCACGCATGGCTTCATATATCACTAGTGCTAGTGCCTGAGTGTTTCGATGAGTCTCCACAATAACCGGAGTGAAATACTCTACCGTCTCGTTAAAGTAAAACAAAAGTAGAGCAGCGATTGGCTTACCATCAAGCGTAGCGGTAAAAACTGCCCAGTCGTCTTTGTGCATCGTACTTGGAATAGCATCAAAGAACGAACGTTTTTTGGCCAGACCCCCAATTGCTCTCATATTGTCAGAATGAATGTCATAAAGGAATGGAAGTGCATCGGTTGAACCTTTTGCAACCGTGACGCCCTCTTTAATTGCGCGCCTTATATTACGAGGTCTGGGATTATCGAATCTGGAAATTAGTAAATCTTCTGATGAAGGAAGGTGAGTAATCAGCCCGATTCTTTCGTCACGATAGTCATATGTTATCTTCCGATCATAAAAGTCGGAATCAAGTTCAAGCGGGTTCGTAATAATCGTCGCAGATGATGCTTGTTCCTCTGCAGCAAGAGTATAAAAAGAATCAACAAGTAACGACTTAGATTCATCATCTTGAATAACCTGAATAACCCCTCCATTACTTCCGTAGTAGGCAAGCGAGTTAAAAACCGGTCCAAGTGGTCCATCCTTTTTGAGGAAAGGGAGTAGTCCGACTATCTCGCCATTTCGACGTGCTACAAGCCACGAAGAACTTGCGCCAAGGTGTTCCGCGAGCAATTTTAAAAAGCGTGGTTCAGAATATATGAAAGTACAAGAATTCTGCAGAATATAATCTCGAAATTCATTACAACCAAAACCTTCGATGATCGTGACTTGAATCATTACAACTGTCCCATGAATTCTTCAACACTGAGCAGCGACCATATCAAAAGACGTCTATTCTCCTCACCTGTTAAGTGCTGCTCAATCAATGGGCTTAACGAAGCCTTGTCAAGGACGTCATAAATCCGAGCGTTACTATCAAGAAGTTGACGGCGAACAAACTCAATACTCTCGCCCTTAAACCAACTTGCATCTGGAGATGAGAAACCTTGCTTTTTGGCTTGAGTGATCTCATCAGGAATACAGGCTTTCATCATATCGCGCAAAATTTGCTTACCATCACTAGTTTTTTGGAAATGAATATTCTTTTTGCTACGAGGATCATTTTCATTAATCTGCAGAACCTCAGCCAGATTATTGAGCTTGAGGCCTACCGGACACTGCATTGCGAAGTCGACTAAGTCGTTGTCCATAAACGGCACACGATTTTCGAGGCTGTGGGCCATAGATAGTTTATCTTCCACCACAAAGAGACCATGCAAGAAAGTCTTTGCCTCAAAATAGAGCGAATGGTTGATGTAATCTTCCGGGCAATTAAGCTCATTATCGTGCGTTGCGAAAACGTCACGAAAAATATTGCGCGTCCAGACTTGTTCGACCTCACTTCGTATGGGAGCAAAAATTTGCTTAAGCTGGGTGTTGTTAGCGAGTCGCTGCCAGTAGAAGTAATAGTGGTCAATATACTCTTCAAAAGTCTGGGCGTTTACAGCTCGGTAGTAGCGCCAGGGATAACCACCGAAGAGTTCATCACCACCGCTGCCAGCCAGCACGACTTTAACGAATTTACTAGCAATCTTTGCGGCATAATAATTGGGATAGCTCTGACCTACTCTTGGCTCCTCAAGGTGCCAGGCAAGATTGGGCAGGCAGCGTTCCATATCGCCGGCCTTGAGCACCATTTCGTAATGTTCAGTTTTAAAGCGGGCTGACATCGACTCAGCAGTGGCTCGTTCATCAAAGGCCAACTCCAAGCCGGAGGCAGAGCTAAGGTCAAAACCAACAGTAAAACTTTTTAGGTTCGGGAATTGTTGGGCGGCGATGGCGGTGATGGAACCGGAATCCATTCCACCGCTAAGGTAAGAACCTATCTCAACATCGCAAACCAGTTGGCGGTTGACAGCCTGCTTGAATAATCGATCCAGCTCTTCAAGGTATTCTCGCTTATCAGCAGGACGCTCAGGTTCGCGGAAGCGATAGTCCCAATATTGATGGCTGGTGAGCTGTGAGTTATGAGCATTAAATGTTACATAGTGGCCTGCCGGCAGAAGCTGGATATCTTCCAGAAGGGTTTGATCAGTAAAAATATTCTGGAAGGTGAAGTATTCCAGTAACGCTGGCTTATTAAGCTTTTTCCGGAATTCTGGCTGGGCAATGATGGACTTTTGTTCCGAACCAAAAGCAAAACGATTACCTTGCTGCGAGTAATAAAGCGGCTTAATTCCGTAACGATCGCGGGCAATCAGTAAGATTTTTTCTTTGCGATCCCAAAGAGATAACGCAAACATGCCATTGAATTTCAACAGCGCATTTCTGCCCCAATGGGCCAGGGCATAAAGCACAACCTCGCTATCTGTTTGGCTGCGGAACCAGACCCCTTCTGCTTCTAATTCTGCACGTAGTTCTCGATAGTTATAGATTTCGCCATTATAACTAAGCACATAACGATGATCTGAACTGATCATCGGCTGATGACCGGCAGGGCTCAAGTCAATAATGGCAAGGCGTCGGTGACCGAGCCCAACACTCTCTTCAATCCAATGGCCTTCTCCATCAGGTCCGCGATGAGCAATGGCGTCAGTCATCTTTTTCAAGATGACCGGAGAAACAGAATCACCATCGAGGTTAATTAAGCCGGTGATGCCACACATCAGGCTTTTCTGCCTCGTACAACATCAATTACATACTGTTGCTCTTCGCCGCTCATGCCATGAAATAGTGGCAAAGAAATACTGCAATCGTTAGCAGCCTGAGCTGCAAAGAAGTGTTCAGGCTTTAATTGGTACCGATTGCGGTAATAACTCAGCATGTGAACGGCATGGGTTGCCGGACGTGTGGAGACTCCCTGTTTCTGTAATTCTTCCATCCACACATTACGTCGCTCAGATACCTCTTTGAGTAGTTGCTGGTCTCTGCTCTTAACAGCTCGAACAACTGTCCCAGGTTCGAAGAGACATGGATAACTTTGATATCCGTGTCCGTAACCAGTTGGCGCTTTAGGTGTCCGCAGCCAATCCAGATCAGCAAATGCCTTGTCATAAAAACCTGCCAACTCTCGGCGCTCATTCACGATCGCCTTGGCACGCTGCATCTGGGCGGCGCCCAGCGCAGCCTGCAAGTCAGTCATTCGTTGGTTGTACCCAGCGTCAGGGTGGTCAGCCAACAGATAAGGCCTTGGCCCAAGGTGACGCTGCAGATCATTCATAGCCGCACCATGATCACGAAGACGTCGAATTTTTTCTGCCAATTGGGAGTCATGTGTGGTGATCATGCCACCCTCGCCAGTGGTAATTGCCTTACGAGGATGAAAACTAAAGCAACCAGTGTTGCCAAAGGTACCCACATGCCTATTCTGAAAAGTTGCGCCAAAACCGCAGGCAGCATCTTCAACCACCCAAAGATTATGTTTTTGAGCGATTTCGTTGATTACCTTCATATCGGCTGACAATCCAAAGAGATGAACAGGCAATATTGCTTTCGTACGCGGTGTGATTAAGGATTCAATATCTGCAGGATTAATATTAAAAGTAGACAGGTCAATATCCGCAAACACCACTCTACCCCCTAGATGTTCCACCACATTCGCAGTAGAGATCCATGTAAAGGCGGGAACAATCGCCTCATCACCAGGCCCAAAACCCAAAGCGGCCAGAGACAAATGCAAAGCTGTTGTGCAGCTCGTCACAGCAATACTGTGATCAGCCCCCGTGAATGAACTCCAAGCTTGTTCGAACTCACGTACTTTGGGGCCCTGAACCAGCCAACCGCTGCGCAGTGGCTCCAGCACACTCTGAACTTCATCCTCTGTGAGCCCCGTTCGGGCTATAGGCACTTTCATTGATGGATGGGTAGTCATACCGCCACCCGCTGCGCGTCACGTCGCGCCTCAACTTCTGCTTTGTGAGAAGATCGCCAATCAATTAATCGCTGCAAACCGTCTCGCAGCTCAATCGCCGCGGTGTAGTTGATTTCCTTTGAGGCTTTCTGAGGGCAGCCAATACGATTTCGCACTAAAGTCGCTTGACTGCGCGGTGCGTAGTTAATAGGATTATTCGAGCCTGTAAGTTCGATGAGCATTTCGGCTAATTCCTTAAGCGAAGTTCGAATACCAGTTCCCACATTATAAAAATTATCTGTTGCATTTGCTTTCATGGCACATACATTGGCTTGAGCACAATCTTCAACAGCAACAAAATCAAATGCTTCAGAACCATCTCCAAGAATGGTTGGACTTTCGCCACGATCAATAGCATCCAACATCTTCATAATCACAGCGATATAAGCCCCCTGATAATCTTGCCTTGGACCATACACATTCATGTAGCGTAGGCCTACATAATCCAATCCATAACGATGATGAAAAGATCGCAACATCGCTTCGCCGCAGATCTTGGTAGCACCATAAAAGTTCTTATTGTTGAATGGATGATCTTCTGTCATTGGCTCGCTAAGAGCATCGCCATAAACCGATGCCGATGACGAGTAGACCAGCCGATTCACTCCAGCCTTGACACAAGCTTCCATCACATTGAACGTACCACGCACATTCACATCGAAAGCCGAACGTGGATAGTCGTGGCACTGCAATAGCCAGAGAGCTGCAAAATGGAAAACACCATCGACACCCTTCATTACAGCTTCCAGAATATCGGTCTGCAAAATGTCACCCCCAATGTCATATACCTTGAAGCGAGGATCCTGACGGACTAAAGCCAGATTCTCCATGCGCCCACGCACAAAATTGTCGTAGACGATCACTTCACCCACGTCTTCGCGCAACAGAGAATCAACAGTGTGCGATCCAATTAGACCGGATCCACCGATCACGAGAAGTTTCTTGCCGCGAATGTCCATTTAGTTAAGAGGCGAGGGTGGATTCGTTAATGATCAGATCGACCAGAGAAAAGCTGGCTGTAAACGCCGGAGAAATAGCGTTGAGCACATGGGTGCTTGAGGGGCCATGCTCCAAACGGAAATCTTGCACCAATGTGCCAGACCTCCGATCGTAGAGCTGGGCACGAATGCCCACCTTCTGACTTGGAATCAGATGCTCACTACGTAGGTCTGGCACCAATGCCTGAGCTGCCTTGAGGAACAATGGCTTGAGCCCATGCAAGGCCTGTTCTTTGGCATATTGTCGAAATCCGCCCGCGTTGCGCCACCACTGGCTTGCCAAGTCACCCAAGAACTCAAGCGCCATCAATGGTTCAAGTCCATCAAGCCCTCTGTAGTTCTCGCGCCCCAAGGCCGGGATGGCCGTTGGCCCAAGGCTGATGCTGCCGTCGGGGCTTGGGGTCACATGCACCCCAAGAAACGGAACATTGAGATCGGGTACTGGGTACAAGTTCGTGGAGAAGTTGAAAGGAGCTCTTGGATCTAATTGCCAGTAAAGACCTTTGAACGGCAACAAGGTGCAGTCATAACCAAGTCCAAACAGCTTGGCGATCCGATCGGCCTGCAGTCCCGTGGAATTGAACAGATGGCCGTAGGACACTGTGCTGCTTTCGCCAGAGTGGTTCAGGTTAAGTTGCCGTATGTCAGGAGATACATCAGAAACGGCGGCACCCAAGACGAAGCTCACACCGCGCTCCCGCAAGCGTTGCTCAAGGCGTTGCAACACAATTTTAGGCTTCACCACACAGGTGCCGGGGCTCCAAAGTGCTCGGCCACTGGCGGTACGGCCATTGGGAACACGCTCTTGAAACTCCTCATAATCAATAAGACGTACCTCTGCCCCATTTGCACGGCCCCGCTCCAGCAGCAGCTCCAACTGACTATCTAGCTCTACAGCCTGCGGGGCAATTACTTTGCCGCAGTCCAGTACTGGCAATCCTTCCGCTTCGCACCAGGCCCGCAGACGCTTGGCCCCTTGGACGCAGACTTTGGCCTTAAGCGAACCCGGGGGGTAATAGATACCTGCGTGTAGTACGCCACTATTGCGTCCAGAGCTGTGCCTGCCGATCTCAGGTTCTTTGTCGACCAAAGTAATCGAAAGATCTGAATAACGCTCATTGAGTTGGTGTGCTAACGCCATACCAACCATCCCGCCACCAAGGATGGCTACATCGGTGGATATTTCACTCATAAAAACTACCTAATTTAGCACCTGTTGTTTGCCGAGCGATACATCCTTGCTCCATCTCGATTACACGATCGCAGCTGGAAAGTGTACTTAAACGATGAGCAACAATCACCACTGTCAGGGATCGACTCAAATCTTCAAAAGAATGCATTACTGCAGCCTCCGTATTGTTGTCCAGAGCACTCGTAGCTTCGTCAAGCACAAGCAAACGTGCCTTCTTGTAAAGAGCCCGGGCTATACCAATCCGCTGGCGCTGACCGCCACTGAGACGAATGCCTCGCTCTCCCACAAAAGACCAATATCCCTCCAAACTGTTTTCAATAAAGTTAGAGATCTGAGCCTGTTGAGCCGCCTGCTTCACACGAGCCAGATCAATTTGATCACGCGGGACTCCAAAGGCGATATTTTCGGCAATCGAGCTATCAGCCAGATAAATGCTTTGTGGGACATGAGCAATCGCAGCCCGCCAAGCCATCAACCTCTCAGGATGCTCCAAATCATGCACATCTTCTCCATCCACAAAGATGTTACCAGCTGTGGGTTCTAGTAGACCCATTAGAAGGTCCAAAATAGTACTTTTACCGCTGCCTGTACTTCCGATTAAACCGATGCGCTCACCACAGCGAATCTCTAGATCGAGTCCCTTAAGTACGTATGGTTGAGCAGGCCCATAACGGTAATACACCCCCTTAATATGAACGGTACTGCGGAACAATAGAGGCTCAACCGCTATCACCGAAGAAGGCATTGACTGATTAAGCATATTTATTACGGCTTGGATATCTGCGTTGTAGCTCTTCAAAGCTGCCCAACCACTGAAGATCTGCTGCAGGGCAGGCAGCAAGCGCTGGGCACCTAAGGCCAGGGCACCTAGGAGGGGAATCACAGTAGTGCCGCTGCCCCGCTGGGTCACCAACAGCCCCCCGACCAGAGCGATTGACACCATGCCCAATGCTTCTAGCGCGTAGCGGGGAAAGGTACCAAGAAAGGCATTTTTAGCCTGAAGCTGTCGTTGTGGTCGATCAGCTCGGCGATAGATCTGCAGATAAGTGGCCTGACTGCCGTCGAGCAAAACATCACGAATCGCTCCTAATCCTTCCTGGAGGGTCTTAAGCTGTAGAGTTATGGCTAAGGCAATCTTATGGCCATTAGTTCTCAACTCGCGACGCACTGTAATCGCCAGAGCGAAATAAGCACTCCCAAATAAAACCGCCGTAGCCAAAGCAACTTGGGCATCAATCACAAGCAAGCCTGTGATCAAAGCGGCTGCAACCACAGAGGAGGTGATGATCTGCAGTAAAGCATTTAAAGCTCCAACTGTTTGATTGATCTGACTGGTGGTGCAAGTAATCACCTCCGCAGTGTTGCGGTGAAGATGCACCTCATAAGGTTGATAAAGAGTGCGTCGATACGCCTCAGAACTCAAATCGGCTCCAATCGCAGCCGCCAGCCGGCCATTAAGCCAAACATTTACAAGCCGAACAAACGCCGCAAGCACCGCCGCCATCGCAAAAGCAATGATGGCAGGCACCAACAATTGGCTTGATTCGGTCAAGCCAACCCGAGGTGCAAATTCCTGGACCTGCGTATTTTGCCAAAGCCGCTGAGGATCACTTATTACAGCCAAAAATGGCAGAACAGCTCCAAGTGAAACAAGCTCCGCAACACCGCTAGCAAGCATCACAACGAGCAACAGTGTCAGCTGAATGCGACGGCGAGAACTCAAGTGGCCCCATATGCTCAGCAGCAAGAAGCGGGTGGAGTGGGGAACCTGCAGTGATTCAGCCTGAGTCATCCGTTCTGTGTCTGGTGGAGCAAGAAAAATTCAGTACTCCAAAGGCAAATGCACGGCACGCCCGTCGCGGGCCGAGCGGTAAGCGCCTATTAACAACTCCAGGCTACGCAAGCCCTCGCGGCCATCACACAGGGCTTCTGCTTTGCCCTGCAACGCATCAAACACGTTGGTGTAATAGGGCTGGTGGCCGAAGCCGTACACGCTGGTGGTGGCATAACTGGCCTCCTCAACATCAGCGTCATCCGGGCACTCATCAGCAAAGGCCCAGTGCTCAATCTTGTTAACAGCTGGTCCACCAATCTTCACGGTGCCGGTTTCACCTAGCAATGTGATGGAGCCCTCCAAGTTTTGGGGATAAGTAAGCATCGTGACCGCCATTGTCCCCAGAGCTCCATTGCGCCAGCGCAGCTGCAAAGCAGCGGTATCTTCCACCTCAATCGCACGACCCAACGTGGCGATCGAGGCGCTCACACTCTCCACCGGCCCCACAAGCCAATCCAACAAATCCACATAGTGACTGGCCTGATTCATCAATGCACCGCCATCAAATTCCCATGTACCGCGCCAGCTGTCATGGTTGTAGTAGCTCTGTGGCCGCTGCCAGAACACATTCACCGACACCATCGCGAGCTTCCCGAAGCGTCCTGACTGCAGCTGCCGCTTTACCAGCTGCAAGGTGGGGTTGAACCGGTTCTGCTTCACAACAAAAAGATGAACCCCTGACTGATCACAGGCCTTCACCATCGCTACGCCATCTTCCCAGCGGGTAGCCATCGGCTTTTCAGTACACACATGAAGGCCCGCTTCAGCTGCCGCTATCACCTGAATCGGATGTAGGCCGCTGGGGGTTGCTAAAACCACAAGATCCACCAGTGTGTTTTTAGCGTGGGCTGCTGTTATGAGGTCGCTGAAGCAGCGGAACTTGACCGGATTTGCGGAGGCACCAGAGTATTCTGCCGCGGCTTCGGTGATCAACGCTTGAGCCTGTTCCAAGCGATAGGCCTGGGTATCGCAGATTGCCACCAGCTCGGCCCGCTCGTGGTGGACAGCAATTGCCTTGATATGGTTTCGACTGATACGCCCACAGCCCACCAAGGCGACGCGTATGCGGCGATCGGTAATCGGGGCAATAGGGTGGAGCATGAAAATTAGATGACTGCTGACTGAGGAGTGCTAGAAGATACGGCAACGGCAACAGCGATGCGCTCCTGTTCAGCCTCAGTGAGATAGGGATGGAACGGCAGGCTCAGCACCCTCTCGCTGGCAGATAGTGCCAACGGGCAGCCGCAAGATTGCTGGCTGCAACGGCCCAAGCCAACCAACCCAGGTTGCTGATACAGCAGGGTTGGGTAATGGACCGATGAAGGAATCCCTTGCTCCTTGAGAGAAGCCTGCACTGCCGGACGATTCTCCACCTCAATAGTGAATTGGGCATAAACACTCGTGTTGCCAGGCACCAATTGGGGGGTGCTTTTGATGCCGGCAGCTTGGAGCCTGGAACTCAACGACGCACCGATTCGGCCACGGGCTTCCACCTCCGTTTCAAACACCTCAAACTTGGCCAGAACTATCGCCGCCTGCAAGGTGTCGATTCGTCCATTGACGCCCAGATCGGTATGGAAATAACGGCGGCTCTGGCCGTGGCGCGAAATCCGCCGAATACGCTCAGCCAACACACGATCGCTCGTAAAGCAGGCTCCGCCATCGCCGTAGCCGCCAAGGGGCTTGGAAGGGAAAAAGCTCGTGGTTCCTATCGTGCTCAGGCTGCAGCTGTACCGCCCGTGCTGAGTTGACCCAAAACTCTGGGCACCGTCTTCGATCACAGGGATACCGTGCCGAGCAGCAATGGGGTTGATTGCCGCAAAGTCCGCTGGCTGGCCGTAAAGACTTACTGGAACGATGGCTTTGGTGCGCGCTGTGATCGCCCTCTCCAAAAGGCTGGGATCGAGGTTATAGGTGACTGGATCGATGTCCACGTACACCGGGACCGCCCCAAGCAGGGCAATGGTCTCGGCGGTGGAGATAAATGAGAAGGGCGTAGTAATCACCTCATCGCCTAACTGCACCCCAAGTGCCATCAGGGAGATCAGCAGAGCATCAGTACCGCTTGCCAAAGCTATGCAGTAATTGACTCCCACATATGCAGCCAGCCGCTTCTCCAGTTCCACTACCTCCGGACCCAGAATGTACTGACCGTGGTCGAGCACTGCAGCGATACGCCCATCGATCGCGTTCCGCAAGCTGCGGCCATCGGGCAGCAACTGCTTTTGCTGAGCTGTGAGATCAATGAACTGCATCAATCAGACCCTCCCGTGAAGTGATCAAGCTGATCATCTCTAAGCAGGTAGCGATCACCCGTATGAGGACAGGTCCATTCCCCATTTCCGCTTAAGGGCAGATCTACCCGCTCGCCGTAAGTACTCATCCAGCCAACCTGTCGAGCTGGCACCCCCACCATCAAGGCAAAAGGTTTCACATGACGATTCACCACCGCCCCCGCGCCGATGAAGGCATGGCGGCCGATGCGGGTGCCGCAAACAATCGTGCAGTTGGCCCCCAGCGTCGCTCCCTGTTCGACCACAGTGTCGCGATACTCTTTTTTACGACTCACAGCAGAGCGAGGATTATATACGTTGGTGAAAACCATGCTTGGCCCGCAGAAGACATCATCGTTCAAAGTCACGTTGTCATAAACAGATATATTGTTCTGGATCTTGACATTATTGCCAATACGCACCCGGTTACCCACAAATACATTTTGACCGAACGAACATTGTTCACCAATCACAGCGCCCGAAGAAATGTGAACCCAGTGCCAAATGCGACTGCCTGCGCCAATTCTGGCTCCTTCATCTACGATTGCCGTTGGATGAATTGTGGCTTTAGGATGAATACCAGAAGTCATTTTTATTGAAAAATATGGGAATGGGGGCCAGCGTCAAAAACACTATGTTTTAAAAAAGACTTTTTAAATTCGCAGCGGTTGAAGCTCTCGCGGAATGATGCCTTTGAGATCAAGCAGCACGCCATTTGCCACCAGCAGCTGATTCCACTGCTCTGGCTTTATCGCAACAAACTGTTGGTGGGCCACAGCAGCAACCACAGCCGCATATTTGCCCTCAATCTGCATAGAGGGATTCACCTTCAGGCCATATTCCGACTGAGCCTCTGCAGGATCCACCCAGGGATCCACCAGCTCCACATCCATGCCATATCTCTCCAAGCTCTGGATCAGATCTACCACCTTGGTATTACGCAAGTCCGGGCAATTTTCCTTGAACGTGAGCCCAAGCACCAGCACGCGCGCACCTACCACCGACAAACGCCGCTGGGCCAGACCCAGCACTAACTGCTCGGCCATCCAGCGACCCATACCATCGTTGATGCGCCTACCCGCCAGTACCACCTGCGGGTGATAACCCAGCTCCTCAGCTTTGTGAGTGAGGTAATAGGGGTCCACCCCAATGCAATGGCCACCTACCAGCCCAGGCCTGAATGGCAGGAAGTTCCATTTGGTGCCAGCTGCCTCGAGTACATCCAGTGTGTCGATTTCCATCTGACGAAAAATGATCGCCAGCTCGTTCACCAGAGCGATATTGAGATCCCGCTGTGTGTTCTCAATCACTTTGGCAGCTTCTGCTACTTTGAGACTTGGTGCAAGGTGGGTGCCGACTTTGACGATCGAACCGTAAAAAGCATCCACCCAAGCCGCCGCTGAGCATGTGCTGCCGCTCGTAATTTTTATAATTGTGGTGAGCTTGTGTTTGTTATCGCCGGGGTTAATGCGTTCGGGGCTATAGCCACAACAAAAGCCCTCGTTGAATGCAAGTCCAGATTCGCGCTCAAGAATCGGCACACAGACATCTTCAGTAGCCCCCGGATACACCGTACTCTCGTAAATCACCACCGAAGTACTGGCTGAGCGGCGCTGCTTCAGAGCAAGGCCTACCATGACACTGGCCTTTTTTAAGGGCGTCAGATCAGGTCGCTTTGCGCTATCAATAGGGGTAGGGACCGTAACCACAAATACATCGGCTTCCGCCAGCTGAGCTGGATCATCGGTGAACTCCAGCAGCCCCGCCGCCTGCAACTCTTCGGCACTGGTTTCATTGGTGCGATCATTCCCAAGACGCAGCTCCTCCAGCCGCTGGCTGTTGATGTCAAAGCCGATCACGCACCGAGTCAGCGCAGTGCCTGTTCGGCAACATCTTTGGTGCTTAGCGAATTCCACTGCTAGTGGCAAGCCAACATATCCCAGGCCGACCACGGCCACGGTGCAGGTGTTAATAGGGGGAAAAGTAGTCATTACCATGATCCCGGTGCATGCCGGAGAGCTGAAGTTGGCGGTAGCAGAAAGTTTCAGACGCTGTAAAACTCGCGGTACCACTTCACGAACTCAGCAACTCCTACTATCACAGGAGTGTTGGGCTTGAAGCCCGTCCAGGCTTCCAGGGCTGATGTGTCGGCCGCAGTAGCCGGCACATCACCGGGCTGCATCGGCAGCAGCTCTTTAGTGGCTGTAATACCCAATGCATTCTCAACCGCCTCGATGTAGTCCATCAGCGGGGTGGGGTTGGAATTGCCGATATTAAAAACTCTGTGCGGTGCCCAGCTGGTGGCCGGATCAGGCTGGACAGTGTCAAAAGCCGGATAGGGAGCAGCTGGCTTATCAAGCACACGGATCAGGCTCTCAATGATGTCGTCTACATAAGTGAAATCCCGCACCATCTCTCCGTTGTTGAAGACCTTGATAGGGTCGCCAGCCAGAATTGCCTTGGTGAAAAGGAATAAGGCCATGTCTGGCCGGCCCCAAGGGCCATACACTGTAAAAAAGCGTAAGCCTGTGGCAGGCAATCCGTAGAGATGGCTATACGTGTGTGCCATCAGCTCGTTAGCCTTTTTGCTGGCTGCATAAAGGCTTACCGGGTGATCCACCCCTTGGTGCTCGGAAAAAGGCAAATTGGTATTTCCTCCATATACCGAGCTGCTGGAGGCATAAACCAAATGCTCAATACCATGATGGCGGCAGCCTTCCAGAATATGACCAAAACCCACCAAGTTACTCTGGATGTAGGCCGCTGGGTTCTCGATTGAGTAGCGCACCCCCGCCTGGGCCGCTAAGTTCACGACTTTTTGGGGCTTGTGTGTACCGAAAGCCGCTTCCACCGCCTGACGGTTATCCAAGTCTGCCTCAATGAGCTTGAAGCTGATGCCCGTTCGACTAGCACAGGCATGAAGCTTTTCGATCCTCGCTTGCTTCAAGGAAGGGTCGTAATAAGGATTCATATTGTCGAACCCAACGACCGGTGTACCCCGCTCCAGAAGTCGCGTGCTCAGGTGAAAGCCAATGAAGCCGGCTGCGCCGGTTACCAAGACAGTCATGCAGGCAAAGAGAGGGATTAGAGAAGGTGGGAGTTCACTTGGCTGTGACGCACTTTGCAAGGTTGCGCTTCTGATCCATGTTCAACCCAAAGTTGGCTGCAATTTTTAGCACGGCACCTCTCTTGGGAACAACCGCAAAGATTCGGCCGAGCAGCTCATCCATCATGGATATGGATAATGTATTGAGGGACTCCACATGGTAGTAATCAGGTGCCTCTCCAATAAGTTAAGCATTGAAAAGCTTGGCTTCCTTGGCGTTTACAAGTTTGTCGGAAAGTTGAGACAAGGTCTTTTGACCCCTTAGGCACACTGACATCAATAAGCCCATACATCTTACTAAAAGCAATTCTGAATTAAATGAAGCTTGACTAATGCAAGGCAGCCAGCACGCACTAAAACAGATTTCAGACTATCGCTGTCAGCTTAATGTTGAAGCATCCATTCACCGCAACAAAAGAAATACTTAATAAGTGTTTTAGTCTAATCTCACTTAGGTGAAATATCACGAAACCACTAAATACGGTTACGCAAGACATCTACAATTTGAGAAGGTGCATCAATCTCAACTAGACGGTCTTCGCCTTTCACGCGCAATGGCTTAAGTCGCAGTTGACCTGAATCAACCTCATCATTACCAATCACCACAGCCCAAGCAGCACCACAGCGATCTGCACGCTTGAACTGCTTTCCAAAAGCAGCACTTGAGCCATCAAGTTCAACCGATACTCCAGCAGCACGTAACTGCCTTGCCAGTCCCAAAGCGAAAGCTTCAGCTTGCTCGCCGCGGTTCACTAGATAAAGATCTGGTGCTTTTACAGACATGAGGCTTGATGCAACCCCATCAGCGTCAGCAGATGCTGCCGCTTCCAGCACCAGCATCAGCCTTTCCATTCCAAGCGCCCAACCCACTGCAGGCGTGGGAGGACCTCCCAGCTGTTGCACCAAACCGTTATATCGACCACCGCCGCACACAGTTGCTTGAGCACCGAGCTGATCGCTGGTGATCTCAAAAGCCGTGTGGCCGTAATAGTCAAGGCCACGAACAAGCCGAGTATTGAGCTGGAAAGGAATCGCCAACTGATTCAGCAAACCCTGCACAGACTGAAAACGCAGTGAACTTTCTTCACCTAGAGCATCCAGCAAGGTGGGTGCATCTGCGAGCAGTGCCTGAGTCGTTGAGTTCTTGCTATCGAGGACGCGTAAAGGATTGGTCGTCAAACGCTGCTGAGAATCAGCATCCAATTGAGACTTACGAACTTCAAGCCAGTCCACCAGCTGTTGTCGGTACCTAAGACGATCCTCCAAAGTGCCAAGGCTGTTGATCTGCAGTTGCAGACCAGACACACCGAGCGCACAAAGCAGATCCCAGGCCAACGTAATCACCTCAACATCACTGCGAGGGGTACTCACTCCAAGAAATTCAACACCAATCTGATGAAACTGACGCTGACGGCCGGCCTGAGGACGCTCATAGCGGAACATAGGCCCTGAATACCAAAACCTCTGAGCCCCCTGACCCAGCAGGCCGTGTTGCACTGCAGCTCGAACAACCGAGGCGGTGCCCTCAGGGCGCAGCGTGCAGGAACGATTACCACGATCAAGGAAGGAATACATCTCCTTACCCACCACGTCAGTGGCTTCACCAATCCCCCGAGCAAAAAGATCAGTCACCTCAAGTAAAGGCGTCCGAATCTCCTCGACACCAGAGCGCAAGAAATGGGCACGAGCCTCAGCCTCCACCGCTTGCCAAAGGCGGGTCTGATCAGGCAGAAGGTCAACCATGCCTCGAAGGCTCTGCAGATGACTCAAACCTTTGCCTCTTCGGTGGGGCCATTTTGCCGGGCCGCATCACCATCCTCACTCAACCCAATTCCATCCCTGGCTACTAACCGCTTTCATCTAGGAGCGGGATGCCATAAGTTCTCGTCCACTGATCGGTTCAGCATTGCTGAAAATCCGTTTCCTATCGGCAATCGCCGCTGGCGTCTTAGTAACTCTTCCACCAGTCGCGGTGAATGCGCAGCAAATCATTGAAATCGAAGAGACAACGAATAGGCAACAACCTCTCCCACTAGAACAGCGCGCTCAGATCTCCTACGACGCCTACATTCTTGGTCCAGGTGATGGTCTTCAGATCGAGTTGCTTGATCTGCCAGAACTCAGCCAAACGACTTCGATCGGTCCCGACGGAACCCTTTACTTGCCTCGACTGCGTGCCCTTTACGTCGAGGGGCTCACAGTCGAGGAACTTCGCTACTTCCTCACGCAGCAGTTTCGTACTTATGTGAGAGACCCTCAGGTGTATGTGCGCCCAGTCAAGTACCGACCGATCCGCGTTTACGTAGGCGGAGAGGTCAGGCGACCTGGTTACTACACCCTCAGTGGGAGCAACGATCTCACTCGCATATCCGAATCAGCAGAAACCAACATTCTGACGAGAGGTAGTGCAACCGAGATCGCCCGCAGGGTCATGCGGCAGTTGCCTGGTAGTGCTTCCCAGAGCCCAGGAGCAAATGGTTTAGGGACGTTTGCAGCAGTGTTCCCCACCGTCTTTGATGCAATTCGAGCGGCGCAAGGCATCACCCCCTATTCAAAGCTCGCTGAAGTGCAGGTCACACGCAAACGGGCTGCAGGCTTAGGTGGCGGTCGCATCCGCACCAATCTTGACTTCCTTTCTCTGATCACCGAAGGGAACGAGTCGCAAAACATCCGTCTCTTTGATGGTGATGTGCTGAGCGTCGGCAGGAGTTCTGTAGTGCTGAAAGATCAACTTTTAAAAGCTGGGCAATCGAATCTCAGCCCACAATTCCTTGAAGTTTTTGTCACCGGACGCGTCAACATTCCTGGTGGCGTGCAAGTTCCTCAAGGGAGCTCTCTCAACCAGGCTATATCCTTGGCAGGGGGGATGAAAATCATTAAGGGCAAGGTGGAATTTGTGCGTTTCAACCAAGAAGGCACGATCGACAGGAGAATATTCGCTTATCAACCCGGCGCAGCTGCTGACGCACCCACCAATCCAGTTTTGGCAGCTGGTGATTTAATTCGCGTCCAGGATTCTATCTTGAGTGGAGCAGTCGGTGTATTGAATGAATTGACCGGACCATTTGTTGGGCTCTACTCCGTTTATTCACTTTTCAATGAGTTGGGCCAATGACAAAGAATCCTTCCTCAAGCCAAACAGTGAATGTTGCAAGCGCTCAAGCTGACGACGAAATTGATCTAAGGCAAGTTGCCGGAGCATTGTTGCGCCACAAATTTTTAATTGCAAAAATTGCTGCGGCCACTCTTGTGCTGTCAGGCCTTTACGCATTTACTCGAAATCCCGTTTGGGAAGGTCAGTTTCAGATCGTGCTCCAAAATGAAACAGAGACATCTAGTCGGGCAATGTCTCTGCTGCAGTCTAACCCAGGATTAGCCAATCTGATTGGCGTAGGAGCTGGTTCCAGCGACTTGGAGACTGAAGTGCAGATTCTTGAAAGCCCTTCAGTTTTGAAACCCATTTTTGATTTCGTCAAAATCCAAAAAGCCAAATCAGGCGAAGATGTCAGTAAGTGGCGATATAAAAACTGGGTTGAAGACAACTTATCAATCGAACTGGAAAAAGGCACATCAGTTCTCAATCTTGAATATCGCGATACTGACAAAGAACTTGTTCTGCCCGTAATCAATCGTATTTCCAAGGCTTACCAGAGCTACTCGGGCCGAGATAGAGCAAAGGGGATTAGCCAGGCCATCAGTTACCTCGACGAGCAGATCGGCATATATCAAAATAAAAGTGTTACATCTTTAAAAACAGCTCAAAACTTCGCTATCGAACAAGACCTCACCGCCCTCCAAGGGGATGGCGAGAGCGACAATGAAATCAAAAATGCAATCAACATTGAAGCGATCCGAGTTCAGGCGGCCAATGAAATCCGTAATATTAACGAGCAGCTCAAGCAACTGAACCAACTCAATGACAACCCCGAAACTTTGATGTACCTCGGGCGTAATATCCCCGAGCTCGCCTCCCAGGGCCTTCCTCAAACTCTCGATCAACTCGATACTCAATTAGCTCTTCTCAGGGCCAAATACACCGACAAGGATGATTCGATTCGACGGCTCTTAGAACGACGACGACTGCTCATTGAAGTGTTCAAACGTCAGACCTACGGCTACCTCTACGCCCAGCGCACAGCAGCCGAAGCTCGACTTGCTGCGGCTGAAAGACCCAAAGGAGTGTTAATCAAATATCGAGAACTCCTGCGTACTGCAGCCCGAGATGAGGCAACTCTGACTCGGTTAGAAGCCGAACGTCAGGTTTTTGCTCTTGAGCAAGCACGCAACGAGGAACCCTGGGAGCTGATCTCAACACCAACCCTTCTCGACAACCCTGTAGCCCCTCGCAAAAAAAGAATGATGGCTCTGGGATTGCTCGCTGGAATTGTTCTCGGCAGCGGCGTATCCCTTGTTGTGGATCGCCGCACAGGACTGGTATTCAGCACTGATGAACTGCAGAGCCTGCTGCCATGTCCGCTTCTGAAGCACCTGTCTGCCATGGCACAGGACACCTGGACCGATGCAGCGGACCTGCTCGCCTCGGGCCCCCTGGCGGAAACCGGTGGAAACACTGCCATCGCCCTCATCCCCTTGGGCAACATTCCAAGTGACCAACTACAAGCTTTTAGCGAAGAGCTAAGCCGCGCTCTCAAAGGCCGCGATCTGGTCGTGAGTGCCGACTTGCGAAAAACAAGCGAATGCGCCACCCAACTTCTCCTCGCAGCACCAGGAGTTGTGACTCGCACCCAGCTGTCGCAATTCAGCCAAAAACTTGCTCTTCAGGGAGCTCCACTTGCCGGTTGGGTGCTGCTGGATCCTGAACTTGATCTGGGGTGAAGTACGCGCCACCTTTCCACAGCAGAATGCGCAGGCTTCTGATTTCCAGCTCCTTTTTAACCATCGGAGTGGGAGGCGGACTGCCTCAAGCAACACACGCGCAGATCCTGTGGGAGGTCATCGACTCGCCTATCATCACCCCCCCTCCTGTTGTCTGGGAACCTGTACATAACACAGACGAGAAAAATCCGTCGCTAAAGACTGTTTCTTGGCAGGTTGTTCCTGAATCGGAGGAACAAGATCAACCATCGACGATTGTGGCTTGGGAATTGCTGGACGCTGAGGATGTGACCAATCTTCCAACTGCGGAAGCTGCATCGACAACTGAAGTAAAACCACCCGCCAGCGTGGAAGAAGTCGAAGCGCTGCTCAGCACCATTCCTCTGAAACCCAGCGACTATCAACCGCTACTGCGACTTTCACCTTCCGTTCCCACGGCAGAAACCCTGCCCGCTGATCAGTGGCGCATCTCGTTTGGGACTATTTCGCCCTTCAAAAGTGCTGCAGGCACTGGCAATCAGAATTATTCGATCAATCTTGACGTTGGCTTTAACGACAGCCTGATGCTGTCATTTTTTATTAGTCAGGCCGACGACCCGCTCAACGCCCCACTCACCGGTTTCGCCATCCAACCGGCCAATTTTTGGCAGAGCTACGGGGCCGCGGCCCAGTGGCAACTTCTCAACCAGAACAACTGGAAGCTGGCCATCAGTGGCTCACTTGAAGCCTGGGAAGTGGGGAGTGGCGGAGACGACTCGTTCTCTGACTCGGGAAATAACGCCAGCCCCAACATTTTCAATGACTCCGGCAGCCGAGTCTTCACCCGCAACTTCGTTGGATCCCTCAGCCTTCCTGCGAGTTGGCAAGCAAGCAAACAGTGGCAATTCAGCTTTGCTCCGGGTGTGAGCTTTCTGCCTTCAACCCAAGGTGCTGGACAGGGTGGAGCTGGCACGTTTTATGGAACCAACCCCTACGTCAGTGGTGGAATTCTGTTCCAACCGTTCCCGGAGCTGGGATTCACCGCCAGCATCGCCCAACCGATCGGTAGCGGCACCAACAGCTTCGATGCAGATCTGGTTTTTTCTCGCGTTCCCATTCTGTCCGCAGGGATCAACTGGGATCTCAATCCGCGAATCGGGCTCAAAGGCTTGATCACCAATGGCTTCGGAGCAACACCAGCGACTGCATTGCTCGCTTTGCCCTCCGATAACAAGATTGGCTATTCCGCCAGCTTCGTGTTCACGCCGGGTACTGCAGACACCCCCCAGGTACCGCTGGCGCCCAGACAGCAATCCTTGGCCAAAGGAGGACTCACGGTCAACACCGCCCTGGTGCCACCGGACACCAACACAGAGGCTTGGATCAATGCTGATAGCGGAGGAAACCTCAACGGGTTCGTTGGCTATTCCCTCTCCAACATCTTCCAGCTGACTCTGTTCAGCGGAGGGCTTTACAACAACGTGCCCCAGACCACGCCCCAGGCCCGCCTCTACGCCAACGATGGAGCTTGGAACTGGCGCATCGGCGGCAAAGCGGTGGCCTTTAGTCCTCTCCGTGGTGCTCCCTTCTGGGGAGGGGGGCGTATCACCCTGGGAAGAAGCAATCAAGAGAGCAGCAGCGGCCAGGGCTATGTGTTCGCAGAAACCATGGCGACCTGGGAAGCAACCGAGGGATTGGCGATCAACTTCAACCCCAAAGTGGCCTTGAGCGGAGCAGGCAACCTTTGGGGCTTAGGGATCAGTTCCAATCTCCAACTCTTCCCTGGTTGGGAGCTCGTACCCGAAGGCAATGTCGTGATCAATCAACTGTCCCAAAGCAACGGCACCCTGGGGCTTCGTTGGCATGCCACAGACAGCGTGGCGCTTGAGGCCTACGGAAGTACCGCTGCCTCGCTGCTTGATATTGGTCAGTTAATCAACGCCGAACAGGTGCGCTGGGGCGGACGATTACTCATCGGTTTTTAACCGGTGATCTCGGAACAAGCCTCAACACAACACCCGATGCACTGCGCAACGTAAGCCTTCCAGTCCATTGAGGGCCTGAGTTCTCACTTCCAGGGAAGAGCTGAAAGTGCTTGATGAGTTCAGCCAGCACCAACAAGGCTTCCTGTTGGGCAAACGCGGCTCCGGGGCATTTGCGCGGACCTAGGCCATAGGGGAGCCAAGCTTCTTTGCGGCAAAGAATCTCCTGATTCGTCGCGCTGCCATCCAGAAAACGTTCGGGACGGAATTGGTGAGGTTCCGGCCAGTAGTCGTCATGGCGATGAATCACCCAAGGCGAAAACGTCAACAACGATCCAACCGGACAACGACTGATCGCGGGAGCTTGCTGCGGGCATTCCATCGATGGAACCGAGAAGTCGGTGTCTTCATTGACGCGTTCACGAATAAAGAAACTCACCGGCGGATAGAGGCGCAAGGTTTCCTGAAACACCGCAGCTCCATAGCGCAACTGCCTCAAGCTTTGGTGCGTCACAGTCTCAGGGAGAGATGCCACCTCTGCATGCAACTGGCCTTGAGCCTCTTGATCCAGAGCCAACAGCCAACAGGCACTGCTCAAGGCACTGGCTGAGGTTTCATGACCGGCCAGAAACAGGAAGCAAATCTGATCCACCAATTCCTCGGCCGTGAAGGAAGTACCGGTTTGAGGATCCACGGCGGCAAGCAGGGCACCCAGCAGATCCTTCACAACAGTCTCAGGCTGCGCGAGTCGCTCCTCGATCACGCCTTGGATCCAATGGCGAATCACCAGCGCATCGCGTGTCAGCGAGCGCTGCACCCAACGCCGTGGCAAGCGCGCAAAACGCAAGATCAGTGCCCGGGCGGCCTTGCGTTGATAGCGCCCAAAGGCCTCAAACACCACACGCGCTTCTCCCTCCTGCACCGGTCTGCTGAGGATTGTGCGCACGATCACATCAGCGGTGACCCAGGTCATCGCTGCTTCGATATCGATTCCAGCTCCTTGCTGGCCGCAATCGCCTTGCTCGGAGAGCTGCTGCACAAGCCGCTGCAACATGGCGTCTTTTGCAGCCTCCATCGCAGGAAACACCTGCTCCAACTGGGCCACCTGAAACGCCTGATCAACCAAGCGCCTCTGGCGTGCCCATTCGTCTCCATTGACAGAAAAAATCGCTCGGCCAATCAGAGGTTCAAGAATCCACAGCGTGTAGGGGTGCTTCGGGAAGGCCTCCACCTCCTGCACAAGCACGCGCCTGAGCAGTGTTCGATCATTCACCAAAAACACTCTCAGGCCCAGAAGATTGAGCTCACCGAGAGCGATGCGGAAATCCCATTCATTGAGCAAACCAAACCAACTGCTCCATCCCCGCTTCAGGCGCCGCAACACATTGGCGGTGTAGGGCAAGGGTTTTGGCCAAGGGGGTGTAATGGCCATCAGATCGTGACCTCACCAGTCATCAGTCCGCAGAGATCCAGGCCCGCGGCTGGATTGGTCAAATAGTCGAAATGGAGATCAAACAACTGGGCCAGCCATTGCCGCTTGCGCTGTAAACCGTTGACTTGACGCAGATTCAGCAGCTGCATCCGCGGGTAGTCACTGCCCTCACTCGTTGGCACAGGCAAACCACAGGCTTGGTAGGGATTCACTCCCGCAAAACACAACAGATCATCGAAGGAGGTGACATCCAGCCAGGGCAAACAGGGTTTAATCGCCAGCGTCTGAAGATCATCGCGAAAAGCCTCCGCACCCGGATACAAGCCCAGATTGGCCAGGTTCTGGCCCAGACTCAGCAAACGCAACCTGGATGTGACTGCCATGGAATTGGGATGGCGTCGCAGTTCAGCTGCCACCATCGCCAACACAAACGATCCGGAACTATGACCCACTAACAGAATTTCATCAGCGGGATTGATCTGTTCCAAAGCCAGCAATGCCTCCACCAACTCCTGCACCCGCTGGCGCAACATCGTGTCTCTCAGGCTGCCCAGGCGATGGGTGAACAAGATGGAGCGACAGAGCCACACCACACCCAAGCGATCCGCCAGTCTCCATCCTTGCCATAGCACCACAGCCACCACCAACGGTGCCAATGGAAGCCAGAGCAAGGCAGCCAAGACTCCAGCGGCAATCGCTGCAAGCGTGACCAAAATCAAAACCATGACGGGGTAAAGCCCGCAAAGAGCCACACCAGGGCACAACCGCGCCGTACGCACGACTCCCCCCTGCAGCAGATAGGCCCGCGCAAATCCCAGCAACTGGGTCAGCAACGGCCGGGGGTGCTTTGGCCAGTTGGCACGGGCAATGTCATCCCAATGCAAAAAAGCAAGCTCATAGTGTTGATCAACCTCAGGATCCAACAAGGGCCAGCGGGTGATCCTTTCACCCTCCTGGCGAGACCCCAAACGCCAACCACGCTGTTTCATCAGCCGCGCAAATAAACGCTGATAATGCGCCACACCACGGGGGTCAAACCCGCTGAGGAAGTACGTGCGTCGCCTGCACGATGATCCAGTCTTCTTCAACTCGTCTGCTCGATTCACTGCCATGACCATCCAGCCTCACCTGCGATCAACATTGCTCGGGCTGGGGATCGTGCTGACACATCTACCAACAACGCCAGCGGATGCTGCGCAAGCAACGTCGATCCAGATCCAACAGTCAGGCAACACCCGTACGGCTGTCATGACACTGCCGGTGTCACCAGCGCGTGCCTGGACAGTGCTCACGAACTATGTCGCCACGGGAGAGGCGATGCCTGACATCAGCAAGGTCCAGATTCTGAGTCGTCAAGGCAATCTGATTCGCATGCGCCAGACCTATCAAGCGCCGTACACCTTTGGCTTGACGATCAGCGCAACCCTGGCCGTGAAAGAAAGCCCAAAAACGGCGATCAACTTTCACATGCTCAATGGCGATCGCATTCGCAAGCTCAATGGCAGCTGGACGATCACGCCAACACCAACGGGAACGCGTCTGCGTCACAGCATCACCCTGGTTCCTGAGCTGCCAGGCATGCTGCAACCGGTCTTCGCTGAACTCACTCGCAACAGCTTGCGTGAATCGATGCAACGCCTCAGTGGGCTGATGCAGGCCAACAACTAAACCTCAACACCCCGGTCTCTGCGAAGCACCACGCGAGATGGCCTGAGATGCAAGGCATAGTCGACACCACGCCATGAAACATGGCGCGTGAACACGGCCGCCAAGGTGGCCAGTCCATCCACCAATTGTCCGGAGAGCAGTCCCACGATCCAACCCCAAATCCGAACAGGGTCCTGAGGGCGCAGCAGAACTTGGATCCAGCAGAGCAGGCACACACATCCCAGCTCATAGATCAGCACTGCTAACCAGGCTCCTTGAAACAAAGCAAACGCCAACAACAGCACGCTGCTCAGGCCATGGAAGGCCACCAGTGGCCAAGCGGGGTGATGCAGGCGAGCTGTGAGCAATTGACGGGTGATCCAACGGCCCAACGGCAGCATGGGCTGGGCTGGATCGGGATCCAGCATCAGCAGGCTTGGTTCAAAGCGGTAGCCCAACCCCAACTGCCGCAATGGACCAAGCAAACCCGTGTCTTCACACAACCCACGCTTTAAAAGCTCGCTCCAATCACCGGCCTCCACCAGCTCACGACGAACGCAAAGGGTGCCGCCCCAGGGAATCTGCAGGAGCGTCATCAGCACCACAGCACCTGCATTCCAAACGGCTCGCGTCCAGCTGCTCCAATGAAGAGCGCCCAAGCTGGGTGCAGGGGGACTAAACCAACGATTCCCAGAGATGGCACCCACTCCTGGTTGGAGGCAAGAGAGCGCACAACGTTCCAGGCCGTTGGCTGGGAAACGAATATCGGCATCCAGAAGCACAACCAAAGCGCTGCTGGGGTGAATCTGAGAAAAGGCCTGGCTTAGTGCTGCGCATTTCAACGACCCCTGGCCTGGGCGCTGAAGAAGGGTGCAGCAGCGCAACTCAGCCCAGGCTGCATCTTCATGAGCTCGCCATGGACTAATCATGGCCCAGGCAGGATCCTGATCGCTATCTACCACCACCTGCAAGCGCCAGGGAGCTGGATAGGTCTGAGCAGCCAACGCCTCCAGCAACCGCGGCAGGCAGGCATCAGCACCGCGCAAACACAACACCACTTCCAAGGGAGGCCAAGCACCTTCAGGAAGAGATGCTGGATCGGACGAGCGACGCAAACCCCGCAAACGTTGGCTGAAGGCAAAGACAAGCAGGGCTTGCGCAAGCCATAGGGCCAACAGCAACAACGAGGATGGCATCAGCGAGCCAGTTGTTCCCGCTGAAGCAGCACTGAAGCCCAGGGCCCAATCAACTGATGCCAGGGGGGGCAGCTCACGCCATGGGTCTCCAGCACCTGAGCCGTGAAGGCACAACTGGGACGAGCCCGCTGACCCACACAGTTGCGCTCGGGATAGGTCAGCCCATCTTCACCCCAGCTCTGCTGAAGGAAGGGCAGCAAAGGCTGGAGAGGATTGCCGGAACTGCGCTCAATCTCAGCGATCCATTGCTGCATCGGCAAAACGCGCCAACCATCCAAGCCATCGGTGAGTTGCCTCAACAAAGTGGTGAGCAGGAGCGGTTCAGGATGCTGAAGATGGAAAGCACGGCCTTGTGCCTCATCACTCCAGGCCAAAGCCGACACTGAATCAGCGACGTAATCAACAGGCACCACATCCAATTCCCAGGCCAAATCAGGCGAAGCACCTAACGCCAAGCAGCCCTGAAGAAGGCGCTGAAGCAAGTCACCTTGGTGCCAGGCACTTCCGCAGGATGGACCTGCAATTAACGGGGGCCGGTAGATCGAAACAGGCAGTCCGGATGCTGAAGCGCGGCGCACCATCCGGTCCGTGACCCATTTGGTTTGGGAATAGCCGAGCTGGATTCCCTGCCAATCCTCAAGAAGATCGTCTTCCAGAATCAACTGATCCCGGCAGGCATCGGCCTCAAACACCGCCACGCTGGAGATCAAGGCGAAGCGTTTTGGTGTGTCCGCAGCGGCTAGACGCAGAAGCTCACGCGTTCCGCCCACATTGGTGGCTGCCAATTGGGCATAGCTCGCCATCTGACTTAACTGGGCACCGTTGTGGAGGATGCCGCCAATGCCCCTTCCAAGGGCAGCAAACTGATCGGCATCCAAACCCAACCGAGGCTGAGCCAGATCACCAAGAACCACCTCCAAGCGCTCTTGCCAGGACTGCTGCCAAAGCCCGTAGCGGCGCAGGTTCTGCTCCAATCGCTCCATGCCTTGCTGCTCAGAGGCCGCCCGCACCAAACAGCGAACCCGCAAATCCGGCCATTGGCAGAGTTGCCCCGCCAGGAGATAGGCGCCCAGGAAACCGCTTGCGCCAGTCAGCAGAACTTGTTCTCCAGGCGCCGCAACGGGCGAGAGCTCCGGCAATGACCAACTCTCGTCCAGCTGAGCCTCCTGATCAAGATCCAATTCCTCCGGTGCCGCTGCCGAGCCGTCTGGCAACAAGCGCTCGAGAGCCATGCTGGCCACATCATCCAGGCAGGGAGCATCGCTGAACGCAGCCAGATCAAGGCGCCAGCCCAATGCTTGCTGCACTTCGGCAGCAAACTCTGCCGCCATCAGCGAATCGAGTCCTAAATCAAACAGGCTGGCCTGAGCATCGAGCTGAGCTTCCGGTTCTTCCATCACCGCGGCCAGAAGTTGTTGAAGCGTCGACAGCAGCCAGGGTCTGCGCTGATCCGCTGCCAAGGCCTCCAATTGAGCGCGAACCTGGGCTTCTGATCGGCCTGGAAGTTCATGGATCAGGGACCGGAACCAAGCCGCCTGGCGGGGCAAGGCCTGACTGACAAGCCGCGGCCAATCGGCTGCCATCACCGTCACCACTCCGCCACGGCCTCGTTGCAGCAATGACTCCAGAGCCGACAACGCTTCGTCTTCAGCCAGGAGATGCAGGCCAACGGATTCAAAGCGCCGCTCCAACCCTGCAGCCATGCCCGAACCAGCCCAAGGCCCCCACTGAATCGCCAGCTGAACCGGCCCTACGGAGTCCGCATTGCGGCAGCTGGATTCAACAGCCCCATTGGCAGCCCCATAGACCAACTGGCCAGGCGAACCCAGTGCCGCGGCAATGGACGAGAACATCACCTGGAAGTCGAGGTGTTCAAAAGCTGCTGGCTGCAACTTTTGAAGCTTGTCCAGCTGCTGCTGGGGACACAGTTTTGCCTCAAACACGGCATTGAGACTGGAACATTCAATCTCACCGACGCGCTGATCTTTCAGCACTCCAGCAGCATGGAAGACGCCACGCAGCGGCATGTCCTGAGGTAACCGCGCGAGTGCTTGAGGGAGGTCGTCCCAGCCGAGCGCCTCAACCTGCACACCCTGAGAACGAAGGCGGTTCAACCACTCGGCAGAGACCGAGCCTGGTGCGGGCAGACGTCGGCCCACCAACAACAACGAGCGCGCCCCCCGATCCACCAACCAGGACTGCAAACGTTGCCCGATCCCTCCAAAAGCACCCACAACCAAATAGGTGCCGTTGGTGCAAATGGCACAAGGAGGGGCTTGCCTGGGCAGAGTGATCACCAACTTGCCCACATGCTTGCCCTGCGACATCCGTCGAAAAGCGTCCTTGCACTGTTTCAAAGCAAAGGCTGAGACCGGCAAAGCGGGCAGGGTTTGCTCCTGGGCCGCCGCCACCAATCGCAGCAATCGCTGCCTCAAGGGTTGTGGATCGCGAGCAGCCACTTCCAGCAGGTCAAAGCGGAAATAGCCCACATCAGGCCGTCGCTCGCGCACCTGCTGATCGCTCCAGATCTCCAGCTTGCCAAGCTCTACAAAGCGCCCGCCGGAAGCAAGCGTCTGGAAGCTGGCATCCACCCACTCACCTTTCAGGCTGTTCAGAACCACATCAACGCCGCGGCCTTCGGTGTGCTTGAGCACCTTGTCACCGAAATCAGTGGAGCGGGAATCGAAGACCGCCTCCACGCCTTGCTCCAACAATCCAGCCTGTTTGGCCTCACTGGCGGTGGCCAGGATGCGAGCACCGCAGCGCAAGGCCACCTGCACAGCTGCCTGCCCCACACCACCGGCAGCCGCATGAATCAAAACCGTTTCTCCAGCTTGAAGCCGGGCCAGCTGCTCAAGCCCATGCTCTGCCGTGAGATAGGCCGTTGAAAGGCTCGCCCCCAGCACGGGATCCAACTCTTCCGGCCAGGGCACGCAGAGCACTGCTCTGCACGTCACATGGCTTGCCAGGCTTCCAAGGGTGAGCGCGGCAAGCATTCGCTGGCCCACCAACGAGGAATCCACCCCAGGGCCGACAGCGACCACCCTCCCGACGGCTTCACCACCGAACGGCAATTGAGCATTGGCTCTCAGCCCGAGGGATTGATTGTGACTTTGCAGAAGCCCCAAAGCGTTGAGAACATCGCGAAAGTTCAGCCCCGTGGCCTCCACCGCCAACTCCAGCTCTCCTGGCAGAAGACGCGCCAGCGGCAAGGGCGCCTTCAGCAGCCCCTCAAGTCGACCAGTTCCATCGGAGAGCATGCGAAAACGCTCTTGATCAATCGGCTGAAAACTGCGGGTTTCAATGCGATCAGGACCACACCAGCGGACCTCAGCATCACCGGCGGTGGCAGCCAAAAGCTGGTGCCACTCAGCGGATGACAGCCCTGCAGCCAGGGCAGGAAGGGACGCTGTGATCGTGCTGCAACGCCATGCGGAACAGTCCTGGGACAAGGAACGCACTGCCGCCTGGACCGCCTCAGCAGCAGGGGTGGAGAAAGCCGACATCCACAACAGCACCTGGCGCGGCTGAGTTAGAGCAAGCGCCTGGAGTTGTTGCACCAGCGCTGAAGTCACCGATTGAGGATCCGCTTGTGGATCCAGTTCAAAAGGCGTGATCGCCTGCTGCTCGCTCCATTCCCTAACGGCATCTGGCAGTGGACCAATCGCAATCAGGCTGATGGGCTCAGCCGCTCCTGGGCTCCAGTCGCTGAGTGCATGTGCCGCAAGGGGTTGCCAATGCTCCTCCAGGAGTTGCGCGGCAGGTCTGGAAGGATCCTCAGGCAACATCAACTCCAGCAACGTTCGCGTCAGACGCCGGAACTGCAGGCCACGGATCGCACCGATCAGGTCCCCGGAGAGATCAAGAACATCCAAGTCAGCGGTCAAGTGCGCACGACTTCCGTCATCTCCCTGGCTGTGATCGTCCTTGCGAAGTTGTAAGCGACAACGCAGCTGGTCAGGCAATGGCCATCGCAACATCTGCATCTGCTCCACTCCCACAGGGAGTAGTAATTGGCCATTGGCATGCGTTTGGGCAAGAACCGCAGCCACCAGTTGAAAAAAACCATCGATCAGGCTGCGATCAGCCGCCGCCTCAGGACGATGCAGCAGGGCTTCGGCGCCAGTGGCGTTCGCTTGCATAGCAACAAGCGGCCGGTAGCAGTTGCCGTAATCCAGCCCAAGACTCTTCAGGGAGCGATAAAAGCTGGAGATATCAAGGTCGGCACCACCGTCAAACACCAATACCGGCAGTGGGTGGATGGATTGATCAGCAGCTGTTGTCAGCCGAAGCTGGCCATGGAGCTGCCAGCTGCCGCCGTCTTCGGCCTGAGGGGAGCGGGCATGGAAGCTGAACGCATCACCGTCGCGTACAGCCTGCAGCTGGACCGATCCAGCGTTGAGCCACAGCGGACGATCGAGATTGAAATCAGCACATTGAAGTGGCTGTTGTTGATCGTTCAACCAATCCATGAGAAGGGCGAGATAACCCGCTGCCGCAAACAGGGGATAGCCGCACAACGCATGGTCAGGAAGGTCGCGAGCATCAGCCGGATCCAACACTGTTTGCCAATGCTCTGACGCTCCTGGAAGGTCCAACTTCTGTAAAGCCAGTCCAGACTGCTCAGCGGTGACACTGCTGCCAAAGCCGACGTGATCCAACCAAAGACTGGCTTTACCTTGATCCAGCCCGTGATCACGTGGCGTCCACCAAAAACGTGAACGCAGAAAGGGATGACCTGGCGGCCGCAGCTGATGCCAGGAAGCACCTTGATGCCATGCCAACCAATCTATCGGGGCTCCCTGAGCCAAAGCCTGAACAAGCTGCTGGAGCTGCTCAAAACCAACGGCACCCTCAGACAGAGTCTGTTGTTGCAGATCTCTCAACCTCTCTGGCAACACCCCAGGTCCACGCGCAGCAACGACACCAGTCCACGCCGCAGGCTCTTGCCCGCGCAACTGGCGTACCAGGTCTTGAACACTGCTCGCAATCAACCCCAGCGCATGGGGACATTGGGAGCGTCGCAGATGAATGCTGGCGCAGAGGTCCTGCAAGCGAAAAGCAGCATGATCTTCAAGCCAATCCGCTGTTTGTGGACGAAGCAGATCAAGTGCTTCCTCGTTGCGCGCGCTCAACCAGAGCAAATGCCACGAAGGCGCTGATAACGACGTTGACGTGGGTTGAGAAAGCTCAACAGGAGCACTGCTCAAAACAGCATGAGCGTTGGTGCCACCAAATCCAAACGAGCTGACACTGACCACCAGTTCCTGCTCAGGTCTTGGGAAAGGTTGCAGCGTTGTCGCAACCTTCAGACCTAGAGCAGGCAGATCCACGCTGGGATTAGGCCGCTTGTAATGAAGGCTGGCAGGCACCATGCGCTGCCTCAGACACAACACGGCTTTGATGAAACCCGTAATGCCTGCAGCGGTTTCCGAATGACCCACATTGGTTTTCACTGAGCCCAGCAAACAAGGGTCAGTGCTTGGCCGCTCCTGCCCCAGCACCGCTCCAAGGGCCCTAAGTTCAATGGGATCCCCCTGGCGAGTGCCGGTGCCGTGGGCTTCAACCAATTGCGCTGAAGCCGGGGATAAGCCAGAGCCCTGATAGGCGGCTTGCACACAAGCGATCTGCGCTTTTTTGCTGGGTGCGGCCAGGCCCTTACTGCGCCCATCGGAATTCACCGCCGTACCACGAATCACAGCTTCAATCGGATCACCATCACGCAAAGCCGCCGCCAACGGCTTGAGCAGCACAGCCCCCGCCCCTTCAGAACGCACATAACCATCAGCCGCCGCATCAAAACTGCGGCAACGCCCCTCGGGCGACAGCAAACCGGCTTTGCAGAAACTCATCTGAATGGCGGGGTGAATCAACGCCTGAGCACCGCCAGCCAAGGCCAGCTCCGACTCACCCCTCCTCAGGCTCTCGCAAGCCAGATGCAACGCCACCAACGACGAGGAACAAGCCGTATCCACGGTGAAGCTGGGCCCTTTGAGATCAAAGGCATAGGAAATCCTGTTGGCCGCAATGGAACCGGTGTTGCCGGTAAGAATGAAAGGTTCGTTATCAGGCGTGAGGTATTGATTTTCAGAGGCCCAAAGCAGAGCTCGGTAATCCGAGCTGGAAATGCCCATAAACACTCCCACTGAGCGTCCACGCAACTGCTCCATGGGCTGGGCTCCCGCCTCCATCGCCCTCCAGCACACCTCAAGCAACAGGCGCTGCTGAGGGTCCATGCATTGGGCTTCCCTGCTGCTAATGCCAAACAAGGCTGGATCGAACTGGTCGATCCCATCCACCAAGCCCGCTCGGCGTACATGCTGGTGCAACGGCGTGCGCGGATCAGGATGATGGTGAAGCTGAAGATCCCAGCGGTCTGAGGGAATCTCAGCGATCGCCTCCCGTCCTTCAGCCAACAGTTGCCAGAACTGTTCAGGACTCTCGACCCCGCCAGGCAGACGGCAGCCCATCCCCAAAACCGCGATGGGCTCGTGCACTGAGGAAACCGGACGGATCTGCTGATTCATGCGCCGGGGACATGCAGCCCGTTCAGGCGCATGGAACGAACATCCTCACGGAAACCATTCAGTGGGTGGAGCCAGCGAGGCGAGAGCGGCAGGAGCTCCTCGACATTGCCCATGCAGCAAACAATCCCACTGACTGGCAAAGACTGAAGAGCCAACGTTCCTTGAGCCTTTTAGATCCGACTCCATTGAAAACCAGCGCCCCCCCCAGACGCCCATGCTTTGGTCACTGCGCTTGGTCGAGGAAACTTCAGGAACATCCAAAACAGTTGTTGGTAAGGGCGATTTCGGTGATCTGAGGCACTTAGCTACTACAAAGGCTGATGCAGATGCTGCATCAACTTCAAAGACCTTCCGCCTGGACATTGGATGGTTTTGCACCCAAACAAAGGTGTTTCCAAGACAGGCCGCCGGCAATCACCCAGCCAAGACCACCGATGGCAATCGCCATCACACGACCCTCCCCGGTGCCAAGACTCTCTGTTAACCAAGCTGGCCACAGAGGCCAATTGAGTGCCGGGCGCAATCCATGGTCAACCAGCAGAGGTACGCCCAGAAAGGCGCACAAACGGGTTGACCATTCGCAGCCATAGCGCAGTGAAAAGTAGCGAGGCAGTGCGTCCCGGGGAGCCAGGGTCACCCAGGCCTGGTGAAGTGCTGCCATCACAACGGGCAAGGCCGCACTGAACACCAAGACAGCTCCAAACCAAACCACGGGTCGATGCGCAAAGGCTTGCAATCCAGTGCCCATCAAGATCAGCGCCTGGATGATCAGGCTCAAGGGCAGGACAGTTCGCCACTGCTGCCCCAATCGCCATCGCCAGCCAGCAAACCCGATCAAATACCCCAAGCAGCCTGTGATCAGAACCCAACCCATCCGCTCAGGCGCATAGGCCAGCGCCACCCAAGCAGGAAAAAGCACTTCCAGAGAGGCATACACAAATGCCGTGAGCGCTGTGAAAACAAGAGCTGAGCGGGCTGGGAAGGAACGCTGCCAGAGCGCAAGCAAACGATTCCAAGTGCCAGGAGCCATGAGCTGATTGGACGCCTCAGGGACGGCCCAATCGTGCTGCTGCATGGCCTGCGACCAGGGAGCGACCAGAACACTCAGCAGGGCCAACAAAAAACTGATTCCATCAAGCAGCAGCACACCGCCCAGGCCCTGACTGGCGACAAGCCAGCTCCCCAGGAAGGGAGCCATGGTGATCACTAAGCCATCCACGGTGGCGAACAATCCATTGGCTCGCTGTAAACGCTCCTGATCGGAGATCAGCAGCGGAATCAGGCTGGAGAGACGCACCACCAACACCGCTTCAGCCACTGCGGCCAAAGCTTGAATCGCCAGAACGCCGAGCAACCGAGGTGGCTCATCAGCGGAAGAGCCAAGCAACACCACAGCCAACAAAGCAGTGCACACTGCACCCGTGGCATGGCAGAGCACCATCAAACGGCCTGGACGCCATGCCGGGAAAACGCGTAAAAACAGCGGCAACGCCAACAAACGTGCCGCCTGCACCACCATGGCCACCAGGCCAAAGTCGAGTAACTGGCCAGACTGAGCAAACAACCAAAGACCGATGCCATAGAGACTCGTCTGAGTTCCCAGATTGGAAATCAGCTGACCGCCCCAGAGGTAGCGAAACAGGCGATTGGATCTCTGAGCCACTGGAAAGATCTAAGAACAATTAGGGGAGCAATGCACTCCACTTCGAAGTGAGTGGGTGCACGTCATTCACTCCTTCAACTCACGACGAAGAAGACTGGAGCCACATCAGACCAGTGCCTGTGGACCGTTGAAGAGAAGCTGGCGAATCGCGTCCCGATTGGCGCTGAGTCGGTGACGCTGCATGCGTGCCTTCAGCTGTTGATATAGGTGTGGCTGTTCAAGCCAGCTCCGACATAGTGCAACGAGGTCTTGGGGCTGACGGATACAGCGATCGATCTCGCGAGCCTGGAAATAGCGACGGGCCAATAATTCTTGAGGCATCGTTGTGCCAAACCCATTGAAAATCAGCACACAACCAGAGGCCAGAGCCTCCGTGGATGTTCGTGCCCCTGGCCGCGCCACCATGGCCCAGGCTGTTCTGTAGAGCAATGCCATCGCTGCTGGGTCTTGAAAAACCAACGGCTCAACCTTCAGCTGAGGATGCTGCGCCGCCCAGGCCTGAACCTGTCGAAATGCCGCCTGACGACGGCCGCAGAGGGCGACAACCCTGATCTTCCCCGCCAAGGGCAGCAGGGTCTCCAGCAAACGGATGTGGTTATTGGCCCCATTAGCCCCAGCTCCCAGCACCAGAAGTGGCAGCTGCTCGATGTCACTCTCTGAAATCTCGCGCTCCAGCTCCTCCTCAAAAGCGGGATCAAACAACGGCCCAAGCGCCGGGGTCGGCAAGGAGCGGTAGCCACGTCGGCGCACGTCATCGCTGACTTCCTGGGAGAGGGTCCAGAACGCTTCAGCTCGTTGCGTCAGCCAGTTGCGACTGAAGCCAAAGCCGCCCTCCAACTCCGTGCAACAGGTGATGCAGCGGAGACCTGGAACAACCCGCTTCGCCAGATCGAAGTGACCGCGGTTGATGTGAGGGTGGGTGGAAATCAATAAATCCGGCTGCAAACGCCGCAACAGACGAATCACGTAAAAGCGCCCAGCGAGCAGGGTTCCTGGCTTGGTGACGTCTTCCCATTCCACAACACGCCAATAGATCTGATGCATCCAGGGCCCATGGCGCTGAATCCAGTTGTAGAGAGCAACTCCCGCGCGGGTAAAAACGCTGGCATTTTCCAGCACATGCTCAACCCACACCTCACCGGTTGGATCCCAGCGCTTGAGCCAGGCCTCTATCGCATAGGCGGCGGCGTCATGGGCTGTGCCACCACTCGACGTGAAAATCAAAACCCTCATCCGATCAGAGTCTCATGCCTGTTGTCTCTGACTCTGTGACCGTCATCCGTGGCCAATAGATTCGACTGGTTGAGGGGCGTGATCCATGGCACGGCTGCTGATCACAGGCGGGGCTGGATTCATTGGTAGCCACACCTGTGTCGTGCTCTTACAGGCAGGTCACAACCTGCTGGTGCTCGACAACTTCAGCAACAGCACCCCACTGGCCCTGGAACGGGTGTCTGCACTCGCCCAGCTTGACTCCCAGTCATCCCAAGCCCGCCTGCAGGTTCGACGGGGAGACATACGCGATCAGGCCTGCCTTGAAGAGCTGTTTTCCAACGCAGCTTCAGAGGGCGCACCGATTGATGCTGTGATCCACTTCGCCGGACTGAAAGCCGTTGGTGAATCAGTGCGCGATCCACTGCGCTACTGGGACGTGAATCTGACTGGCAGCCGCTGTCTGCTGGCTGCCATGAATGAGCATCAATGCCGCACCCTGGTGTTCAGCAGCAGCGCCACGCTCTACGGCTACCCAGAACGCGTACCGATCCCAGAGACAGCGCCCATTCAGCCGATCAACCCCTACGGCCACTCCAAGACAGCTGTTGAACAGCTCTTGCACGATCTGGCCGCCAGCGCTCCCAATCAATGGCGCATTGCTTGCCTGCGTTATTTCAATCCCGTGGGAGCCCACCCCAGCGGCAAAATTGGAGAAGACCCCCTCGGTAGACCCAACAACCTCTTCCCCTTCGTGAGTCAGGTGGCCGTGGGAAGGCGCAAATCTCTCCAGGTGTTTGGTGGCGACTGGCCCACCAGAGACGGCACCTGCATCCGCGATTACATCCACGTGATGGATGTGGCGGAAGGTCACCGCGCTGCCCTCGACTGTCTGTTCGCCGAACCAGCTCAACTGCTCACCCTCAATCTGGGCAGTGGTCAGGGAGCTTCGGTGCTGGAGGTGGTGCATGCCTTCGAAAGCTCCAGCGGTCGCCAAGTGCCCTTCGAACTGGTGGCCCGCCGCGATGGCGATGCAGCCATCACGGTTGCCGATCCCGGGTTGGCTCTTCAACGGCTCGGCTGGCGAACCCAACGCGGCCTTGACGAAATCTGCCGCGACGGCTGGGCCTGGCAATCGGCCAATCCAGCTGGATACGACGACCCCGGATGAGTGGTCTTGTAATGGCTGGTGGCGGGCATAGCCATGCCCTGGTGCTGCGCCGCTGGGCCATGCAACCCAGCAAACGCCCCAGCGGGCTGATCACGCTGGTGAGCCGAACCAGCACAGCCCTGTATTCAGGCATGGTGCCTGGCCTGATCGCAGGGATCTATCAACACGACCAGGTGGCAGTGGATCTACGCGACCTGGCTGATCAAGCGGGCGTGGCACTGGTCGTGGCCGAGATCACCGGTCTGGAGCTTCAGAACCAACTGCTGAGGCTGGATCAGCGGCCAGCACTGCCTTACGTGCGCCTCAGCCTCAACCTGGGCGCGGTGACTTCAGCGAACCCAGTGCCAACTTCCGGACTGGTGCCAATTAAACCGCTGGAGCCAGCGCTGGACTTTCTCGGGGAGCAGGACCGACAGATGGACGAACCGGCTGTTGCGACCTCCCCTTTTCAGGTGGTGGGCAGCGGCCTGGCTGCAGTGGAGACGGTCTTGGCTCTCAGGAAACGCTGGCCCAGGCGACCTCTGGTGCTGCAGATCCGGCCCAGGCATCTACAACCAGTCTTGATCCGAGCCCTACGGGAAGGCTCCATCCAGATCCTTGAAACAAGCGAACTGGATCCAACAGGCGAGTTCATGACTACTCCAGGACTGATTTGCACCGGCAGCCGTGCACCCCATTGGCTGGCCGAAAGCGGACTGCCCTGCTACCCAAGCAGCGGCCGGATCCGCACCGAGGCAAGCCTTCAGGTGATCGGACAGCCCAAGCTCTTTGCCGCAGGCGACTGCGCTGTGATCGATGCGCAGCCCCGCGCCCCATCGGGAGTCTGGGCTGTGCGGGCCGCCGCACCTTTGGCCCACAACCTGGAAGCCGCTTGCGAAGGACGACCTTTACAACGCTGGCGTCCCCAACGCCAGGCCCTCCAACTGCTGGGCGGGTTCAACAAGGGGCACCCCACAGCCTGGGCACTACGAGGATCACGCCTGATCGGCCCTCACCCCCTGATATGGCGCCTGAAAGCGGCCATTGATGCGCGCTTCATGGCGATGTTTCGGCGCAGCAGATCCATGGACAGCGCCGAAACAATGGCATGTAAGGGCTGTGCCGCCAAGCTTGCCGCTGGGCCCCTGGAAAGTGCTCTGCAGCAGGCCGGCATCGCAACGCTGGGGACACAACCCGAAGATGCCGCAATACTGCCGATGAACACCGCCGCGGGCTCCACGCCTGTGCTGCAAAGCGTGGATGGCTTTCCAGCCCTGGTCAGTGACCCCTGGCTGAATGGACGTCTTACGACCTTGCATGCATGCTCGGATCTCTGGGCCTGCGGTGCCCGCGTGCTGGCTGCCCAGGCGGTGGTCACCCTGCCTCAGGCCACTGAATCCACCCAAGAGACCCTGCTGGCCCAGACGTTGGCGGGCATCCGCTCCGCCCTTGATCCCCAGGGCGCCCAGCTGATCGGAGGTCACACGCTGGAGGCCCGCGATGGCCTTGCCCAGCCGCCGCCCAGCCGGGCTGTTCAGGTCACGCTGAGCGTCAGCGGCCAAGCCCTTGAACCGTTCTGGCCCAAGGCAGGACTTCAGGCCGGAGACCGACTGCTGCTCAGTCGTCCGCTGGGGACAGGAGTGCTGTTCGCCGCGGCCATGGCCGGTGCTACTCCAGCTCCTGCTCTGGATTTAGCCCTCGAACAAATGGGCACGAGCCAGCACGTCTTGCTGGAAGACCTTCTGGATCTGCAAAGCGAGCATCCAAATGGCATTCATGCGGCGACCGACATCACCGGCTTTGGGCTGCTGGGGCATCTGGGCGAAATGCTGCGCAATCCGGCCCTCAAAGTGGTGCTCAACGGCGCCCATATCCCTGCGCTGGCTGGATCTCTTTCGTTACTGGCCAAGGGCTTCGCAAGCAGCCTGGCCCCCGCCAACCGACGAGCCTGGAGCTTGCTGGACAACGGCTGCGTGGATCTGCAACTGACCGGACTGGAACCCGGCAGCAAGAGGCTTCAAGCCCTGCTTGAGCTGCTGGTGGATCCACAGACCTGCGGACCGCTTTTGATCAGCGTTCAGGCCGATATCGCTCAGGTGCTGACCACTCGACTCCAAAGCCCCTGGACGGAAATCGGCAGCGTGCAAACACGCTGATCCAGAACGAGTTCATTGATCAAGGGCTTCAATCGGGGCCAGGCGGGGATCGAGGATCTTGGGCCCCATCCCGGCAAATTTCACAGCGATCGAGACCTTCTCGCCACTGCCGAAGGTGTGGGTGACTTCGCCTTCCCCGAAGCTGCTGTGCATCACCCGGTCGCCCACACTCCAGCTCTTTCCAGGTGCAGGGCCCGCCTGACGGCGACGTACGGCGTTGGCGGGCGCACTGCTGCCATTGGGCTTATCGCGATCCACTCGGGTGAGCCGATCAAGGCGCTGTTCCCGGCGGATGGCTGCTCCTCCCGAACGAGGAATCTCACCCTGCACCAGTCCTTCCGGCAGTTCGGAGAGAAAAACACTCGGCACTGCCGGTTCGCGCATGCCACCCCAGAGACGGCGCTCACTGGCATGGGAGAGGAACAGACGCTCCTTGGCCCGGGTGATTCCCACGTAACAAAGGCGTCGCTCCTCCTCCAAAGACGCTGGATCGTCCAACGATCGATAGCTGGGAAACAAACCCTGTTCCATGCCCACCAGGCAAACCACAGGAAACTCCAGCCCCTTGCTGCTGTGCAGGGTCATCAAGGTCACCCGATCAGCTGCCGTGTCCTTGCTGTCGGCATCACTGGCCAGAGCAGCCGAGGCCAGGAAGCCCTCGAGATCGCCTTCATCGTTCTCTTCCTGATACTGCAAACCCGCATTGACCAGTTCCTGCAGGTTGCGACGACGCTCCTCCGCTTCATCGGTGCCCTCAGTGATCAGCTCGCTCACGTAGCCGCTCTGCTCCATCACCTGCTGAATCAGTTCCGAAGGCGGCGTGTTGTGAATGCGCTCGCGCAGACCATTGATCAACTCACAGAACTGCAACAGCCCTCTGGCCGATCGACCTCCCAAGGAGCGCACCGCTTCGGGATCACTCACCACATCCCAGAGCGGAATGCCCAGTTGGTTGGCGGCATCCGTGAGCCGCTGGATGGTGGTTTTACCGATGCCCCGCTTCGGCACATTGATCACCCGCAACAGGCTGACGGTGTCTGCCGGGTTGATCATCAGGCGCAAATAGCCGAGCACATCCTTGATCTCGCGCCGGTCATAGAAACGCAGACCACCCACTACCACGTAGGGGATCCGCCAACGCACCAGTGATTCCTCAAGGGCCCGCGACTGGGCGTTGGTGCGATACAGACAGGCCATATCCCCCCAGCTCAGCTCGGGGTTGGCGGCTTCCATCATGCGCAGCCGATGCACCACCGCTTCAGCCTCGGCAATCTCGTCATCGCAGCGGGTGAGTGAAATCAGCTCGCCTTCACCGCGCGTGGGACGCAGCACCTTGTCGATGCGTTCGCTGTTGTTGGCAATCAGGGCATTGGCCGCCTCCAGAATCGTGGCGGTGGAGCGATAGTTCTCCTCCAGCTTCACCATCGTGCGGGTGGCGTCATCCGGCGCCTGGTCGCCGAAGTCATCCTGAAAGCCCATCAGAATTGTGAAATCGGCAGCCCGGAAGCTATATATGCTCTGATCGGCATCGCCCACCACAAACACCGAACGCCCCGACCAGTTGTCGTAACCCTGGGGATCCTTGCCATCGGTGACCAGCAGCTTGATCAGGTCGTACTGGGTGCGGTTGGTGTCCTGGTATTCATCCACCAGCACGTGAGCGAAGCGGCGATGCCAGTAGCTGCGCACCTGCTCGTTCTGCTGCAGCAGTTGCACGGGAAGCAGCAGCAGATCATCGAAGTCGAGTGCGTTATTGGCCGCCAGGGCCTTGCGATAGCGGCGGTAAACATCCGCTGCGAGCTTGCCCCGCTGCCCTTCGGAATTGGCCTCCATCTGATCCGGAAGCCAGCCCTGATTTTTGGCATTGCTGATCGCCCAGCGCACCTTCTTGGGCTCAAAGCGCTTGGGATCGAGCTGCAGCTCCTGGGTCACGATCTCCTTGACGAGGCTCTGCGCATCGGCCTCGTCGTAGATCGAAAACTGCTTCGTCCAGGTGAGCCCCTCCTTGTCTTTGAACTTGTCGATGTCGTAGCGCAGCATGCGCGCAAACAACGCATGAAAGGTGCCGATCCACAGCTCCTTGGTGACCTCGCGGTAGATGCGTGATCGCAGCTGACGCTGCTCCACCGGAGGCAACGTGCTCCAGGGCTGCCCGAACTGACTCTGCGCCAGCCGCTGAGCCAGCAACAACTCCAGCCGCTCCTTCATCTCCCGGGCCGCCTTGTTGGTGAAGGTCACCGCAAGGATCTGGGATGGGTCGGCACCGTGTTCACCGATCAGATGGGCGATGCGATGGGTGAGGGCGCGGGTCTTGCCGCTGCCTGCTCCGGCAACCACCAGCAAGGGCCCTTCATGGTGATCCACCGCCCGGCGCTGGGCGTCGTTAAGACCGGCAAGAAAACTCATCAGCCGATGGTACGGAAGTTCTCCTGTTTCGACGGCGTTGGAGCCACCCAGGCAATCGCCAGCAAGTAACCGCTGATCACTTGCTGGAGAGATGTTTTCAGCAGCGTGGACTCCACCAATGAGGCAGCCAGAATGAACAAAGCACAGGCCAGACCTGTCCTGCAGAGTGATTCAGCCTCTCCTGCCAGACCCAGAAACAGACGCTGAAACACCAGCCACACCGCCATGAGCATCAAGATCAGAGCCACCAATCCCTGATCGGCCAGGGCATGCAGGAACACGTTGTGAGCATGGGGAATACCGCTGGAGCGACCGGGGAGAAACACTTTCTTGGCGCAGTGATCGGAGACCCGGTCATAACCCTGTCCCATCAATAAATCAGGCAGAGAACTTAGCGATTGGCTCACAAAACACTGAGCCACCTGTGCACGCCCAACATCGCTCGGCTCTTCAGCGACAATCGGACTTCCTGGCCAATACAAAGCCAGGTTGAACAGCAAAGACAGAACCAAAACAAACGCTGCCAATGATCTGGCACGCCTCGCAACCCATTGTCGATTCCGCCAGCACAGTTCAGTGACGATCACTGCTGCGAGGGGAAACAGAAAGGCCGCACGTGATGCCGCTCCCAGAGCCAGAACGAAACTCAACATCGCGACAACCGCAGCCAATCGCGACAGCCAGGGACGGATTTCACTCACAAAAAGACCGTATCCAACTAAGGCGAACAATCCATAGAGATACCCGGTGCGATTGATCGTGATCCTTTGGATCCGAACCGCCTCCTGTGGCAAAACGTCCCGCACGACGGACCAGGGGATGGCGGTGAGATTGCTGTTGAACCGATCGAATTCCACAAAGGGCAGCGAAACGATCACCGTGGCCAGGATCAACCAGAGTCCAACTCTCCACTGATCTTTGGACTGCTTCAGGCCAGCCGCGAAGGCCAGCAACACCACAATGAGATCTGTGGGGGCAGACCCGCTGATCGGATGAATGACGGCACTGAGGCTGACAACCAGCACGCCGACCAACACGCCATACACCGGCTCCACCGGCAGCCAGCGCAGAAATTTGAGCCCACACCAGATCGCCAGGATCAAGACCATCCCGGCTGGATTTCCACTTCGCTCCCACAGCAGCCCTGAGAGCGAAAGGGGAAGCAAGAGATCCAGCCAGGGAGAAGTCAGTCGTTCAGTCAGTCCTGTCAAGAGGGACGGGTCTTTAGGCCTCTCAGATTGCCAGATCTGACTGAACAGATCCCAAGCGTGTTCAAGAATGAGGCAAGTTTTACGGTTTAAGCGTGTCCGCACTCACCCGCTGTCTTCAGGAAGAGGCGGCTGCCATTGCCGCGGCTTCGGAGCGCCTGAGTGCCGTCCAGGTTGAGGGAGCCTTAAACCTGCTGGAGCGTTGTGCCGACCGCAAGGCAAAGCTGGTGATCACCGGTGTTGGCAAGAGCGGGATCGTGGCACGAAAGATCGCCGCGACTTTTTCGTCGATCGGGCTCATGGCCCTCTACCTCAACCCCCTGGATGCGCTCCATGGCGACCTGGGAGTCGTTGCCCCGGATGATGTCTGTTTACTGCTTTCAAACAGTGGCGAAACCGCTGAATTACTGGAACTGATGCCACATCTGAGGCGACGAGGCACTGCGCGCATTGCCCTGGTGGGCAGTGCTCATTCTTCTCTGGCCCATGGCAGCGATGTGGTGCTGGAGGCGTCCGTGGATCGAGAGGTGTGCCCTCTGAACCTGGCTCCAACCGCCAGCACGGCCGTCGCCATGGCCATCGGCGATGCCCTGGCAGCCGTCTGGATGGAAAAGCGAGGCATCTCACCAGCCGATTTCGCCATCAATCATCCAGCCGGATCACTCGGCAAGCAGCTCACCATGACCGTGGCCGATCTGATGGTGCCGGTGTCGAACCTGCAACCGATCAGCCCAGACACTCCTCTACCTGAAGTGATCAGCCGACTCACCCAGGGAGCCATCGGCAGCAGTTGGGTGGAGGATCCGCAAACTCCCAGACGCCTTTTAGGCCTGATCACCGATGGCGATCTGCGTCGGGCGCTACGCGACCACGGCCCTGAACGCTGGCCGAATCTCAGCGCTCAAGATCTGATGACCTCTGACCCGATCACCGTCTCCACCGACCTGCTGGCGGTTGATGCCATCAAACGCATGGAGCACAACCGGCGCAAACCAATCTCGGTGCTGCCAGTGGTGGACCAGCAAGACTTGCTGCTCGGCCTGCTGCGTCTGCATGACCTGGTGCAGGCGGGGCTCGCCTGAACACAAGCCAACCGATGCAACGACTGCTGCGCGAGTGGAACTGGTACCGGCAACGCAGCCCACTGGCTGCACTGGAACTGCTGGTGATGGATGTGGATGGTGTCCTCACCGATGGTGGGCTCTGGTTCGATGCACAAGGGGAACTGCAGAAGCGATTCGATGTACGCGATGGTCTGGGCCTGCGTCTGCTGCAGCAACAAGGCCTGCAGCTGGCGTTCCTCAGCGGCGGCCAGGGCGGAGCCACCGAAGTACGGGCTCGCCAGCTGGATATCCAGCACTGCCTGGTGGGCATCAAGGACAAACCACCAGCACTCATGCACCTGCAGCAGCAACTGGGAGTGAGCAAGGCGCGCACCGCATTCCTGGGAGACGATCTCAATGACCTTGCGCTGCGCGACAGCGTTGGCTTGCTGATCGCACCCCTTGACGCCTGTCGTCCTCTGCGTCATCAGGCCGACGCCGTGCTCCACCGCCCCGGTGGACACGGCGCCGTGCGCGAGCTGGCGGAACGAATCCTGCAGGCCCGTGGAGACTGGAATGCTCTGCGCAAAAACGGTTGGAGAGATCGCAACGACTGAGCTGACAGAAGACAATCGAGCTCAGGTCAACCAGCCATGAGACATCAACGCATTCCCGCCAGAAGCTGCGCACGCGCCTGACGCAAGGCCTCCCCCAGTTCAGGACCGGGACGCAAGCCCTCAGCCATCAACTCCCTGGCACTGATCGGAGAGACGACATGTCGCCAGCGCCCCCACCAGCACAGCAGCGATCGACGGCATGGAGGGTTGTCGAGCACGGCAAGCGCAACCGCCTCAGCGGACCAGCGACCGGCCTCGATTCTTTGGGTCCAATCCAAGGCAGTCCATTCAGCCCAGGGATGCGAGATCACCTCCTGTAACAGCCAGGACCGCAGCTCGATCAACTCCTCCAGCCAACGCTGCTGCTGCTCAGGAATCTGCAGGCGCCGAGCCAGAGCGACGGGATCAGACGCTGCAGCTACAAAAGCAGCCATGGCTGGAAGGCCCAGACGCACGGCCCAACCCAGACGCCGCTTCAGCCTTGAGTCACATTGCAACCAGGGATCCAGCAACGGCATGGCAGTCCATTCCTGAAGAAGTCCCAGAGCCTCAGGCCATGGTTCCTGGTCCAGCAGAAGATCCAGTTCCATGCGCAACCGGGTTCCCAGAGCCGGCGGAACAGCAGCCACAGGGTCGCCGTGTCGCCAGGTCCAGGGCCATTCCGTCAGGGTGGACTTCAGCTGACTCAGTGCCTCGGGCGCAAGACGAAAGCCCAGACGTGCGCCATAGCGTGCGGCTCGGATCACTCTGGTGGGATCATCCTTGACGCTGCCTTCATGCAGGAAAGCAAGTTGCCGCTTGACCAGATGCTCCTGGCCACCGTGAGGATCCATCAGCAACCGACGGCCATCAGGCTGCAGCAGCACCGCCATGGCATTCACGGTGAAGTCGCGACGAGCTAGATCCTTCTCAAGGGAACCGGGCTCAACCAGTGGATTAAGCCCGGGGGCCGGATAGATCTCCGTCCGTGCACGAGCCAAATCGATCGACAAACCGTCGATCTGCAACTCTGCGGTCCCAAAATTCTGATGAAGTTGAAGGTGCGACAAACGCTCGCGCCCCAGCATCTGCTGGAGCCTCTGAGCGAGATCAAAACAGGAACCTTCAAACACAAAATCAATATCCAGCAATTCCTGGTGAGGATCTCGATTCACTTGATGCAACAGCGCATCGCGGACCGCCCCACCCACAAGAGCCAGCCGCCCCTTCCGTTCAGTGCGGATACACGCCAAAAGAACACTGACGAGATCCGATGTATTTCCAGGCAGAGCAACAACAGGCTCTGAAGTCATGACCTAAACGTGCACCAAACGTCGAGCTTCGTCCAGCTGTTCCTGCGTATCCACGGACAGTGACGTGCCTTCAACAGTGAACGTGTCAATGGTGTATCCAGCCTCGATTAAACGAAGCTGCTCCAGACGTTCCAGATCTTCAAGCGGTGATGCTGGCAACTGATTCCATCCCGCCAGTACATCCCCACGGAAGCCATACATCCCCACGTGCCCCCAGTAGGGAGCGTGGTGATGCCACTCACCAGGCTCGACATCCCTGACATGGGGAATCGCTGATCGAGAAAAATAAAGAGCGCGGCCGTCATGGGCCAGCAGGGTTTTGACGACCGCCGGATTGTGAATTGTGGCCGCTGTGAGGCGATAGACAGGTGTGACCACCGCAGGCAACGGATCACGACGTTCAAACTCGGCCGCCATCTGGGTGATCACTGCAGGTTCGAGAAACGGCTGATCTCCCTGCACATTGATCACTGAAGTGCTTTGCAGTCGTTGCTGCCGTTGAACGACATCCCACGCCGCAGGCCGCTCGCCCCAAGCGAGTGCCACCAGCTGATCAGCAACCGAAGCGATGCGCTCACTGCCAGAACTGCAGGTTTCAGAGGTCATCAAGACGGGATAGCCCCAGCCGGATGCAAGATCATGAAGGCGAACACTGTCGGTGCAGAGCACCACCGCGGAGATCCCTTCAGCCCGCGAACAGCGTTCTAAAACACGCTGAATCATCGGCTGACCGCCGATTTCGGCAAGAACCTTATCTGGCAATCGTGATGAGGCCAGCCGCGCTGGCACCGCAACCACTGATCGCTGAATGATCGCAGAAGGCATCACCGAATCATTCCCAGAACTTCATGGCGTCTTCACGAGCGCCGAACCACTCAGCTGCGAGAACACCACCCATCGTGCGCTGCTGACGGAACCAGGGCCCACCCAAAGTCCAATGCAGCAAGCGCGGACCCCCATTACTTGCTGAAGCAGCGGGTGCCTCCTGGACATCGACCAGATGATTCCATCCCGAATCAAGCGCACCGATCTCGTGATCCCCTTCCAGCCAATGGAAGCGATGCAACTCAAGCCCGGTGGCCGTATTGACATAATCCACCGTGAGTTTTTTGCAGCGACTGCAGTTCAACAGCATCAACGAGCTCCAGTTTTTCTTGGGGTAGGCGCTCTGCACTTCACCGAGGAACTTGACCGTCTCCCCTGGAACATGCTCATGCTGAACGCACATGGCCCCGAAGCGATCGTCCCGCAGCTCCCATAAAGCCTTGATATCGCCACGACAGAGCATGTCGCAGTCCATGAACAGGGCCCAGCCCTGATAGCCCATCAGGTAAGGCACCAGAAAACGTGTGAACGAAAAGGCAGTGCTCTGCTTCGGATCGCGTTCTCGCCTGAAGAGACCCTGAGCTTCCAGCTGTGGCGTGACCAGTGGCGTGATCGCAAGCGGAGCCGAGCTGTGCTGATAAAGGCTGTCGATCAGCACATTCGTCGCAGCCCGCTCACGCGGGTCGTAACCGATGAAAATCGGGATCGGACTCACCGTCACCGCTGATTGCGCTAGCTGACGCGCAGGTTACGGCCAACTCAGGCATGAGACGTAAGCTTTCGCCCGCAGCTCAGTCAGCATGGCCGCTCGAAAGGTCACTCTCGGATCGATCAGCTTCGCCAACAACGCTCCGTTTGTCCTGATCGGTGGCGTCAATGTGCTGGAGTCAAAGGCATTCGCATTGGAGGTCTCCGGGGTCTACAAGGAGATCTGCCAGAAGCTCAACATCCCGTTGGTCTTCAAAGCCTCGTACGACAAAGCGAACCGGTCGTCAATCCATTCCTATCGCGGCCCCGGCCTGAGTGAAGGTCTTGAGATCCTCAGAGCGGTCAAGGACACCCACTCAATCCCTGTCATCAGCGACGTTCACAGTCCTGAACAGGCAGCGCCCGCGGCCGCGGTCTGCGACATCATCCAACTACCGGCCTTTCTGGCCCGCCAGACCGATCTGGTGGAAGCGATGGCACGCACAGGATCGGTGATCAACATCAAAAAACCGCAATTCCTAAGCCCTTCCCAGATGGCCAATCTCGTGGAGAAGTTCAAGGAATGCGGCAACGATCAACTTCTGATCTGCGAACGGGGCAGCAACTTCGGTTACGACAACCTTGTGGTGGACATGCTGGGCTTTGGGGTGATGAGGCAGTGCTGTGATGAACTGCCTTTGATCTTCGATGTCACCCACGCCCTCCAGTGCCGTGATCCCGGTGGCGCGGCCTCAGGTGGGCGTCGCAGTCAGATTGTCGATCTCGCCAGAGCGGGGATGGCCGTGGGTCTGGCTGGACTGTTTGTGGAGGCCCACCCGGATCCAGAACAGGCGCGTTGCGACGGACCCAGCGCCTTGCCACTGGACCGACTGGAGCCGTTTTTAATCCAGGTGAAGGCGATCGACGACCTGGTGAAAGCCATGCCGACTCTCAGCATCGAATGACGGCTGAATCGATCAAGGTCAATCAACCAGCCGGCATGAAATGAAATCCCTGCCCTGAACCAAAGGCATCGCCTTCCACATCAGCATGCATGGGCCAAAGAGACCCCACTTTCGTTAACGCCTTCACTCAAGAACATTCCGACCATGAGCCAAACGACGCCGATCAGTCAGTGGAGGCCCTGGACTGTATTCACCGTTCTGACAACCACTCTCGGACTCGGAGTGATTGCCGCCTGGGTATGGCTCAATCAATCCCTGAGCTGGCTACCGAATCCCGACAGCCAGGAAGGCAAGGATCTGCTTTATGACTACAACCGAATCTCTCATGGACTGGTTTTTGCGCTGCTTGGCCTGGCCGTGCTGGTGCTGCTCCGAAACGGGCTCCGGCCTGAAATTGAAGGCTCGAATGCAGATCTTTCGGTCAAGCCGAAACCCTGGTGGAAGCATCTGATCACCTTCGCAAGGGAACACCCGCTGGTGCTGATGCTCTGGGCTGGATACACGGTGGCGATGGTGGATGGCAGCAGCTGGCTTTTCCCTGAGTTAGTGGGCTGGTACGACTCGGTGAATGATCACAACCTCCTCTACAACTTCTCGATCCGATGGGACTTCATCAAGGAGACGATGCTGCGCAATGACTACCGGTTCTTTCCTCTCGCCCATCAGGACCTGCACATCCTGAGCTGGTTTACGCCTTACGTCACAATCTGGATGCTGGTCAGTGCCGCTGAGCTGTTCACAATCCTGCTGCTGACAACACAAACAGTGCGTGGAGTGGTAGGTCGAGCAAAACCTCATCACTTGCTCTTGATGATCAGCTTGCTGCTGCTGTTCACTCCCGCCACAGGCTTTGCATTTTTTCAGCTAATCTACTCCGAGCGCATCCTCACCCTTTGCTTTGCAGCATTTGGTTTTTTCTACCTGCGTTATCAACAAACTCATAGCCGTCAGGCTTGGTCTTTCACACTCTTGTTCGCTCTCGTCGGACTTTTTTTCAAAGATATCGGGGTGCTGCTTTTTACGACACCTGCAGTCTTCACATTGGCTACAGGCGCAGCAGGGCTGCTGGACAACTACCCAGCGCTACCCAAGCAGAGCTTGAATCGCAAGAAACTGATCTACTGGCTTGAAGCCTACGGACTTGAGTGCGCACTGACAGCTCTATTAATTGTGTTCGCGCTTGCATACGCTTATCTGAGCTACTTGCCTAGTTATTATCACGATGGTGGCGCTTATGCAGCTGACAAAGGATTCGATTTTAGTCCCGACCTCAGATTTTGGTTTCTGCTCGCATTTATCAGCATCAGGATTGCATTAATCGGCGCACAGCGTTGTCGCCCAAACCTGATTGACGGCCTGAATACTGCAGCATTGCTCTACGGATTCATGCTGTTTTATGCCGTTGGGTATGACGGCTCTAGCTATATGAGCCTGCCAGTTCAACTGGTCACCGTGATGGACCTCGCCTTCATATGGTGCGCCTGGCTTGCCCCAGCAATCAGCAGATACGTTCCTTCAGCTATGGGCTTGAGCCTCGCAGCCGTAGCGACCAGCAGTGGCTTGATCGCTCTTGAAGAGCTGCAAAGCAAGAGCTTCCTCCACCGCGTCAGCGACATTAAGACCAAACAGGACTCATGGCTACAGACCATCAATGAAATCGAAAAAGTCATCCGAGACAAGCGAAAAAACGGTGAGCCAGTCAATCTCATCTATACAAAATCATGGTTCCGAAAAAAACGTTATTTAGATCAATTCAATGTAGATCGACTTATCTTTCTAGACCCCGAAGATTCCACCTACTCAACTGTGTCTGGAATCAGACCTGGAAAAAATTATAAACCGAACGCTGGGGATTTTTTGATCAGCATCGACCGTGGAAATCTTGATTTTCTAGGCAGCGAACTTGACCGCTACGAAAAAATCTACCAATACAGCCGAAGGGGTAATGGTCAGATTTATCTCTATCGCGGAGATTTGACAGCATCCACTTCCGAGCAGGAATAAACAAGACGTCGATTCAGTGACGATACCCAGGGCAGCATCAATGCCATCTGAGCGAGAACTGACGTTTCCTTCATCCAGGCGCCGTCGTACTGAATCGCGCCGCTTCGCTGGGCATCAAACCGAACGCGGTTTCCTGCCAGCTGATGGCTGCTGCTGTGACGATGGGGGCGAAGCATGCGTGCATCGAAGGGAATCTGGAGCCAACAGCAGAGGCGCCGCAGTGTTGCCTCTGGATCAAGAGCCAGTTCTTCGTAACCCAACCGGAAGACAGGCTTACCGCAGCGCAGCAGCCAGCTCTCATAGCGGGCATTGATTCGGCACCAGCGCAGGAGAGGTTTCAGCCCAGGCCACCAATGGCCTCGTCGACGGCCGTCGCGGGAGCGGGAATGCACCCAGGAACGCAGATCACGGGTCAGATGAATGATGCGAATCTCGAGGTCATCAGCATGATGAAACGGCAGATGGAAATCATCCTGAAAGGAATCAACAACCCAAGTGGGAGTGGTCCCGGAGGCATTGTCCACCGCCTCCAGCAAGCGCTGCATCTTGATCGTCAGCGGTAATCGATCATTAGCGGGCAACCACTCCAGAAGATCGCCCCAGACAGGACAGTCGGCCGCGATTGCACCACAGCTGCAACGACGTTCGAAACGAAGCGCACCTCGCAGCTGAGATGGACCACGGTTCTCCTCCCCAGGCCCCGGTGATTGAAGAATACGAGCAGCCTCTCCAAGACCGATCAGTTGAGGATGTGCCCCAAGTGCCAAATCAAGAATCGTGGTACCGCTGTGACCAAGGCCACGGATCAGCAGCAGTCTGCGCTTGAGAACCGCTTCACGCATCACAACGAAGATCTCGCCGGTTTCCAACAACCTGCCTCAGCAGTTGCGTCACCTGTTCGAGGTGATGCTCGATTGTGAACAGCTTCTGAACGCGTCGGCGTCCGCATTCACCCAGACGCGCCGCCAAACAAGGATCCAGCGCCAAACGAGCCATGGCATCAGCCATCGCGCGTTCATCGCCTTCGTCGACAAGCAGACCAGTCTCCTCCTCGACAACCACCTCGGGAATTCCCGCATGACGGGTCGCGATCACAGGCAGACCACTCAGTTGGGCCTCCATCACCGCAACGGGACTGCCTTCACTGTCACCATCAGGCGCCACAACTGAATGCTGAACAAACAGCCTCACCTCACGCATCAGCTCTGCAACCCGGGTCTGGGAGCACACACCGAGGAACCGAACAGAGTGGTTCAGCCCAAGCTCCTTGACCAGCGACCGGGCAGCAGCCAGCAAGGGCCCGTCTCCCACCATCCAAAGCTCGGGAGCCAGAGTCTCAGGACTGAGCTCACGACAGAGCAAAGAGAAAGCTCGAATCGTATGCAGAGGTCCTTTCTTCGCAACAAAACGACCAACAGCGAGCAGCACAGGGGGGCTCTGCTCTGGCGAGCTGCCGTAAAACAGCGTGGTGTTAGCTCCCGATGGACTGATTAACAGACAATCGGACCGTGCACCCAGCTCGAGAAGAGTGTCCGCCATCGGCCTCGACTTAACGATGACGCCCGCAGAAATCTTGAGAAGACGCCGATAGCGCTTTTTAAGCAGGCCAAGGCTGACTTGCGCTGAAGCATCAGAGCCACGGAAATGCACCACAAAAGGAACACCAGACCAGGCACAGGCATTCATGACCCGCACGGCTTCAAAGCCGAATTCCACCAACACGGCATCGGGCCTGTGGCGACGGATTAACCCCCATGCCACCAGTGCAGCAGGTAGGCCTGCAAGACGCAGACAATGAAGACGGGTCAGAAGTTTGCTGCAACCAACCGAGCAGCTGTAAAGGAACCTGGTGGGAGCTGAAATGCTGAACTCATCTCCGAAGTAGGCCGTCATCTCAAAAGGCAATCCCTTCAGATTCGCCCTCACAAAAGTCTCACTCGTGGCCCGGGCCGTGGGGGCGAGCACCAGCAGTCGTCCCCCCCCTCCGAGGGAATGCGGATCGCACGCCTTCATGCCTTAGCCGGAAGAGCCAACACTGAACGCCAATGAGGCTCCACCACATCCCACTCAAGAGATCTCAACGTGGCCTTGGCTGCAAGACCGCAGCGTTCGCGCAGTTCAGGATCAAGCATGAGCAGCTCAAGCGCTTCGGCAAAGGCTTTGACGTCGTCAGTAGGAACCACTAAGCCCTCGATGCGGTGGCGCACCATTTCCAGAGGACCGGGCGAGGCGTCACTCACCACGGAAGGGAGCCCTGAGGCCATCGCCTCCAACAGTGCATTCGGCATGCCCTCGAACCGTGACGGCAGGGCAAAGATTGACGACCTCCGCATAAACATGACCGGGTCAGAACGAAACCCCTGGAAGCTCACCTGTTCACTCAGCCCCTCTTCGGCCACCAGATCAACCAATGCCTGGCGTTCGGGGCCGTCGCCAACGACGATCAGTGTCCACGCGCCGCGGATGGATTCCGGCAGTGATCCGAAAGCTCGGATCAAGACATCCAGACCTTTCTGTGGGACTAAACGGGCAACGGACAAAATCTCAAGCTGACGCTGGGACTGCAAAGCCTTCGACCTGTCCAAACTCAGACCTCCTGGCAAGGGATTAGGGAGCAGAGCCAATCGCTGCCAAGTCCCCATCATCTGCAGGGCCTGCAGCACACCCTCGGTGTTGGCGGTCACCACATTGGCTCTGCGGTAGAAGACAGCTCGCAGGCGATTCCAGAGTGGCTCCAGTCGCTGCAAGCGGGGATCATTGCGCTCGGACACCACAAGATGCACAGGCAAATCCCAGACAGCTGCGCAACACATCACATTCGTTTTGGTCAAGAGAGAGAGAACACGTTTTGGGCGTTTTTGCTCAACAATTTTTCGGAGCCGGACGTAGCGATGGCCTGCCAGGGATGCAATGCCGTAACAAAGCAATAGCGTTGCGCAGGTTTTGCGTCCTGGATACATCTGCCGATCGATCAGCCACCAGGACGCTGAAACAGCCAAACGCACTGCCAGTCGATGCAGCTTGAGAATTTGAGCCAGGGTGAAACGCCGCAACCTGGACAGAAATGCACGATCCTCGGCATTGGTTAACCACGGATGCACGACTTCATCCGGACCCAGGTCAAAAACCTCGACGCCTTTGGGGAGCACGTGTTTAACAGGGTGATCTCGGCGCAGAGACAACACCCGCACCTTCAAGCCTTGTTCGGCGAAATGGGCAGCGGCCAGTAATCCAACCTTCTGAGCACCACCAGCGCCGAGATGGGGAAGCACAACCCAAAGATCATCCATGGCGCAACCGGCGCAAGGCCTCTAGACAATCACGCCGCAGACGTTCCGGAGCATATCGATCACGCACTGCAGTCGCCCTCTCACCCATCGCGCGGCGCCGATCGGGAGCGAGAAGAAGCGACTCAATCGCCTCGACCCACTGCTTGGTACTGGCCTGAGGGGAGAGCAGTAACCCATTCTCCTCGTGATCAATCAGATCCGCAGGGCCCGTAAGGCAGTCACTGGCAATACAGGCGCACCCCGCAGCCATGGCTTCGAGCAAAACGTTGGGGAAGCCCTCGTAGCGGGACGGAAGCACGAACACTGTTGCCCGTTCGTACCAGCTCGCCATGGTTCCGCTCACCCCTGGAAGCAACAGCCGCTGCTGAAGATCGTTGGCATCACCAAGAAGAGCGCGCAACTCCGCCTGCTGGTCACTGCCGTGATAAAGGCCCGGGGCAAGTCCCAGCAACGCAAGATGCAGATGCGGCTGATGCTTCACCAGTTCAACAAACACCGGTATCAAGCGATCAAAGCCCTTTTGATGCGCTTTGGTGCCTGCTGCCAAAATCAGGGGAGCGTCAGGAGGCAGCCAATCGTCAGGAGTCAGCCTCGGTTCCCGGTCTGGCAATGGCCAAATAACGGGGTTGGGGAGCAACAGCTGACGATGAACGCCACAGTGCTGACGCAGCCACTCAGCTGTGGGTCGGGTCTGCACCAGATGCAAATCAGCCCATGGATACGTCAGACGCCGAAGCAATCGCCACGAAAGAGAAGGTGGCTTAGCCGGCGGATAGTTGCGTTCCGACACGACGGTGCTCAGACGGAGACCAGCACTGGCGAGAAGCAACTTCACCGCAGGAAGTGTGGTCACTCCTACCGCAAGATCAGTCCCATGGCGGCGCAGCAGTGATCTCAGTGCGAGGACTCTTACGGGAAAGGCGAACCAGCCGAGCCACTCAATTACAACCGGCAATTGCGGCTCCACCGATCGATTCACACCATCGGGCAACGCATAGAAATCTCGTTCAGGGCCATGACGGGTAATGACCAGGACATCCCAGCCCTCATCCCTGCACCAACGAGCCCACTGCAGAAGGATTCTCTCAGCACCTCCAAGCTTGAGCGAATCGATGGTGAAGGTGATCCGCATTCCAGGATCAGTTCGCGCTGATGGCCAGCAAAAAATCCTCAGCCTTCTCAACGCGAGCCCGACCTAGGTTCGGGAAATAGACCAGTGATACAGGATCCACCAGCTGTCGGAACGAAGGACGCCCGGAGGAATCCAAGCTTGACCAACGACAACCCTGAAGCATCTGCACCACTGCATCTGCGAAACCACGGTGATCCTCTTGGGTCTTTTTAGAGATTGGATCAAAGCGATCAGCATGGCAGGCCTGCCGCAACCGTTCCATCTCAGCTACGACCGCATCAAAGCGACTTGCATCTTGCGCATTCCAGGCCATCACTGCGGCGATCGTGAGACTGCGCATGATGTTGCGCGTCATCCGCGTGGCTGTATTGCGATCGATCGCGAATGGGTCATAACGACGTGCACTAGCCAGAACATGAATCGATGCCTGGTCAAGCGCCGCAACATCCTCGAGAGCCATCAAGGCACGCAGCCTTGTGAGTTGGGTCGAGATGAGCAGCTTTGCTCTGTTTTCCCGGTTGGGCTTTAAGCAGCGGTATGTGTTTGGATCGGCTTCCAAAACAGTGAGGATCTCTTCAAGACCTTGCACTCCTTTTTCGATAGCCAGCGAATCCTTCGCATCGATCGCCCGATAGGTGCGCACAACTCGGCAGTAACCGGAGTAATGAAGAGGCAAAACTTTGCTGGCTGCCAATACATCAAACAGCGCAAGTTGATCCACACGATTACCGGGGCGCGATCCACGACGAAACAGCAGCTGGTGCAAAATCGCCGCCTCTCCGTCTTGCTGCCAAATCAACTCAATCAGACGACATCCCTCGGTGTTATCTCCTCTCGCCAAACGGCGACTGGCCAGATCACTCAGTAAAACCACATTGGTCGGTTCCCACTGAAGCCAGCGCCTTAAAAAGCGTTCTGACCTTTCACAACCGCCAAAAGGTTCCAGAAAGCGAAGTGCAGCAAGTCGTGCCTGAGACCAGCGATAGGTGGGACTCCACAGGGTGCGGATCTCGTGAAAAGTAGGAGCCTGTGGTGCGAAAGGCTCGTCCGGCATCAGCCCATGAGCATGCAGGCGATCCAACATCGATTGAGTACGCAGCCGATAGGTTTTTTGACCAGCACGGTCAAGCCGCTGCGCCAAGTCCGCCCCCTCTCCATTAAGGGAAGATTGGATTGCCGCTTCGAAATCATTCACCTCTGGCTTGCAAAGCATGGCCACATCTTTTTGATCGAGAAGCGAAGGAATTTCGGTGGCAACAATGGGACATCCAGCAGCGAGATACTCAAAAAACTTCATCGGATACATATGACGTGTGTAGTCGTTGACTCGAAGGGGCAACAAAGCCACATCCGCATGAGCCAAATAACTGGGAAGAGCGCTATACGGTCGCGAACCCAAAAGGTGAACATGAGAGAAGCGATTCCAGCTGCTAACGTCAGTACTTTGGTCCGTTTCGCCCACCGGACCCACAAAGAGATATGTCCACTTCGGTGTGCGCTCCATGAGCGCTTCAAGCATGCTCAGATCAAGCTTGTAGGCATCAATCGCTCCTACAAAGATCAAAACCGGACTCTCAGTCTGAGGCCAATCAGAAGGCTTGGAAAGGAGTCCTTGATGAGCTTGGCCAAAGTGATCAGCATCAGCAACATTACTGAAGGGATAACTCCCGGCATTGAGAGGCCCAAGCTCTTGATGCAACTGAGGAGATGTGGTGAACAAAGCATCAACCGAAGAGCAAAGATCCCGCTCAGCCGCTTCAATTATTTGAGCTGGCATTCCTGGCTGTGCCTGAATACGATCAACGCACAGATACACGGATGCCTGGAACTTACCTAAGCCCAGGTAGGCGCGCGTTTGTGGATTGAAGGTCCACAGCAGAGGGCGACGCAGATCGAGCTTTATATCAGCAATAAACAAACTGACATTGAGACTCCATCGGTTGAATCTGGCCGCCAAACCACTGCGCTGGCCAGGCAGCACCAAAGGAGATAACACCCAGATCCCCTGCTTCACCTGCCTGGGGAAACGCAAACCATTCTTCAGACGACGCCAGATTCGACCGCTGTCTGTCTTATCAACTCGCGGACCTCTGAGCCCGAGTGAGTCGACATAAAGCACACGATGACCAAGCTCAGCGAGAGCACAAGCAACATGTTGCTTGTTCGTCCAGAGAGGGTGATCCCAATCGGCAGTAGAAAGAATGACAAAATCAGCCATCCCTTTTTAAGTTGAGCCAAACAAAGTCATTTCACGGAAACTATCAGAGCGATCACAAAGCTCATCAAAGCTGCCGCTGGCAACAATGCGACCATCAACAATCTCATAGATGCAATCGCACTTTTTCACCGTGGACAGACGATGTGCAATGACGACTGTGGTGCAGCGTCGACCAACAATATCCAGGGCCTGCATAACGTCGTGTTCAGTCTTGTTATCGAGAGCACTTGTGGCTTCATCGAGGACAAGCACCTTTGCCTCCCGATAAAAGGCACGGGCAAGAGCAAGTCTTTGGCGCTGACCTCCAGAAAGCTTAGCGCCATCTTCACCAACCATTGTATACAGTCCATATTGCATTCCCGCCACAACTTCATCAAACTGTGCCGCCTCCAGAGATGCCCAAACGCGAGAATCATCGATCAGTTCTGAATGCTGACCAAAGGCAACATTGTCTCTGACACTGCCATTCGTCAATCGCACATTTTGAGGAACAAATGAACAATTCGCCTGCCACGCAGGAAGCTCCTGAGCCGTAACAGGGATTCCATCAATACACAATGAACCTCGCGAGGGGTGATATAAACCCAGGATCAAGTGGGCCAGTGTCGTTTTACCACTTCCTGTCTTGCCCACAAAGGCAATCCTTGAACCACTGGGAATCGCAAGATCAACATCAGAAATAACATCAACTCCTGGCTGACGGAACGAAAAACTGACATTTTTGAGTTGTATTAAATTACGGGGGATCAGAGCATCAGACGATGGCACGCCAGCAGAGCTGAGAAGCAGTCGGTCGGGCTTCAACTCCAGCAGATCAAGGGCTTCCTGCATAAAAGGTAAACCGCCGCGTAATTTATTGATTCCACGAAACATTGACTGCAAAGGCCCTGAAATCCTCAATAAGGCGACGAGAATGGCTGCGATTTCAGGCAATGTTTCCTGGAAAGAGTTAATATCCTGAGCAAAAAACGAAGGAATCACGAACACGGCAAACAAAATCGTTATTCCCATCGGCTCAATCACTAATCGAGGAATGTCAGGGAGGAGACGACTGATCCGGTCATAGCGCTTGGCAATCCCTCCATCCCTTGCAAACCTGGTCGCAAAAAACTCCTCAGCGCCATACAGCTGAACTTCTCGCATTGACCCAATTGATTCACCTAGAATCATGGAAATACGTTTTCGATAACGTATCTTCTGTTTCGTAGCCAGACGCAGATAAGGAGTGATCAGCTTCGACGCAATCACATAAGAGATCACCATCAAAGAAAAAATAATGAATGCCTTAATACCCAAAACAAGGACTATCCCCGATATCAGAGAGAGGATCGAGACAAGATTTCCAGAACTGGTGATTAAAGGTGCAATCACTCCAGTGGAGACGTTGTTGAAAATTCGATTGAACTGCAGAGCAATTCCTTTCGAGCGACCCCCAACAAAAAACTCATACTCCTGACGCATCAGCGTGAGGTAGACGCGATTCACCAGGTCATTCCAGATTTCTGCACTGAGCAGGCTCTGCATCAGCGATACCCCGAAGCGAACAGCGGATGCCAACCAAAAGGCAAGGATCAACAGACCAACGATCCAGCCCGCCTGGTCCAGCAAGGCTCCACCAAAAACTTTGATCCCAGGGATCTTGTCCTGCAGGTTGTTACCGGCGAGCAATCCAACCAGGCGTGCCAGCAAGGCAACCAGAAAAACATCCATCACCCCCTGAAAGAAGGCGGCCACCATCACCACAATCAACTGCTGGTTCCGCCGGCGAGGCAGATAAGCCAGCAGCTTGCGCAGGTTGGTCAAGGTCTGGCTTTGAAACGGCATTGAAGCCCTCAGCTTTCAACCTTGAGCGTTCAAGGCGCTATCCATGTGCTTGAAACCTTAATTCGCAGCCATCAGTCAGCCTTGACGCCAAGGTCAGCCGGACAACCGATTGGCCACCTTGTCGCGCAAGCGATGCCAGCGCAGAGTCCAGCGCAGCCGCCGGGTGGACGGCGATCGCAACACATGCGCAGACGACAAACCGATGGCGCCGTGTGCAACCAGATCATCCAGCTGCGACAGAAGCACTCTCCAACGCTCGCACCACCTGGCCTCACTGGATTCCGCCAGAAGCTCCTCGATCGTCGAAGCCGCTGGCAGCCACTGTTTGGGGCTGGCAACGGCCGCAGAGATCCGCACCAGATCATTCTCCAGAGTGCCCTGACCGATCTGATGGGCGGTCACACCAGGCGTCAGTGTGTCGGCAAGAGCATGATTGAAACTGCCGAACACCACGCAACCGCAGGCCAGAGCTTCCAGGGGAGGCAACCCGAAGCCCTCACTTACACCCTGGCCTCGCCAGTACTCCGCCGAGTCATAGAGATAGACCTTGGAGCGATTGAACAGATCAACCAAATCATCCACCCAGCCGCCCTGGACCTCCACTCTCAGGCCCTGTGCCTTGAGGGCTGGCACCAGCTGGTTCAACACATAGGGGCTGCTCTTGCGCTTCTGCACCAGCACATCAATCGGTCGCTCGGTGAACGTGTTCCGGTCGGATGATGACGGACGGGCACCCCGCTCCAGCCACTGTGGCTCCAGTGCATTGGGCACCCAGAACAACGGGTTGCGTGGAGCACGGTCGCCCCAGTAACCGAGAGTGTTGCGACTCACCGCCACCACCGGCACACCCGGGGGAAGAGTAAAACCGTATCCACTGCTGTGCGCCTGATAGACGACCGGTCGTCCACGCAGTCGGGAGAGTGAACGAGGCACGTCAAAGCCCCAGCTCACAATCCAAAGAGATCTGCCGGGAGACTGTTCCACCTGCAGCACGTCATCCAGGTATGGATGGCCATCACTGCGTTCCCTGTAGGTGACCACCTCTGTAGGACGCAGAGTTGAGAGCAGGCGTGCCGTCTGCAAAGCCACACTCAATCCGCCACAACGAAAACGGGTTCCGGTGCCAGGCACCAGAACCCGAATGGAGTTGAACCCCCCAGACGAAGGCTCAGTGGATGACATCAAGCAGCGGCAGTTTCTGTGCTGCCACTGCGCTGACGGCGGGTCAGGAAGCCGAACAGCACCTTGCCAATGGCCGCCACCAGATTTCCTTCAAGCTCTTTGAACATGTGCATGTTCATGTGAAAGGCGTTGTTCGCCTCCTCAACGATGCGGTCAGCGGTGTCCTGATCGATTGGCAGCTCATCCATGGTGGCGCGGTAGGTCGTCTTGAAAGCCTTCTCGTCAGCGATTTCGTCGAAGACGTAGAAACGCAGACCGTCATCTCCATCCATGTTCATCGCTTTCTGAGCGATGTTCTTGAGGATCTGACCACCTGAGAGGTCACCCATGTAACGGGTGTAGTGATGACCAACCAGCAGTTCGGGGGACTCCTTCGCCACTTTGTGGATCCGCTCGACGTAAGCCACGGCGGAAGGTGAAGGCTGGATCTCATCTTTCCAGTTTTCACCGAAGTAATACACAAGATCCTTCTCCAGAGACTCGCGTCGGTTCAGCTGCTCCATCCCCACAGGGCCCACCACAGGGTGATCCTTGAGTTGATCCACCTCTTCCTCCATGGCGGAGTAAACGAAGTAGAGGTCAGCAACGAGCTTGCGATAGCTGGATTTATCGACGACACCCTTGAGGAAGCAGCTAACGAAACCGGTGTTCTCGGCCATCGTGTGAGCCTTCTTGGTGCCTTCACGGAGCTGAGCAGCCAGAGCTACGGACATGGGATGGACTTGATGGTGTAGGCAACCATAAAATCGAACTTCGCCGAAGAGCCCGAAGGGTTGCGAAGGGTTACGCCGCTGTGCCCGTCGCTGCCGGATTGGCGAACAAATCAAACAAGTCCCGGCAGATTCCACGCAACTGCTGAACCTGCTCGGGTTGCGGCAGGTGCGAACCCTCGGGCTGCCAATCGCCCATCGTTACCAGACGCCAGCGTTCTCCGTCGTAGGTCATGCCGCGCATCAACACCCCCAGCAGATCCGGCGAAGCCATCGCACCATCCTGCTTGGACGTCTGCTGTAGCTGTAACTGCAGAAGCAGACTGCGGCATTCGAGACGTGGACTCCAACCAGGGAAGTGAAACGCCAAGTCAAGGGTCTGATCCTCCTGCCAGCGGCGCGTCTGGGGATCATCCCGCCAGGGGTTGAGATTGACACTCGCGGCCGGGAAACGATCTCTCACCAGGGTCACGGCCGAAGCCAGAGTCTGGGCGAGCTGCACGCTGTCTACTGCTTCTCCTGCGTTCACCAGTTCATCGTCGATGCTCACAGGTTGAAGGCTGCTGACCCGAAGCGCCAGTGGCCGTTACGGTTGCGACCATGATTCCGAGCACTCTCAGCTCCAGACTCAGCCTTTACGGACTGGTGGGTGTGGCGGCGGCAGCCGTCCATGCCCTGGTGCTGTTGGCACTGGGCCTAGTCATGCCGCTCTGGCTGGCGAATCCCCTGGCCTTTCTCGCCGCATCGCTGGCCGGCTATCTGGGGCATGCAAGGTTCACCTTCCGCCAGGAAACCGGTGGCCAGCGCTTCGCTCGGCGTTGGCTAGTGATTCAGTACGCGATCAACCTCACGGTAAGCGGCGTTTTGCCTCTGGCCCTGCCAAACTCCCTGGGCGAGCCGGTGCGCGTTGCCATTCTGGTGTTCACCCCCACAGCACTGAATGCCCTGATCTGGTCGCGGGCCGCACGCTTCAGCCGGCGTCGCAGGGATCACCTCATCACTCCCCTGCGCCACGCAGATGATCTCGGCCTGAGCCCAGCCACCAACAAGGCCATTCTCGAGCTGGCCAGTCTGGGACGGCTGGATAGCAGCAGTCTGCTGGTGAATGGCCCGGTCGCTGCCGAGGGCTTTCACGCCTGGCAGAAGCTGAAGCAGACCCATCCTCAACTGCAGATCTGTCTGCACCTCTGCCTGACCGAAGGACCTTCGAGTGCTGACCCAGCATTGCTGCCTGACCTCGTGGACGCACACGGTTATCTGAAGCGATCGTTCGGACAATGGTTGTTGCTGTCGCTGCTGCCGCGCCGCCATCCTTCCCGCATCCGGATCGAAAAGCAACTTGGACTGGAAATCGACGCCCAGATTCAAAAATTCCGCAACTTCTGCGCTGATGCACCGATTCATCTGGATGGCCATCAGCACATTCACTTGGTGCCGATCGTGCTGAAGGCGGCTCTGGCGAGAGCTGCTGACAACGGCATCACCTGGATGCGCCTGACGGAGGAACCGCTGCCCACTGGCCTGCCCTTGCGCTTTTGGGGAGATGCGATTCGTCAATTGGGCCTGCTGAAGTGGCTGGTGCTCCAACTGCTCAGTCGAAAAGCCCGGCCAGCCATCCATCGCTGCGGTCTTGCCAGCAATCAGAGCTTCGCCGGCGTTCTCTTCACTGGCCAGATGGCAGGAGCTCCGATGCTTGCGGCCTGGAAAGAGCTCAGCAGCGCGGATCCACAACCAGGTTCCACCCCTCCGCTGCTGCTGGCCCATCCCGCTGGTCCTCTCGACATTGATCTGGCGACAGTGGGATTTGCTGTTTCCCAGCCCTTTGCGGCCTCAACCTGGCGACAGCGTGAGTGGCGCGCTCTTCAGGACTTGTGAATGCGACGGATGAAGTAGTGAGGGCGTGACTTCGCCTCCACATAGATGCGGCCGACATATTCACCGAGCACTCCAATGCCGATCAACTGAATTCCTCCGATGAACAGCACCGCCACCATCAATGAGGCGTAACCCTCGACATCCACACCGAAGATCGCTGTGCGCAGAATGATCGCGAGAGCATAAAGAAGACTGAGCGACGAAACCAGAACTCCAATGCCCGTCCACATCTTCAGGGGCAGAACCGAGAAGGAAAAAATGCCGTCAAAGGCATAACTGAACAGCTTGAGCGGGCTCCAGGAGGTCTGGCCTCCCACCCGACTGACCCGTTGATAGGACAGCTCAACACTTGAATAGCCCGTCCAGGGAAGCAGCCCTTTGGAGAAACGACTGGACTCGCGCAACTGAGTGACTGCATCAAGAACAGCTGCATCAAGCAGGCGGTAATCGCCTGCTCCCTCCTGGAGCTCGATGGAATCCACCACCTTGTTGAACACGCGATAGAACCAATGAGCACTGGCCACCTTCAGGCGCGATTCCTGATCCTGGTCATCTCGCACTGCGGTGACCACTTCAGCTCCGGCCCGCCACTCATGCACCATCTGTTCAATCAGTTCAGGGGGGTGCTGCAGATCGGAGTCAATCAGCACTGCTGCGCCGCAGCGACCATTGACGTGATCAAGGCCGGCAAGCATCGCCGCTTCCTTGCCGAAATTACGCGTGAGCTCCAGGAGAGTCACAGGCGAACCGGCATGAGCCTGCATCCAGGCGCGGATGCGTTCCACCGTGGCATCGGACGAGCCATCGTCGATCAGCACCAGCTTGTCGACTCCGGGGACCGGCAGCACACGCTCCACAAAACGCGTGATGACATCCTCCTCGTTGAAACAGGCCGCCACAACGCACACACCCTCTGACTTCGGCATGGGAATGGGGGCGGATCGAAATGACTTTAGGGATTGCCTATCGAGTCATAGGCTCGCCACAAAGTGAAGTCGCCCCGCGGCAACCAAGCCATGGCCCAGTTCGAGAAGATCACAGCCCCCGCAGAGGGAACACCGATTCACTTCGAAAACGGACAACCCGTGGTGGCCCACAACCCGATCATTCCCTTCATCCGCGGTGATGGCACAGGCATCGACATCTGGCCCGCGACGCAGAAAGTCCTCGATGCTGCTGTGAACAAGGCCTACGCAGGCAGCAAGCAGATTCAGTGGTTCAAGGTCTACGCCGGCGATGAAGCCTGTGATCTCTACGGCACCTACCAGTATCTGCCAGAAGACACCCTCGAAGCGATCCGCAGCTATGGCGTTGCCATCAAAGGCCCCCTGACGACCCCCGTGGGTGGAGGCATCCGCTCGCTGAACGTGGCCCTGCGCCAGATCTTCGATCTTTATTCATGTGTGCGTCCCTGCCGCTACTACGCAGGAACGCCGAGCCCACACAGGCGTCCGCAGGATCTTGATGTGATCGTTTATCGGGAAAACACAGAAGACATCTATATGGGCGTGGAATGGGAAGCTGACGATGCTGTTGGTCAGGAGCTTCGCAAGCACCTCAATGAGGTGGTGATCCCAGCCAACGGCAAACTCGGAAAACGACAGATCCCGGAGGGATCAGGTATCGGTATCAAACCTGTCAGCAAGCACGGGAGCCAACGTCACATCCGCAAAGCGATCCAACACGCCCTGAGGCTTGAGGGAAACAAACGCCATGTCACCCTGGTGCACAAGGGCAACATTATGAAATTCACAGAAGGTGCATTTCGCGACTGGGGATATGAACTAGCAACCACTGAATTCCGTGACGTTTGCATCACCGAGCGGGAAAGCTGGATCCTGGGCAACCTGGAAAAGGACTCAGGCTTAAGCGTGCAGGCCAATGCCCGCATGATTGAACCTGGCTACGACAGCCTCACCGACGAAAAGAAAGCCAACATCGATTCAGAAGTGCGAGCCGTGATCGACTCCATCGGCAACAGCCACGGCAACGGGCAGTGGCACTCCATGGTGATGGTGGATGATCGAATTGCCGACAGTATCTTCCAGCAAATCCAGACCAGACCTCAGGAATATTCAATCCTGGCCACCCTCAATCTCAACGGTGACTACATCTCTGATGCTGCTGCTGCAATGGTGGGCGGACTTGGCATGGCGCCGGGCGCAAACATCGGTGAAAAAGCTGCGATTTTTGAGGCAACCCACGGCACCGCACCGAAACATGCAGGCCTGGATCGCATCAATCCCGGTTCAGTGATTCTGAGTGGAGTGATGATGCTCGAGTTTCTTGGATGGCAGGAAGCTGCTGAACTGATCACCAAGGGCCTAAGCGCTGCCATCGCCGATAAACAAGTGACCTATGACTTGGCTCGTCTAATGGAACCCCAAGTGGATCCCGTGAGCTGCAGCGGATTTGCCAGCTCAATCATCGAACGTTTCTGAACAGAAAACAGGTTGATTATCAAGCACCGCTGACATCAATCAAATCAACCTCAACGGAAATCACCATTCATGAGTGATCAGTCACAAGAGAGTCCTCAACATCGCACTCCCAATGTTGTCATCTGGCTCACAATCACACTAGGGGCAATAGGTCTCGGCCTCTGGTGGTGGGTGAATCAAAATTCAAGCTCTCTGCCATCACCAGAGTCCAAACCAGGGAGAGCACTGCTGCGCCAGTACCAAGGAACCGTACATGACATCTGGCTGATCCTGCTGGTGATCTCACTGGGATATCTGATCAACCGCATCTACACGTACACACGCAGGGAATCTCTCAACCCTCAAGAGAAACCAAGAGGCCCTATTGAATCGATGCTGGGCTTCATCAGAAATAACCCAATCACCTCAATTATCTTCATCGCCTACACGGTGGCGATGATTACAGGAACAACTTATATCTATAAAGATATGGTCGGTTGGTACCCTGACTTAGTCCAAGGACATTTCCTCGACAACTTCTCAATCCGAGGAAGCTTCATTGGTGAAACGATGCGGAGAAGCGACTATCGCTTCTTTCCTCTTGCCCATCAAGACCTTCATATCCTGAGCTGGTTTACCATCCACATCAAAACATGGATGCTGTTTAGCGCTGCTGAATTAATTGGAATTGTGGTACTGATCACCAAATTCCTGAACGGCCTACAGCTTAGGGAAACAGCTCAACAGTCAACAATCCTTTTAATAACATGCCTGCTACTGATTCACCCTTCAACAGGAACCACGTTCTTTCATGTGATCTATTGCGAGCGACTACTTTGCCTTATTTTCATGCTCTACGCAACATCCTATGTTGACTATCGCAGAACGGGGAAAACGTCAAAATTTTATCTCACCTTCCTCTGGGCATTGCTGGGTATATATATAAAAGATATTGCGATCCTGCTCTTCATCATTCCAGCGGCAAGCCTATGGCTCACTGACAACATCAGCAGGCACAATGATCAGAACAACATCATCAGTCAAAACCTGTCATCACAAAGAAACAACCTCGAGAAATGGATTTGCAGCCTTACACTGATTTTCTCAGTAAGCTATATTTTTCTAGCATTAATACCAAGCAGCTATGCAGCAGAAGGGGCATACAACGAAGATGCGGCATACAAAATCATCCTTGACTTCCGTTTTTATATCTTTGCAATTATCGCATCCACGCGCATAGCACTCATCTTAAGACATAAGATTACTTTCAATCTTTTAGACGCAATCAATGTTGCCGGCTTCGCTTACGCTGCAGCACTGGGAATTACCTACGAGTTCGATGCAAGCAGCTATCTCTCACTTCCTTTTCAACTCATCGCAACCATCAACATCGGATGGGTATGGATTCAGACAATTGAACTCAACAGAGGGCTAAAAGCTAAGCCCGGAATCAAGGTCGCCGGAGCAGCCCTAGCCTCATCGATGATTGTGGGAATCGACCATGCGACAGCGAAAAACACCTTTTTAAACAATATCTCAGAACAAAAATTTGAACAGGCTTACATACAATCAATTTACGAAGAACTCTATAAAATTAGCAGGAAAATTCGCGAATCAGGTGATAACGTCAATATCATCATTAATCAAAAATCAAGACTTTCAGCCAAACGGCATCTCAATAGAATCCCCTACAAATCATTGATCGAATATGAACCCGATCGTGATCAATTTATCGTCAAAGACGGGGCGGGCAAACGGATGCTATATACACCAAAAGTTGGAGACATTGTTGCCAACCTCGACAAGAGCACGGAGCTGCTCAACCCGATCCTCGAAAACATCAAAACTGAATTGATTTATCGCCATAATCCAAGCCAGCGAAGCGGCCTGATTCTCAGAATCACTGGCATCGAATCATGACCCAACCCATTCACATTGAAGCATGACGATCAGAAATTGAGACATGACTTTTCAGATATGAGTGATACCCCAAAACAGACAGAAGCAATGCCAGACATGGATCAAGCATCAGATTACTCCAACAAAAGGACTGCATCATTCATTCCTCAAAGTGATAAAATAAGATCAAGTATTCCAGGCGCAATGCCAAACTTCACCAAAATATCCTCATAACATGCATTAACGAAGCAGCAAGCAGATGTGCATCAATGAAACAATCATCATTGGTTGACAATTTTTATTTGCATCGTGCAGTGAGCAACAGCAAGCATCTCGCCGCTGGCTCAGCGAGAATCAACCATGCAGAACCAATCCCTCGCAAGCAAAAAGGACATCGGAAAACGCATATTCGCAAATAAATGACTCAATAATTGCTAAGACAAACAGCCTACCCAAAGGACAAACCAACGATGAAATCTAAGAGAACTTTTCTTGTATTTGTTGGAATCACGCTGATTATCGTAACCATCTTCGTGCATTATGCATGGGGGCTAAAAGGCACAGAACGACTATTGAGCGAAGACATTTATCACGTCTGGGAAGAAGGCAAAAAAATCACAAACCATCTCAACCCTTACACAAGAATCATAGGAAATTCGCTAAGAGAAAACAGCAAATATCCAACCTACCTTCCACTAAGCTATTACTTTGCCAGCATACTCAATCACTTTGGCATATCGAGGTTTGTAGATTTTATCAACACATGGAAACCAATAAACTTATTGCTCCACTTATGCATCGGCGTCGTCACTTTCAGCATCTACTATCAACAACGCAAACCGATATCAGGAATCATCGCTTGCAGCATTCTGCTTTTAGGACGCTGGAGCGCATACATCATCGATGTCCAACATCTTGAATTTGCAGCCATTTTGCCCATTCTTATCGCAGGCCAACAACTTAACCGCAAACCCAAACTCTCCGCGCTGATGTTCGGTCTTTCCCTGAGTATCAAGCACGTCGGCATCGTTCTTCTACCGAGCTTTCTCTTAGGGCTCAAGGCAAATTCGAGTTCAGGCAACAGCATCTCAAGCAGAAAAAGAATCCTGACCTACAGCGCAGTGGCACTGATCATTCCACTGATCATCTCGATACCATTTCTGCTGGATCAACCATCAGGATTCCTGCTCAACATGCTTTTCTCGACCACACGGGAATTTGGCGATCATGGCAAAGCAACAGGGACCAGAATGATCTTGACCGGAGTCGATGGCACAAGGCTGATCATGCTTGCCTTAATTATCATGAATTGGGTAGCGCAGGCCAAGGAAAAAATCAATTTCTGGCTGGCCAGTACACTGACATTATTGATATTCCTGCAATTCAATGCTGTGGTCTTCGCGCAGTATTACATTTGGCTGGCGACATTCCTACTGATTTCCTGTGCATATTTAACACCAACAACCCCTAGACATCCCACACCGGAGAATTCCACAGTACGAGATCCGCATTGATCCAAGACGACTGAATAAAAAGGAGCGCAGCCAGTCAGACCTCAAGACGATCCCAAGCAAACAATTCGTCTCAAAGATGTTCGGATCTAGCTCTGAGACATCAGTGCATTAATATTCGGGGACATTTCAACATCAAAAACTGGATGCTGAATAAGGCCGTCCCCATCCATAGTCCTGGATGTCTCCAGAAGGCTGTAGACCTGCGTCGCTTTCAAGCCTGATGAAGCCAGGTGAGCAGCAGTGCAGAACACACTGACGCTGATCCAATAGATTCTTCATAGGCTCAAGTTGCGGACAGAAGCCGCATCACGATGAGACAGGACCGATTGCAGGAACTGGAGAACGGCTTGGTGGCCCTGGTTGGGCAGCAGCAGGTCTTAACCAGCAGTGAGCAGACCAAGCCCTACACAACCGGCATACGCGTCGGTCAGGGCATGGCCTGTGCAGTGGTCATGCCGAAGACTCTGTTGCAGCTTTGGAAAACGCTTGAATTATGCGTCAAGCTCGACAAAATCATCATTCTCCAAGCAGCCAATACCGGGCTGACAGGGGGGTCCACACCTGATGGAAACAACTACGACAGGGATGTCGTCATCATTAATACTCTAAATTTAGATCAATTAATTTTACTCAATGGCGGCAATCAAGTGATTGCTTTCGCGGGATCAAGTTTATATCAGCTGGAGGAAAAGTTATCACCACTGGGACGAGGTCCTCACTCCGTGATCGGCTCATCGTGCATTGGTGCGTCCGTTGTGGGAGGCATCTGCAATAACTCTGGCGGTAATTTGGTCAATCGCGGTCCTGCATACACGGAATATTCACTCTTTGCCCAACTCAATCAAACCGGGCAGCTTGAGCTGGTCAATCATCTCGGGATTGAACTCGGCACATGTCCGGAAGAGATCTTAACCACACTTCAGAAGTCTGATTTCAACACTGAACATTTAGCGCCTTGTGAGCGATTAGCCTCAGACCATGATTATCAGAAACGGGTCAGGGATGTCACATCATCAATTCCTGCTCGATTCAATGCCGATCAACGACGCTTGCGTGAGGCCAGTGGGTGCGCAGGCAAGCTGGCAGTTTTTGCTGTCAGACTTGACACGTTTCCAAAACCAAAAACAGAAAAAATTTTCTATCTGGGCACCAACAAACCGGAACAGCTCACGGAACTGCGCAAGCAGATTCTCACAGGATTTCAACACCTGCCTGACATGGGAGAATATATGCATCGCAGTTATTTTGACGGTGCAGATATTTACTGTAAAGACGCTTATCTAGCCATCAAATATTTCGGCACAGGCTTCATCCCCAAACTTTTTGGCATCAAGCGGAATGTTGATCGAATCGTCTCTCAGTGGCCGACATCACTCTTTCAGGATCACTTTTCCGACCGAACTCTGCAGTGCATCTCTCAGATGGTTCCAGACCATCTACCAGCCAGGATGAGAGCTTTTCGCGATCAATATGAACACCATATGATTATTCTAGCGAGCGATCAATCCATTCAAGAAACGCAGAATTTATTAGAAACAAACTGGGAAAGCGATGACGATCATGCTTATTTTGAATGTAGCGAATCCGAAGGAAAAGCCGCCTTACTCCATCGCTATGTTGCCGGGAATGCCCCAGCACGGTATCAGATTTTAAACCAAAACGACTCTGGAGAATTGCTCCCACTGGATATTGCACTGCCACGCAACTGCGAAACGTGGCATAAAATTCTCCCCGAAGAAATTCTTTCTCAGATGGCCGAATCGTTTCAGATGGCACACTTCCTTTGCATGGTCTTCCACTGGGATTTTGTCGTTAAAAAAGGAGTGGATTCTGATCAATTGAAGCGGAAGATTCTCGATCTGCTCGATCAATCAGGCGCCAAGTACCCTGCCGAACACAATGTTGGCCATCTATACAAAGCCGAAACTGATCTATCAAACTTCTACAAAAAGATTGATCCAACCAACAGTTTCAATCCTGGAATCGGGAAGATGTCAAAACTGAAAAACTATAAGTAACTCAGAACGAAAAGGCTCTTACTCCGCTCCATCAAGCTCCATCAATGCCCACGCCTTAGCAAGAGTATCTGCGTCGCCAAGATTGCCGGGGAAGGTGATTACGGGAAGGGTATTCACACCCGCAATGCCTTCCCCAGCGATCGGACGCACCATCGAAAGACCGGGCATCAACTGGCCCTCCAGCAGAACAGTCCCCAGGCCCAGTCCATCAGCCAGAACAGAGCCGGTCGTGATACCACCCTTACTGATCAAGTAGCCAAGCCGAGGGACCACCCCAGCCACCAACCGGGCGGTGAGCTGAGCCAGGGCAAGACCGAAGTCCAAGCGGCGACGGTCAGCCGTTGGCCCCTCACCAAAACAAAGTTCGCCGCGGCTGGTGTACAGCACAGGAGTTTGATTCCGATCCAGCACTGCCAGCATCCACTCCACCCACTCGTTCTCCAGATCAGCCAGAAGCACATCCGGGATGCCACCCTCAAGCACCCTCGCAATCCGATGCACCGGCAATTCAAGGCCAGCGCAACGTGACTCGCTGAGCAACCTCTCCAGCTGCTGATCGGCCAACGGCACGTGAGAACCCACCAACACAAGTCCAGGGCAAGGCTGGCCACCTGAATCACGGCGCCGAAGCTTCACTAAATCCTCGGCCTTGATGGGCTGAGGACCAAGTGGTCTCAAGCCGCCATCAACCAACCCGTTGATCAGGCTCGCAGCTGAGCGAAACAGGAAGCGACGCCTTCCCTGCAGCTGTTGCACAGCCGCACCAAGAGCATCCAGTTGCTCCTGCCTCTCTGCATCCACGATCACTGAACAATTGCCATCCAGCGCCTCAAGCCAGACCACAAGCTCTGTGAAGCCGCTTGACCCGTCAGCGAAAAGATCCGCACTGCGTTGCTCAGCAGCACGGTCGAGCAGCTCTCCCTGCAAACGCAGCACTGAAGCAGCTGGAATGGCACCGTCACTCTTTTCCTCCAGCCAGGCGTCCAGACAACTGGTGCTGAAACCAAAGCTGCGGTCGCGAGCGAAAGCGGTCGTATGGACCGGTTGACCATTCAGCAGATGGACTCCATTCACCGTGGTACGTCCACCGGGAAGAAAAGCGGGCACATGCAGCGTGGCGTGCACCGCACCGAAGCGGTCACCCAGCTCTTCAGCCAGAACAGCGGGCTCAAGCACACCATGACCGCGCAGGGTGGAGTCCCCCCTGCTGACCAGCAGCAACTGCTGATCACGGATCCCCTCCGCAGCCAGAGCTTGCTCAAGCGAAGCAACGATCTCACGATTGCGCTCCGCTGCGGCCTCCGGTGACAGAGCCCTGGTGTTGGCCAACACGAACAGCAGCGGAGAAGGATGACGCAGTCCCTGACGCAGAGTCTGCACATCCCAGCGCAGCAGCAACGGACAACTGTGCACCGTCTGAGATCCGGTGGGATCGTCGTCGATCACCACAATCTTGCGGGCAGCCTCAGCCGCTGCAGCTTGAGCCGCGCTCACAACAGCGTTCCGCCAGTGGCCATAGGACTTGGGCTTGGCCAAAGCCTGTTCCTGTGCATGAACATGCGTCAGCTGACGCTGTAGCGGCAGGACAGCGTGGTGCTCTTGCCAGAGTGCAACTCCAGCCTTCGATCACCGCTGATCAGGGCCTGCCGAGGGCCTGTCCAGGGCTCAAGACAGACCATGGCTCGTGGAGGGTCGGTCCACACCACAGTGAGATCCATCGGTTCCTGATGCTGAAGCTGCACCCTGGTGCCTGCCTGCTCATCGACCAGCGTCACCGGTCCTGCCGCGTGCGTGAGGAAATCGACCCCCTCAGCCAGCTGATTCAACTGGTTTGCCGTCTGCGCTTCGGCCATCTCCAGATGATTGAAGCAACGGCCAGGCAGACCTTCCACAGACGTGCGAGCGGGATCAGTCACATTGAAGTAGGGATGGAGGCCGAAGCTGAACGGCATCGGCTCACTCTCAGACTCGGAGGTATTGCTGATGGTGATGGTGATGTCGAGCGCAGCACTGAGCGGTCGAATCGCCATTTCGATCCTGAATCCGAAGGGGTAGGCCTTCCGGGTTTCGGCACCATCGCTCAACGTGAGCGTCACGCCACTCTGATCGCCGAGCAATGCGATCTGCCAGGGAATGTCACGGGCAAATCCATGTTGCTTGAGGGTGAAGTCACCGCTGGCGAGCGGCAGGCAATCATTGGGCAGATTGCCGCAGATCGGAAACAACACTGGAATGCCTCCGCGGATGCTCTTGGCTGGGTCAGCGAAGCGCTCCTGGTCGAAATAGAGCATCTCGCGGCCATTGCACAACCACTCGGTGACTAGGCCACCGCGCTCGGGCACCACCCGCAGGCGATCACCACTGCCGGGATGCACAAACTCCCAGTGGGGATAGGGAGCGGACTGTTGGCGAAAGGTCATGGCCACAGGACCGGGACACCCAAGATTGGCCAGAAACTACCGAGAAGGCTGCAGATCCTGCTTGTTTTCACCGGCAAGAGTGGTCAACCACTCCAGCAATGCCGCGTTCACCTGATCGGGGACTTCATCGTGTGGACAGTGACCGGCTTCAAGAATCACCTCCGTGGTGGCCTCAGGAGCATGACGCTTGAAACTGGCACGACGACCGGCGGCATTGATCCAGGGGTCACGGATCCCCCAGAGCAACAGCAAGGGAGATTTCAGACATGCGAACAATTCATCCAGCGGCTGGCCGCGGGGAATATCAAAGACGGTGCGAAACACTCCGAAAGCGCCGGCATCGAGAGAGGGGCGGCGAATTGCCTCGACCAACCAGTCATCGACGTTGGTCTTATCGATGTACACCTGATTGAGGGTGCGTCGAATCGTGGCGGGGCGCCTGAGGTTTTCAAACAGCAAGCGCTGCAACACAGCATTTTTCAGCAGTGCCGAGCTGATCGAGCGACGTGCGCTCGGCCACCAGCCTTTGGGCTTCGCGGACTGTTCGTCGCTGAAAGGGCCGGCTGCATTGAGCAACACAACGCCGGCCGCCTCATCCCCCAACTCAGCACCTGCAGCAAGCGCGGCGAAACCACCCAGAGAATTGCCCGCGATCACCGTGGGCCGGCCGATGCGTTCGCGCACGTAGGCCACCAGCTGATCCCGCCAGAGAGCACCGCCATAGGACAAACCAGCTGGCTTGGCACTACGGCCGAAACCGAGCAGATCGATGGCATGCACCTCATGGGTGCTGGCCAGCACAGGAATGTTGTGGCGCCAGTGATCGGTGGAAGCGCCAAAACCATGCACAAGAAGCACAGCGGGACGCTTGAGATCAACCGCATCCGAGTCCGATTCAGGTCCGACACAGAGACCGTGCACGTCATGACCTTGGAACTGCCACCAGGGCTGCTGTGTCTCGCTCACCACACCTTCCGCTTGTGGCGGCGATGCTAAGCATCCTTTTTCGCCAGCGCCCTGCCGGGCCGATTTCGCCGCGATGCTCGATCAGACCACAGGCCTGCTTCTGCAGAGCAGCACACTCAGCGGTGGCTTGTTCTGGGCTATTGCCCTCTATCTGCCGCTGAGCGCACCACTCAGCCGCTTTGAAGCGAGCCTTGAAAGTGGACCCCTGAGCGCACCGTGGAAACAGGCGGCTTTGGTGATCAGCAGTCTGCTGCTGGCACTCGCCGTTGGTGTGCTGGTTCAGCTGCTGCTGGGCTGGGCTCTCGGGCCTGGCTGGGCTTCAAGCCTGGCGCTGATCACCATCGGCTGGAGTCTGTTTCTGACGTTGGCGCGTAAGGACTGAACTTCGCGCCGAAACGGCCCGTCAGCTCAGAGCAGACCCACCGGATCAGCGGCGACCTCATCATCAACCTTGTCGTCGTCGTCTGGTTTGTCGCCACCGATCACAAGACGCAGAAGAATCGGAGCCAGGAAAGTGGTGCCGATCACCATCAACAGGATTGCCGCCTCCAGGGAAGGAGACAGCAACTTGGCGCTGGTTCCAAGACCCAGGAAAATCAGGCCGACTTCACCGCGGGGCATCATGCCCAAGCCCACCACCAGGCGACGGGTGGGTTGCTTGCTGACAAAGGCCCAGCCAGAGGCGATCTTGCCGATGATCGACACCACCAGCAGAAAGCCGGCAACGATCAGAGCCGTTTTGCTGGAGGGATCGGAGGGATTGATCACAGAGAGATCCATCCCGGCGCCCACCAGCACAAAAAACACCGTGGCGAACAGGGTCACAATCGGCAGAACCGCCTCCTGAATGGCGCGGTTGTGCTTAGAGCTGCTCAGGATCAGACCGGCAGCGAATGCGCCCAGGGCAGCTTCCAGGCCGATCGCTGTTGCTGTGAAGCAACTGATGGCCAGGATCACAAAGGACCCCACCAGCACTTCCCCGGGGGCCTTCAGCTTGTCGATCAACCAGTCGAAGGCTGGCGCAGCGCTGCGGCTGAGGCCAATGGCCGCCACTACGAACACAGCGGCAGCAGCCACCAGCTTCACGATCGGACCGATCTCCAGAGAGCCGCCGGAAGCCAGGCCCACCACAACGGCCAGAATCACAATGCCGAGAATGTCATCGAGAATGGCAGCGCCGATCACGATCTGACCTTCGCGTGTCTTGAGGAATCCCAGCTCGCCGAACACGCTGGCAGTGATGCCGATGCTGGTGGCGGTCATCGAGGCTCCGGCAAAGATCGCCGGTATCACATCGACTTGGAAAATCGCCATCAGTCCCCAGGTTCCCAGAGCGAAGGGCAGCACCACCCCAACAACGGCCACGGTGAAAGCCTGACCACCGACAGCAATCAGTTCCTCCAACTCACTCTCCAGACCAGTGAGAAACAACAGCGCATAAAGACCAAGCTCAGCCACTGACTCGAGCGAGGGAAAACTTTCGCTGTAGATCTCAGGAACCGCTTCCGGCGGAACATTGACCAGACCACTGACCAAGGCCACCAGCCCCTGACTGAGTTCCACCTGGGTTTCCGGAGGCACCAGCAGATGCAGTCCCGAAGCACCAATCAGCACACCAGCCAGCAGCTCACCCAGGATCGTGGGCAACTGCATACGCACCAGCACTTCCGCGAGAATGCGGGCTGCCACAAAGATCAGCACAAATCGGGCCACCCCGATCAGGGTCTCCGCCATCTCCAGGTCGTGAGCCGAGATCTCAGCGAGCAAGGGCGTGAGTAGTGGCGGCATCGCAGCAGCGAGCATCAGAAATGTCGATTCCTCTCGGTGGGACCTTATCCCTAAACGGGTTTCCGCAATGCTCAAGCTGAAGCTTCAGCCGAAGCATCACGCCGTGAGCTGATCCTGAGAGTGCGACTGCAGAGCGGCAGTTGTCTCCAAACTTTCGCCGCAACGGCACCACGGTCTGACTGGAAACCCTGAATTTCCTGCATTCCCGGTGCGATCCGAGCCAACCTCAAGACATCTCACCAGAAGCGATGAGCACCTCCGAGCCCCTCGACCTGCGATTACCGACTCCGGGATGCTCCGTCGATCCTGAACGCTCGGGTCTCGATGCCGATTCCGTGTTTGACGGGATGACGGAGCATCTGTTCTTCACGCTCGGCAAACTCGCTCCCTCAGCAAGCCCCCATGACCTGTACATGGCACTGAGCTATGCGGTGCGTGACCGGCTGATGACACGCTTTCTGGCCAGTAAGGAAGCGATCCGAGCCCGGCCCCAGAAAACCGTGGCCTATCTCTCGGCTGAGTTTCTGATCGGCCCGCAGCTGGCCAACAATCTGCTCAACCTTGGGATTCAGAAGGAAGCTGAAGAAGCCCTGAAGCGCTTCGGTATCGAATCGCTTCAGCCGATTCTTGAGGTGGAGGAGGAACCCGGCCTGGGCAATGGCGGGCTCGGCCGTCTCGCGGCCTGCTACATGGAATCGCTGGCCAGCCTTGAAATTCCCGCCACGGGCTATGGCATTCGCTATGAGTTCGGCATCTTCGACCAGCTGATCCGCGACGGCTGGCAGGTGGAGGTCACCGACAAGTGGCTGAAGGGAGGTTGGCCCTGGGAACTGCCCCAACCCGACGAAGCCTGCTTCGTGGGCTTCGGCGGCCGCACGGAGAGCTACATCGACGACAAGGGCAGCTACCGCTCGCGCTGGATCCCCTCAGAACATGCGATTGGTGTGCCTCACGATGTGCCGGTGCTGGGATACCGCGTCAACACCTGCGATCGTCTACGTCTGTGGCGCGCGGATGCCACCGAGAGTTTCGACTTCTATGCCTTCAACATCGGCGATTACTACGGCGCCGTGGAGGAGAAGGTGGGCAGTGAAACCCTCTCCAAGGTTTTGTACCCCAACGACGGCACTGATGAGGGGCGTCGCCTGCGCCTGAAGCAACAGCACTTCTTCGTGTCCTGCTCACTGCAGGACATGCTGCGCAGCCTCGACAGCCGTGGCCTGCCTGTGGAGGACTTCCCCCTGCACTGGACCGTTCAGCTGAACGATACGCACCCTGCCATCGCCGTAGCTGAGCTGATGCGTCTGCTGATCGACGATCGCCACCTGGAGTGGGACAGGGCCTGGGACATCACCAACCGGTCTGTGGCCTACACCAACCACACCCTGCTGCCTGAGGCGCTGGAGAAGTGGGACCTGGACCTGTTCAGCAGCCTGCTGCCGCGCCATCTCGAGCTGATCTATGAGATCAACCGCCGCTTCCTGCAGCAGGTGCGGCTGCGCTATCCCGGCAACGACGCGATCCAGCGCAAACTGTCGATCATTGATGAAGAAGGTGGCAAAGCCGTACGCATGGCCCACCTGGCCACCATCGGCGCGCACCATGTGAATGGCGTGGCTGCTCTTCATTCCGACCTGGTCAAAAACCAGCTGATGCCGGAATTCGCAGCGCTCTGGCCTGAGAAGTTCACGAACGTGACCAATGGCGTGACGCCACGTCGCTGGGTGGCCCTTTCCAATCCCGAGCTTTCAGCCCTGCTTGATGAGCACGTTGGGCCGGACTGGATCACCGACATGGATCGGCTGCGCTGCCTTGAGGAACGTCAGCATGACCACGGCTTCCTCGAACAATGGGGGGACACCAAGCTTTCCGTGAAGCGGAAGCTTTCCGGCTACATCCACCGCAATACCGGCGTCCTGGTGGATCCCTCCAGCCTGTTTGATGTGCAGGTGAAGCGCATCCACGAATACAAGCGTCAGCACCTGAATGCGCTGCAGATCATCACCCACTACCTGCGCATCAAGAACGGGCAGGCCGACGGGCTGGCTCCACGCACGGTGATCTTCGGCGGCAAAGCGGCTCCCGGCTACTACATGGCCAAACTGATCATCCGCTTCATCAACGGCATCGCCGAAACGATCAACGCCGATCCCGATATGGACGGTCGCCTGCGGGTGGTCTTCCTGCCGGATTACAACGTGAAGCTCGGCGAGCAGGTGTATCCAGCCTCTGATCTCTCCGAACAGATCTCGACGGCCGGCAAGGAAGCCTCCGGCACCGGCAACATGAAATTCGCCATGAACGGGGCGCTCACCATTGGAACCCTTGATGGTGCCAATGTGGAGATCCGCGACCGTGTGGGTTCAGAGAACTTCTTCCTGTTCGGCAAGACAGTGGAAGAAATCGCTGCACTCAAAAAGAGTGGCTACCGCCCTCGCGAAGTGATCGGAGCGATTCCGGAACTGGCAGAAGCGATCCGACTGATTGAGATGGGTCACTTCAGCAATGGCGACGGAGAACTGTTCAGACCGCTGCTGGACAATCTCACCGGCAACGATCCTTTCTTCGTGATGGCCGACTTCGCGGCCTATCTGCGGGCCCAGGATGCGGTCAGCCGCGCCTGGACGGATCGCATGCACTGGAACCGGATGAGTGTGCTGAACGTGGCCCGTACCGGTTTCTTCTCCTCCGACCGATCCATTCGCGATTACTGCCGCGAAATCTGGAACGTGGAAGCGATGCCTGTGGAGATCACCTGCGACATTCGCTGAGGCCAAGCCCATAAATAAGGCCCCGATTCAATCACCGGGGCCTATCAAAAACAGAAGTCTCTAATCGACCCGAGAGTTCGAAGAGTCAACCTCGATCGGGCAGATCAGGAGTCTGGTGCAACAGACGGTTCAGACGCAGGCGATCTGCATTGAGTGGATCGGGCGCAAGCTCACCGGCAAGCTCACGGAATTTCTGCTCGATTTCCTCGGGCACACGAACATCAAAAATGCGTTCCATCAACGCCTCGATCGAGAAGAGGTGGGCATTGATGTTTTCCATGTCGGCCATCGCCTGCTGAAGCGCATCCGTGGGCTCGTCACTGCTGCCAACTGGAGTTGCATGCACCTGTGCGTCGCCAGTACGAGAACCATGCTGCTTCTGCAGATCCTCGAGCACACGACCAGAGAGTGTTCGAAATGCCTGAAGAGCGGCCCAACTGAGTTCCTGCTGCTGACGAAGCGTGGGATTCTCGCGAATCAACCTGTCGTGCTCTCTATAAAAGCGTTGACAGTCAGGACATTGGCAGGGCTCTTCTGGCACGTGGAACCCGAAGCTCGTTAACCATCATGACATCCAATCAGGCTGCAAGCGGCGGTTCAGACGAAAATCCACCGTCGCTGTCGCCACCTCCGTCAAAACGGTTGTCACCATCTCCCTCTGTAAGACCTGGCAGAGGGATTTCAATCGAGGTGACCACCTGGATCACATCCCTCAAACGCATGGAATCGGCAAACCAACCCATGGCCTGCTCCGTATCACCACGACGCTCAGCGTCACTGGCCTGATCATCATGGGCTTCTGCAAGAAGAGCCAGCCAACAGAGGCATCGTGCCTGAACCACTGACAGATCGAGTTCAGTGGGCTGGGAGTCGGCAATGCGCTCGCTTTCCTGCTGCACCAGAAGCTGAAGCCGTAGATCGTGAAGCTGGGTCATGGAGCCGGATTCACTACACCAACGCTAGCGAGGGCGTCGAGCATGGCTACCCCACTAAATGTAGTGTTAACTACCGCCAAGAGTTTGCACTAGCCCAGATATAGCGTCTGACCAACAATCAAAATCGACAAACGCACCACAAACATCCAATGACCTTGGGAACAGACCTGAGATCATCCCTAAAGCAGAGAAGACAAAGCTGAATCACGGGGCTGGCGGGACTCGAACCCACGACCTACGGTTTAGGAAACCGTCGCTCTATCCAGCTGAGCTACAGCCCCATCAAAAGTCATTATGGGGTTTGAAAGCAGGAGAGGTGATCGCAACCGAAGACCAGCCTCGTGCTGAGCTGCGGTTGAGGAAAGTCCGGGCTCCCCGATGGCCAGGCTTGCTGGGTAACGCCCAGTGCGGGTGACCGTGAGGAGAGTGCCACAGAAATACACCGCCGATGGCCGGTTCGCCGGCACAGGCAAGGGTGCAAGGGTGCGGTAAGAGCGCACCAGCAGCATCGAGAGGTGCTGGCTAGGTAAACCCCGGCCGGGAGCAAGGCCAAGGAACGACGACTGGCCATCTGTCCCGTTCCGATGTGTGAGCCGCTAGAGGCCGCCGGAGACGACGGTCCCAGATAGATGATCACCCCCTTCCCTTGGGAAGGAGAACAGAACCCGGCTTACGACCTGCTTTCAACCCACTACCAGTCAAAGAGTCAGGTGGGCCACCCCCTACACCACCCATGGTGGTCCCTGTCTCTGACTGCGATTCGAAAGGTTCAAACTGTCAACCAGCTGGTCAAACCTCAGAACGTCATATTCCGCGACTTCGCGTCGGGGATTTAACGCCTGCCGAGTTATCCCACCTGAAGCGGACGTGTTCATATTTCACGGACTTTGAGCATCTACCAAGGGACACCCGTTCGTTTCATCGTCAGCAGACGCAGCGCCGTCACGAACAGGCCGGGATTAAGGGGCCTGATGAAGCATTAGCGGCAGGGATTGCGAAAATCGCCCTGGAACGGCAGAAGGCCAGCGGTCGCTGTCAGCAGTCCACGCTCGATTTTGGGGCGGTCGAAAGTCTTCCCAGAACGTCACAGAACACCGCTTCTGTCACCAGCAAGAAACCCGCCAAGGCGGCAACCCTGGACCCGAAGCACCTGAAGGAATGGGTCGAAGGTTCTGGCATCGATGAACAGCTGGCCCGCATGAACCTGCGGTCGCTGGCCGGTGACACCGTCTACAAACTGCTTCGCCCGCTCGACGATGGACGCGATGTTGAAAAGGACCACCAGCGTCTGAAGGATGTCCTTCGCGGTGGCTGGTTTTGTTCGACTCTGTCCCTGCAGCCGCAGGAACAGCTGAAGTCTTGGGGATGCTTCAAGCCAGACCATCCACGGCCAGGGTTCAAGAAAGACCCTGAAACCGGGCGCTACTTCCCAAAGGTGAACGACAACGGGAAGCCAGTCCCGATGAAGTACGAACACCCGGCCAAGGTGCCGACCCGTGAGTTCGTTCTGGCCTTTCCCCGCCACATCGGTGAACGCATCGCCGCGAACCACCGTTTATTGGCTGCATATAAGAAGTGGGAAGACGACACCGAATGGGATCAGAAGCCCCGCACCCCTGAAGATCGCTGGCGCTGGTTTCTCCGCCATGGCGTCCCTTTGTTCGTCACCGAAGGCGCCAAGAAAACCGCTGCACTTCTGACCGGGGGCTATCTCGCAATCGGGCTGTCTGGCGTTTGGAACGGCTGCGAAAAGGACAAGCGCGGCTGGTCACACCTGAAACCCGGTCTTCGGCACCTGTTGCGCGATTACGCCGTCGACCGTGTCATCGCGATGTTCGACTGGTCGGAACCCGACTCCAAAGGCGAAGCCGCTGTTCGTGGGGCCATCGACCGCCTGGGGATGGTCATCCGGTCAGAAGCGAAGCAATCGGGCGCTGATGTCAGTTTCTTTGTGGTGGACCTTCCCGGTCCCGAGAAAGGCTGCGACGACATCCTGGTTTCAAAGGGAATCGACGGTCTGAAAGCTGTTCGGACGCTGGCGAAACCATTTCGAGAATGGCAACGGTGCAACAACACCAAGGCCATCGCACGACGGCTGAATGTCCCCATGGCGGGGGACACCAAGCGGCCAACGAAGGTGATCACAACCCAGTTCTTTCAGGCGTCAGACATCCCGACTGACGCGAAGTTGGTGGCGATCATCGGCGGCATGGGCACGAACAAGACTGGTGCCCTGGTCGATTACGCCAACAGCAACGACGCACCGTTTCACACCGTCCTTCACCGTCGCGGGCTTGGTGGCAACTGCGCCCAGCGTTCGAGACGCATCTTTCACAACGACGGAAAACTGATTCGCCCATGGCTGAACAACCGTCATCGGGAAGTCACCATGCCGCCAGCTGATCTCAGCGGTGGTGGCCGCATTTACTGGGCAGTATCAATCGAAGCCCAACGCGAAATCGAAGAACGCGGAAAGGTCGTGGTGCTGGATTCTTCGCACGCTGCCGGTTCAAGCCACCTGGACCCCGAAGAGTGCAAAGGCGCAATCGTGAATCTCGAAGAGTGGGACGCCAGCTGCTGGCACCTGTTCACCAGCGAAACGGAGATCAACAAACACCGTGCTGATGTTCTGTCGAACCTGACGGCCTGCCTTCGAAACGCGAAACAGGTCATCTGTTCATCAGCCCACTTAAGCGATCAGGTCGTCGGCTACCTGGAACAGCTACTGGCCATCAAGGCGCACGTTCTGGTGAATGACCACAAGCCAGCGGCAGGGCGAAAGTGCCATTGGTTCGAATCGCACAAGTCTTCCCATTGGCTCGAAGCCTTGGAATCACGCATCAGGAAAGGCGACAACGTCTTCGTGACCGTGACGGCACAAAACGCTTCTTCTGTTCACAGCGCGAAGAACATCGGCCACAAGATCCACCGTGACCTGAAGGTTCCACTCCACGAAATTCTGGTCGTGGATGCCGAGACCACACGAACCAAGGATCACGACGCGAAAGGGGTCATCACTGACCCGTCATTGCTTCTGAAATACAGAGTGGTGATCGCGACGCCCTGCATCGAAACTGGCGTCAGCATCGATGACCCAAACGGGCACTTCGACGCAGCCTTCTCGTTTAACTCTGGCTGCACCACGCCACAGGCAGCAGTTCAGGCCGTTGGCCGTGTGCGTTCATCGGTCGACCGTTTCGTCTGCATTGCACGCAACGGGAAGACCTATTTCGGCGGCTACACCACCGCCCGTGAAGTCATCCGCCAAGTCGGGAAAAAGGCAGCGCAACAGCGTGATGAGCTTGTCCGCGCTGGCATTGCCGAAGCCGACCTGCCAGACACCTGCAGCGACAACATCCGCGCCTGGGGCGAACTGGTGGCCGATCACAACATCCTGGCCAAAGAGTTCGATTTCAGCGTTCGAACCCTGCTTGCACTGGAGGGCTACGAAGTAACCGACACCGAAAGCGCCGACGAAGAAATTGCCAATGCGATCAAGGACCAGCTGAAGGGTATTGCCGAAGAAACCAACGCTGAAGAGTGTCGAAGCATCAGTCGCACCACACCAGCCGGTGAAGACGAAATCGATGAACTGTCGAAAAAGGCTGAACTGACCCAGCAGCAGCAGCAGGAACTTGAACACGCGAAGGTCTGCCGCGATTACGGCATCGAACAGGCTGACGAAAGACAGGTTCTGTCCCACCGCCAAGGCGGTTTCCAAGTCCTTCGAAATGAATGCCTGCTGGAAGACATGTCCCCGTCGGGCGGGACATCGACACTCGTTCGCAAGCTGGATTCGCTGACCGCCATGAAGCGGAATGGCATCACGAAGAATCCATTCCTTGGCGATTACGTCCACGCATTCCGCCAGCCACAGATTCAGCTGCTGCATGAATACGGCGTTCTGGGACTGTCGCGGCGACGCGATGAATTCACCATGCGCGACGCTGACATCGTCGAACTGCATGAACGAGCCAAGCGGGATGCGAACCGCTGGCGTACCGTGTTCAACATCAACCCGGCCACCTGGAAGTTGCCCCGTGGCTTCATTGACTTCGTCCTGGAAAAGATTGGTTATCGGCTGCTGAAGCTGTCCCAGCAGCGACGATTCACCAATGGGAAGCAGGCACGCCTGTACGTGATCCAAACCCGTTTCCACGGCATCGACTGCCGTTCGATCAAGGCGCACATCAGCGACAACATCACCAGACGGTTCGATCAGGCCATGGCCGACGCCATCGGCGAACACCACGACCCCGCGTGTTCCGAACAACAGGTCAGCGTGGCCAGGTTTATCGAAGCAGCTGAAAAGCCAGTCATAGACTCAAATGCCACCTTTTCCCTATAGGTAGTAAGTAAGTCAGTCCAGATAAAACACATCAGTGATTCAGACACAGTGATTCTCGAAGCAGTGTGTTTTCCTGACCCGTCTTTGAATAACCGTCGCCCGACGACGGCCACATAAAATGAGTTTGTGTGCAGTGGACAGCTTGGAGCCGATGCACCTTCAGGGACCATGATTGGGTGGTCCCTAAGTATTCAGGAAATCCAACTTTTTTACATAATTAAAGTTGACCATAAGCTTTTATCTGAATTGCGCTGGAGATGACCCCACGGCAAGGGACATCTACGAATTACAAAAATCACGACCGACCCGAAGTGGTTTCGTCAGAAATCCAGACGTGCCTTATAAGTAACCGATTTCCAGAAGCCGTTCGGCGCGGCATTGGCATGAAATGAACAGAAGGAGGCTTACGTAAACGGCTGAACCTCCTACATGCGGGAACTGTCCGGGTTCAGCTGGATAGTCATGAGAGTAGGTTTGAATCTTTTTTGATGCTGCTTCCTAATAGCGATGCATCTACCTGACATTTTTCACTTCTGCAAGCTCGGGTTGATGGAAGGGTGAGAACAGTGTTCTCGCCCTTCCTCAGACTATTTGCGACTGGCTCATTGAGTTCCCTGTCAAAGATTAGGCCAGCAAATTCGTGTTAACTAACGAGTCAAGATTAAAGCCAGATAGTGAAGACATAGCTGAAAAATCAATGTCGCTTGAATGCGCAAATGAGGTGGATCCTGTTTTACTTGTCGTCACTCCGTTCTCGCCATAAGCTTCAAGGACTTCTGGATCAAACAAGTCTGAGTTTGTCAGCTCCGATTGAGTGCTAGAAATTTTGCTGGTGGTTCGACTGTCGATCGATGATGAAGCAATTGATTCATTGAAGCTTGCTTGCAGAAGACCCCCTCCAATAATAGAGTCTTTATTGAAGTCAACCCCAAAGTCAGATTCAGCTTTTTCATAGTCGGCTGAGTTGTAGTCAACGAATGCAGCACCTGTGAAGTTCCAATCCGCATTAAGCTGCCAGCGGTAGAGATCACCGTTTTGATGCTGGTTAATGGCTTCATTGGTGCCGTCAATGGTTTCAGCAGCAGCCAGATCCCATTCCTGCCAGGTATCAGTGCTGACCTGGCTATTACTGAACTTGATGCTGCTCAGTTCCCCTGAAGAGATGTCTTTGGCGTAAAAATCGCCCGATCCATCTTTGATGAGGCTGATGGAGCCCGCTGTTTCAAGGTCCGTGACGGCTGAACCAACGACACCATCGCTATTGAAGTCAACCCCAAAGTCAGATTCAGCTTTTTCATAGTCGGCTGAGTTGTAGTCAACGAATGCAGCACCTGTGAAGTTCCAATCCGCATTAAGCTGCCAGCGGTAGAGATCACCGTTTTGATGCTGGTTAATGGCTTCATTGGTGCCGTCAATGGTTTCAGCAGCAGCCAGATCCCATTCCTGCCAGGTATCAGTGCTGACCTGGCTATTACTGAACTTGATGCTGCTCAGTTCCCCTGAAGAGATGTCTTTGGCGTAAAAATCGCCCGATCCATCTTTGATGAGGCTGATGGAGCCCGCTGTTTCAAGGTCCGTGACGGCTGAACCAACGACACCATCGCTATTGAAGTCAACCCCAAAGTCAGATTCAGCTTTTTCATAGTCGGCTGAGTTGTAGTCAACGAATGCAGCACCTGTGAAGTTCCAATCCGCATTAAGCTGCCAGCGGTAGAGATCACCGTTTTGATGCTGGTTAATGGCTTCATTGGTGCCGTCAATGGTTTCAGCAGCAGCCAGATCCCATTCCTGCCAGGTATCAGTGCTGACCTGGCTATTACTGAACTTGATGCTGCTCAGTTCCCCTGAAGAGATGTCTTTGGCGTAAAAATCGCCCGATCCATCTTTGATGAGGCTGATGGAGCCCGCTGTTTCAAGGTCCGTGACGGCTGAACCAACGACACCATCGCTATTGAAGTCAACCCCAAAGTCAGATTCAGCTTTTTCATAGTCGGCTGAGTTGTAGTCAACGAATGCAGCACCTGTGAAGTTCCAATCCGCATTAAGCTGCCAGCGGTAGAGATCACCGTTTTGATGCTGGTTAATGGCTTCATTGGTGCCGTCAATGGTTTCAGCAGCAGCCAGATCCCATTCCTGCCAGGTATCAGTGCTGACCTGGCTATTACTGAACTTGATGCTGCTCAGTTCCCCTGAAGAGATGTCTTTGGCGTAAAAATCGCCCGATCCATCTTTGATGAGGCTGATGGAGCCCGCTGTTTCAAGGTCCGTGACGGCTGAACCAACGACACCATCGCTATTGAAGTCAACCCCAAAGTCAGATTCAGCTTTTTCATAGTCGGCTGAGTTGTAGTCAACGAATGCAGCACCTGTGAAGTTCCAATCCGCATTAAGCTGCCAGCGGTAGAGATCACCGTTTTGATGCTGGTTAATGGCTTCATTGGTGCCGTCAATGGTTTCAGCAGCAGCCAGATCCCATTCCTGCCAGGTATCAGTGCTGACCTGGCTATTACTGAACTTGATGCTGCTCAGTTCCCCTGAAGAGATGTCTTTGGCGTAAAAATCGCCCGATCCATCTTTGATGAGGCCGATGTTTCCACTCAGATCGTCTGCATCAAAGTCGCTAAAAGAGAATGATTCAATACTTTTCAGGGTATCGCTTCCATCCCTGCCGTCTTGCTTATCCGTTATCTGAATGGCAGAACCTGAATTATTGATCTTGTAGTCGCCCATTGTTCCTTTAAAGACAGCAGTATCTCTACCAGAACCACCGTCGATCACATCATTCCCCTTCTCGCCGGTGAAGGTGTTATCAGCAGCATCACCAATCAGTTGATCGTTGTGATTACCGCCGATGACATTTTCAATCTTGGAGAGTATGTCAGAGCCAATCCCCGCCTTATCGGCGCCATAGGTTGATGTTGCTGTGCCTTTGGAAAGGTCAACCGTGATGTTATCAGTCGCTGATGTGTATTGAACGGTGTCAATGCCTGAGCCGCCGTCATAGACATCATCTCCAGCACCATCGCCTCCGATGATCAGGTCATTACCCGCACCAGCTTCCACTTTGTCGTTTCCGGAAGCGGTGTAGATAATGTCATCACCAGCACCTGCGATCACAGCATCATTGCTATCACCCGTTGAAATATCATTGCTTGCTTGATTCCCCATCACCGTCAGACTTTTCGCGCTGACAAAGCTGGGAAGAACAACCTTCTCAATGCCATCGCCCATCACGTACTTGTCTGAGACATAGCGATAGATCACCGTATCGATTCCGGAATCAGTGCCGGTGTCTTTGATCGTGTCGCGCTCATCATCAACGATGTAGGTATCGCTGCCATTACCGCCATCGAGATAATCAGCACCATCGCCAGCCGTCAGGCGGTCGTCACCATCGCCGCCCAGCAGGGTGTCATCGTCCATTTCGCCGTACAGCTCATCGTCGCCAGCGCCACCACTGAGGGTGTCGTTGCCATAGCCGCCATAAAGCCGATCATCCCCGCCCTTGGCATTGACGTTGTCAAAGCCGTTGTAGGCATAGATCCATTCACCTTCATCGCTGCCATTGATCCGCTCGGAGCGATTGGTGCCCTGAATGGTCGGAGGCGGGATCTCAAAGGCGGGATTGAAGTTGGTTTTATCGAGATCAGTGCGTTTGGTGTTTTTCAGTAGTGCAATCGTTACCGCGCTGAAAGCTGTATCGAATGCACCGTCTCCATCAAATTGCAGCTTGACATCATCGACATCTTTCACCAGGTCGATGTAGCCGTTGAGGATGGGATTACTTCCATCAAAGCCAACCGCAACATCAGTGAACAGTTCACTGAGATCCAACAGGTCACCCAGCTTGCCCGCACTGAAGTCAGTAATAGTGAGAGCTTCTGCACCACTGTTAGAGAGAGAGTCGTAATAGGTTTTGGTGAAGGTAATTGTGTCCTGACCGGCGCCTGTGATCACCGTGGTGCTGCCATCATTGGCATTGATGACCGTGATGATGTCGTTGCCACTGCCGGCATCAATGGTGTCTTTGCCGCCACCACTTTTGATGGTGTCGTTGCCACTGTCACCAATCAGATTATTGCTCTTGTTGTCACCAACAATCACATCGTCGAGCTTGGTGCCGCGCACATTCTCAAAACTCACCACCTTGGCGCTGACATTGCCCTTGCCAGGAATGCCTTTGACCATGAGCGTTTGAGTGCTCAGGTTGGCATCAAGACTGGCAACAGTTCCTTGATCCCCATCAATCCAATCGCCCTTTTCCGCAGAACCAACAATCGTTTCCGCGAAATCCTTGAGCGTGTCGTTTCCTGATGTGCCTTTGTCAACGGAACCACCTTTTTTGAACGTAATGGTCTGGGCAAGGCCCGAGTAATCGAGCGTGTCGCTACCGGAGCCAAAGGTGTAGGTATCGTTGCCGGCGCTGGCGAGCATGACGTCGTTGCCGCCATTGCCTTTGAGTTCGTTGTTGTTGCTGTCGCCCTTCAGCCTGTCTGCAGTGTCGCTGCCATCGATATTTTCGAAGTTCTCCACCTTGAGGCTGACACTTCCCACTCCTGGAAGACCGGTGAGCTTGAGCGAGTTTGCGGATAGATCGGCATTGAGGCTGGCAATTTGACCTCCTCCGGTGATTCCATCAATCCAGTCGCCTTGACCTGTGCTGGCTTTGATCGTTTCGTAGAAATCCGTGAAGGTGTCTGTACCAGCACTGCCTTTATCAACCGTTCCCCCGCGCACCAACCGAACGGACTGGCCCATGCCGGAATAGTCAATGGTGTCGCTTCCTGATCCAAAGGTGTAGGTGTCATTACCTGTGCTGGCGACCATGACGTCGTTACCGCCATTGCCGATCAGGATGTTGTTATTTCCATCTCCCTCGACGCGGTCAGCTTTATCACTGCCTTTGATGTGCTCAAAATTCTGAACATTGATGCTGGCCGTGCCAACGCCCGGCAACCCGCTGAGCTTGAGCGATTGCTTTTTGAGACTGACATCAAGGCTGGCTGTTGAACCGCCCGAGGCATCAATCCAGTCGTTGGAGCGCTTGGTGGCTTTAACCGTTTCGGTGAAGTCTTTAAAGGTGTCTTTGCCCAACCCGCCTTTATCAACCGATCCACCTTTGATCAGGGTGATATCGCGATAGAAATCGGTGTAGTCGGCGGTGTCGTTACCGGAGCCAAAGGTATAGCTGTCGTTTCCGACACTGGCGCGCATCACATCATCGCCATTACCGCCACTGATCGTGTCATTACCGGAGCCACCATCCATCACATCGGCACCATCACCCCCGGTGAGGCTGTCTTTACCGGTACCGCCTTTGAGGTTGTCGTTACCAGCACCGCCCTGGATGTCATCACTGCCGGAACCACCATCAATGGTGTCGTTGCCGCCGTTGCCGTAGAGCTTGTTGCCGAGGGCACTTCCGACCAGTTTGTCGGCGGTGTCGCTACCCGCCACGTGCTCAAAATCTTTGATGTTGAGTGCTGCGGAACCAATACCAGGGATGCCAGAAACTTTGAGCGTTTCTGATGCCAGATTCACGTCAAGGCTGGCAATCTTGCCGCCACCTGTTAAACCATCAACCCAGTCACGAGTGGTTTCTGTGCCAATGATTTCATCGGCAAAATCCTTGAAGGTGTCAGTGCCATTACGTCCTTTGTCAACAGTTCCACCCCGGATCAGAGTGATGGGCGATGACATCGTGGAATAATCCATGATGTCATATCCTTTTTTGAATTCAAAAATATAGTTTCCGCGTTCACCTGCTAAATAATCATCAGCATCTGTGCCATTAATTGGCGCAAGAATTGGATCTCCAAAGCGGGAGTCGAACGACAACTCATCAAAAACTGAGGAGGCTTTAACAACGCCGCTTTGAAGCCCTGATGTGTTGCTGTTATTGCTAGAAGTATTGCCGCCATGGTAAGAGGAACCCCAGGCCTTGACTGATCCATCCTCCATTGTTGCCACAAAGGAGTATTGATTAGCCGTGACTTCTTTGACACCTTCTGAGAATTTAATCCCATTGATACCTCCGTCATAGCTATTGCCCCAAGTAACGAGTGATCCATCTTCTTTTAAGGCTGCGAAGGCACCCCGGTTACTGATGACTTCAGTAACTCCACTTGTTAGATAATTTGAAACGTATCTTGTATCCGCTCCATATGATGAGTTGCCCCAAGTCTCGACAGAGCCATCGTCTTTAAGCGCGGCGAATGCATACGAAGTTGCAGCAATATCAATCACACCACTCTCAAGATTTTTTGAATCTCCGTTGACAGAAGTATTTCCTCCATGGCTATAATTGCCCCAGGCCTGCACAGATCCATCATCTTTAACGGCAGCAAAAGCATAGTCATTGGCAACTACTTTCTGAGCACCGCTACTAATTTCGACTCGATTGGTGCCCCCAAGAGATGATCTGTAGCCCCATGAAACAACAGAGCCATCCTTTTTGAGTGCCGCAAAGGCGTATGGATTAGAAGTAATACTCTCTACACCACTTTGTAAATAGCGATTGACGCTTCTGCTATTACCTCCGTAGGAACTGCTTCCCCAGGTCACGACTGAGCCGTCGTCTTTAGTCGCTGCATAGGCGTAGTAAGTTGACTGGATATCAACAACGCCGCTGCTAAGCTCCGAACTAACTGATGAACTATTGCCGCCGTTATAATTATCCCCCCAGGTAACAACAGAGCCATCATCTTTTAGAGCCGCAAATGAGGCGTAATTGGAATAGACATCTTCAACGCCTGAATTCAGTTTCGACTGAACCGATGAACTATTACCGCCGTAGTAGTAATACCCCCAGGTAATGACTGACCCATCGTCTTTGATAGCTGCATAGGCATGAGAGCTTGATGATATATCCGTAACACCACTCTTAAGACCGGCGGTATTGCTGTTGTTGATTGACTGATTGCCGCCATAAGAGCTATTCCCCCAAGTGACGACAGAACCATCGTCTTTCAGGGCGGCAAAAGAGTAGTAATTAGAATAGACATCTTCAACGCCTGAATTCAGTTTCGACTGAACTGAGGAACTGTTACCGCCATAAGAGCTATTCCCCCAAGCAATGACAGAACCATCATCTTTTACGACTGCCTGTGCAGCCTGATTCTGATATTCCTTATTAGTAGCTCTGGCTCCTCCACCCATTCTGCGGGTTGTGGATGAATTATTGCCTCCTTTGCCAGTTTCAGTTGATTGGTTTTTTAACACGCCTAATGCAAATGGGTCGGCGTAGCCAGCGCTGTTGGCTTTCACCATGTCTCCCTTTTTCACATCACCTACCAGCAGCAAACCCGCCACATGGGGAGCGGCCATTGAGGTGCCGCTGAGATCCGCTAATTTGCCGCCCTTGTAGTAAGACCGCACCGCAACACCGGGTGCGGCAACATCCACATCATCTCCGCCACCGGCATCATCCCAGTTGGAGAAACTGGCCATCTGGTAGTTGTTGTTGACCGCGGAAACGCAATACACATTGGCGTGATCGCCAGCGCTGGCAGGCGTGAAACCATCAGCATCAGCGCCGCTGTTTCCAGCCGCAATCGCAAATTTAATGCCTTGATCAGCGGCTGCTTTCACAGCACTGTCGAGTCCGGAGCTGAATCCGCCGCCCAGGCTCATGTTGATCACGCATTTTGTCTCATCAAGACCGTTGTTCTTGATGATGTTGGTGGCGTAATTGACGGCATCGATGATGGTGCTGTAACTCGCACCGCCGCCAGCGCTATTGAAGACTTTTAGCGACACAACCTCAGCACCTGGGGCAACGCCGACAACTCCCTTGCCGTTGGCGAGTGCAGCAATCGTTGCGGCGACATGGGTGCCATGGCCGTTGCCGTCGCTGAATGCTCCCTCTCCACTCACCCAACTCTTGGACCAGGTTTTGTTGATCAGCAGGTCACCGGTGGTGTCAAGCACCCCCGAATCGATCACAAAGGCGTAACTGCCGCTGCCGACGTTGCCCTGGCTGCTGACATCAGCACCTCCCCAGACGGCCTTCACGCCGTATGTGAGTGTTTCGCCTGTGCTGGCCGTGCCATTGCGGTACACCGGCAGAGCCGATGTGGAGAAATCTGCTTGAGCGCTGAGATCAGACTCGTCGCTTTCGATCACGTCACCAACAAAGACGTTCTCCAGGCGCACTTCTTGCTCCAGTGCACTGCTCTGGGCTGAGGCTTCGGTTTCCTGGGATTCAGGATTGGAATTGATCACCGGGTGGATCTCAACCGGTGGGGTCAACGGCAGAGGTTGATCTGTTTCAACGCTCTGGATGGCTGGCACAGCCTTCAATCGATCCGCTTCGTCGTCGTCCAGATCGACCGTGAATCCATTCACCGCTTCAAAAACCTTTTTGACGGGACAGGCCGCTCCTGCCTCCTGAACTGCGGCCTCGGCTCTCTGAGCAACTGACTCTTCAGTCTTTTCCTGGTTGAGAATGGCGATATGTTCTGATCGTTCAGCCTGTGCTGAGTTGGCGTCTGCCGATTCTTGGCAAGCCGACTCTTGATTCAGCACATGTGCTTCATTTTTTTCTTGGTTCCCGCTTTCTGATTGCTTCTCAATTTGCCATGAAAGATCTGATGAGATCGACATGGTTGAAGCCTCCTAAAAAGTCTGGATTGTTGAGAGCAATAAGAATCTTTTATCAAATGCGAAGCACTTGACGTGAAGCTTGAACTCTCTGTGATTTCGATGAGAAGACCCTATGCCATTTCTCAGACTTTTCGATCAAACGGTGAACTTATTTGTCTTTATTGGCTAAGCATGCTTGTCATGCTCAAAAGAATCAATGCATTGCATCGCTTATGCAATGGGAGCTTTGTGATGCTCAAGCAGCAACTCATTCAGCAGGTTGGTAATACCTTCCTGGAAGCTGATTCCATAACCACCCTCCGCCAAAGCAGCAATGATGCTCTGCTTGGCTTCCGGCTTCACGAAGATGCAGATTGCCGACTTTCCCTGTCTGCTTGCTTGGGTGACTTTCCCGTAACTCTTGGCCATCTTTGAATGCTTAGTCTTCAATCAATCTCGTGCTCAAGGACATGAAGCACATCACCCATATGGGGGGAGTACGTCTCGTGTGCCTCCCCCGTTGGGGGTTCAGCTCAGCCTGAAACCAATTACACCAATGCTTCTGGACATGAGGCGGGTAAGCCCGAAAAGGTCTTCTTCAGCCTTGCGACGGAGCTGTCTGGTTAGTCCTGCTGGCGCGTGAGGTCAGCAGATCCAGCGAAAACTCGTAGTCGATACAGCTCAGCATCTGTTCAGTGCATCCATGAGCACTGCCGTGCCCAACTTCAAATTGCTCTGCGAATTCCTCCTTACTCAGCTTTGCTTGCCAGGCGAGTGCATTACGCCGTATCCAGGCCGATAGCTCTTCTGGGGTATGACAGCGCAGCAGCTCTTTGGGCGCAGCATCGCTGATGTGGTCAATAACGATCAGTGCATAGAGATGAGTTGCTTCTTCCAGCTCTCCTTTTCCTGATAGCTCCTCGATGTGTTGAAGAGCCTGTGATCGATTCATCAATGCGTTCCTGGCTTCTGTCCTGCTCCAAAGCCCACAAGTTCATTCAGCAACCGGATTGCGCCGATGGCATTGCTTTCCCTGCCTGCAGCCACAGCATCAGTGGCGATCTGTTCCAACATTTGGACTTTGCTGGCGAGCATGTCAACGCGATCAATGTCGCTGAGGTCAGCCTTCACCACATCTCTGGCTTCTCGGACGTATCGATGAGCCTGTTCTGCTGAGAGCCCCCAGGAAGTGGTCACATGGTGCATCAGCTGTCGTTGGGATAACCCCTTCACAATCAGATTGGCCAGCTCTTCAGTTCGGCGAATCTTCTCCTGCTTGGTGCACTTCTTTCCCATTCATCAATTCTGACAGAAGTGATTTGGCGAGACGATGGGTTCAATCAATGTTTTGAAGGTTGAGCCACTGATGTCATCAAATTGTGGTGTTGGATGCTGCTTGCCTATGGCCAGCGCCCTCTCCAGGTGGATCCGACAAGCAAGCCAGTGATCTGATGACTGCGGAAGATGATTTTCCAACCCGGCACCGACAACGTCGACAAGATCAGCGATCCGGGCATGGGGTCACAGGTTTACGGAATGTTGGTTCTATGGATTTCCGTCCTGGCGGTTCCGCTTACGCTGGCCACACTGCACACACATAAATTGCCCCGGCCTAAGAAGGAGCAGAAGCCCGACGCTGTCGAAGCCGGGAATATTCCTGTGACGCGGAAGCGTGGGAACCCCGATTATCAGGTCAGCAGCTACTACATCCCAAAGGGGCTGAACCTGAAGTTCGACCGTGCTGTGTTGGCCCTGAAGGCTGCTGGTTTCGAGACCGACAAAAGCGACGTTCTTTCAGCCCTGATTTCACGCTTCATCATTCAGGTCGACGTGGCCGAGAAGGCAGCGACTATCGAAAAGGGAATGAACCTGAAATCGATCCTGGACGCTGCCGGGGAAGGTTCCCTGGGAGAGACCGCTGAAGTCTCGGTTCTGAAAGACCAGCTGAAATCGACGATTTCTTCTGTTGAGAAGGCAGGCGAGGACTATCAGAACTCTTCGATTACTCTTGCCGACGGACAAGATTTAGAGGATCGTTTTTCCCAGATTGATTCGCGGTTTTCCGAGATCGAATCTCTGTTGAAGAAGTTGGTCGACCAGCTGGGGTGATCACTTTCCACGGACGTACGACAAGCGTTCCGTCAGCAGCCAAGCCACATTCGAACAGCACCTTTGAATGAAGTGCCGGTGGCTTGCCCGCCAGCATTCCCGTGACGCGCCAGGACAGGTCATGACCGCCGACAGTGGCTTTCACCTTCACCTGAATCAGACCATCTCTCAGTTCCCGGACTCGGCCACACAGGAACAACTGGTTCGGCTGAAACTTCCTTGAGAGCGGCAACGGGCCATCGGGTTCTGGTGAACCGGGGACATGGAAGCTCACCATTTCCAACCTTTCGATGACTCCGGCATCACTGGTGCGCGGATAGCCGTAGACGTTGACCACAGCATCGGGAAACGCTTCATGGTTCCGGTATGCAGCGCGCAACGGTCGTTTCCCCGTCTTGCCTTGTCGTGGGTAAAGGCGAAGCAGGCCAAAAGGTGTTTGCAGCCGGATGATGCCGTCGTCCGTGACGAAGACGCCCTGAAGTACGCCGTGAAAACGATGGTTCCTGATGGTGTCAGCGGGAAAGGGGAAGGGGAAGTCAGTCATGGGTTGTCACTTGTGCGGGCTTGGAACAAAGGGAGATTTCTTGTTGAATTCGGGCAAGCGAAACGGATTGCGCCCCCTTGGAACGGGGCGCTTTTTCCGTGAACAGAAGTCGGATTCCGTCTGTCATGCGACGGCCTCCCGAAGTCGCTTCATGTGGCGTGAAAGCAAGTCGCCGCGCTTGTGGCCGAAACGCTGTTTCGCGAACTCCGCCTTCGTGACCTTCTGGGCCTTGGCTTCGGCCAGGTCTGTTTCCAGCTGCGCCAGCGACACCGCAGGACTGTTCAGCGGATAGACCTTCGCCAGCGTTGGTTTGTCCCCTTCGGCGGGGACATCCCCCAGGCCGATGTCGGACATGAACTCGTCGATTATGTGAACGCTGCCGTCGACGCATTCGACCTTGGATTCTTCTGCACTGGCGGAATGAGGGACATCCCGCGACCCAAGCGAAATCCCGAACTTGCCCAGCGTTGTTTCCAGCTGACCCTCAGTAATCAGGAACCTGACCGCATTGGTGATCAACGCTGCTGCGATGGTGGTGCCATTGGCGATGTCGAACGCAGCCAGCTCGTTCACGCAGACATCGAAACTGCTTTCGTCGAACGGTGCTTCGAAGGTCTTCAGTGCTGGCGCTTCGGTCTCCACCAAGGTGACGGCACCGTCGTACCAAGCCAGCGCCTGGGCCATGCGGGCTTCGTTTTCACGAAGCTGTTCATCGGTCAGCCCATCTGCTTCGGGGTCCCACACGAAGAACATGTCGAGAGTGCCGAACCAGCTGCAACTGGGACGCTGACGGTCTGCGGGTGGCGCGTGCCGGGGTTTGTAGTGGCGAAGCCTGGAGGGCTCGAACTTGTTGCCCAGCAACGGCATCCCGAAAGTGTCATTCAGCCAGTTCGCATGATTCGCGAACACAGTGCCGTGACCCTTGTAGGTCTTGAATTCGCCGCCGTTGGCAGCTGCACCACTGCTGGTTTGGTGGGTGTATTCCCGACGAATGCCTTCGGGCGCTGCTTCGACCAGATACTGCTGAAGCAGCTGGTGAACGATCAGCCGTTCGATGTATCGGGTTCTCAGGATGTGGTCCTTCTTGAGAACCAAACGGCGTTCACCATCACCTGACTTCCAGATGGTCAGGTCTGACGTGGCCATCAGCAGGTTGTGCCGAATGGCGATGACAGATGGCTGTCCCTGGCTGCCGAACAACTTGTAGGCCGCTGGTTTTTCGTTGCTGCCAGCCTGTCCCTGAGCTTCGAAGAACGGGAACAGCAGCGGGCGTTCGCACCGTTTGTTCGGGAAGTATTCACGGCGATGCTGGTCCCAGACATCGACGCACCACAGCACCTTCTGAATCAGGTTGTCGCGGTCGTCGTCGTCCTGGAGGGACAGCAAGTAATCGCGGAAAGCGCTCTTGAAGGCGTCGGTTTCAACGCCCCAGACCGAACGGTCAATGGGCATGTTCATTGTGTGCAGCGTTTGTGTCCCCGTCCGTGGGGTTATGGCCTCAGGTTAAGCAACCTGGCGGAATGAGGGAAATCCCGTTGCTCACAGAACAGTGATTCCTTCCAGTGCCTCCACCAACTGATCGCGGAGTTCATCCTGACGGTCGACAGCCTCATTCCAGAGGTCCATGTCGATGTTCCGTTCGATGGCTTCACGAACGATGGTTGCCAGGACATCAGGCGGAAGTGCTTCTGCCTGAACCGTGAAGTCGTACGGAAACTCGCGGGCGTCATCCTTCTTCGGGACGCCGGTTGGCAGGTTGTAGGTCTGCTGATGTTCTGCCGTGACAGCGATTCGCTCGACCGTCAGTTCCCCGCCGTAATGACTGGTAAACGCACCAACGTCTTCGTTCAGATTCCGGTGAATGTGTTCGCCTGAAGGGTCCAGGTCGCCGACATGCAGAACGATCACAGGCTTACCCATCTCGCCGTAAAACTTGCCCAGGCTGTGTTTCACGGTGGTGCTGTCGAACCCACCTGATGACCTGACGGGGATGCCATAACGGCTGGCGACGCGATTCAGCTGGGGCACCATGCCCGCCGCTTCGCAAAGGACTTCGACATAAGCGGGCTGATCCTGCTGAAGGTCCAGCTGGAAAACCTTCGCGAAAGCCTTCGTCGATTCGATGAATTCTTGAGCGTCGTCATAACGACCCAGCCCAACAGCCTTCGCACCGTCATCACGGATTGAATCCATGGGAACCAGCCCAGCGCGACGGGCACGATTCATGAACTCCAGAAGGCGCTTGTTCGCCTTTTCCGTTTTCTCAAAATCGAACCTGACGACCAGGCGGTAATACACCTGGCGGGCAGTGACTGGCAGCTGTGCCCTGTAGTCCTCCAAAACCTGATTTACCTGATCCAGAAGGACCCTGGACTTCTGTTGTGGGTTCCATTCAGCGAACCCCCGTGGCCTGTTTGAAGCCATGGCGTGTGCGCAGTGGGAAATCCGGGAAATCCCGATACAGCATTTCTAGCACCTTTTCCGCCCTGGCGGAATGAGGGAAATCCCAGTGAACACAAAATCACTTCTGTTCACAGCAGATGGCTGATGTGCCGGGTGCTGCTGTCACCATCGTTTTCGTCGACGTACAAACCCAAGGTGGTGGAAACGTCGCTGTGGCCCAGCGTGGCCTGAACTAGCTTCGGGTCCTTCGTCTCGCGATAGCTGATGGTCGCGTGGCTGTGACGCATCAGGTGCGGGTAAACGTGAATCCCTGATTCCTTGCCAGACCGGTGCGTGAGCTTCCAAAGCCCTTGGCGGGTGATGTGTTTCGACGGGTCCCGCATTTTCGGCAGCAGCCATTCCGAAGACGGCTGAAGTTCCCGCAGCTGGGACAGACGTTCCAGAACGATGTCGTCCAGCGCCACCCATCTTTCCTTCGAGCCCTTGCCCTTGCGGATGTGCAGCCGTGGCACTTCACCGTCTAAATGGATGTCATCCCAGCGGATGTTCACCATCTCGGTTGCACGACAGCCGAAACCCAACAGCAGCCGCAGAACAACTTCGTCCCGATGCTTGGTGGGGCTGGTCTTGGATGTGCGGGCACCATCGAAGACTCGAACCAACTGTTCGATGTTCAGCGACTTGGCCTTCCGCTGGTCCTTCTTCATCTGCAGCTTCGTTGGCATCGGCGACGAATAGATGCCAGTCATGGCCCTGCGGGCGGGGTCCCCGCACCATTTGTAGAAACTGCTCAGTGATGCAACGATGCAGTTATAAGTCGACTTGGCCATCAGCGGCTTGCCCGTCTCAGGGTCAGTCGTGTTCACCAAGTTGCGAAGCGACTGCGCGAAGGCATCGATGGCAGGTGTGTCGCCGGGAGACAGGAAGTGTTCACCAGGCTGTTCGCGTTCGCCCAGTTCCAGGCGAGAACGCATGAAGGACCGAAAGCGGTTCCGATGCCGCATGTAGGTCTTCTTTGTTTCGGCGCTGCCGGTGGCCGAACACTCTTCAAGAAAGCCTTCGACCAGCTGATAGTCGTTGTAAAGCTCGACGCCTTCAAGCCAGGCTTCCCGTGCATCCATCGCAGCCGCGACGAACGTGGCTCGGTCACTGGCGATGACCTGGGGCGAAAGGAACGCCGGTCGCTGCTTGCTGGGGACCCTGATCCCAGTCGACGGACGGGACGGTGTGATGGTCATAACTGTGTGTGCAGTGGTGCCCTGTTGCGATCACGCCTGTTCAGTCGTCATAGGCCCGACCGCAAAACGTGAGAGTAGGGAAATTCGGGATTTCCCGCATGCGCCGAATGTAGGCACAGAACATCCCTTATGTCGACAGTACGGACATACACATAACTTTTAATGTGTCCCTGCGTGTGGGGACATGAAAGATATTTGAGTTCTATTTGTGTCCCTTTGGGCGGGGACATTCTATTAGCAAGTCTTGGAAATTAGGCAGGTGTTGTTGTTATTAGCCGTTAGGATCTAGGAAATCACTTGTTTCGTGCATGGCTTCAGCTGCAGACAGAAACGAAATCGAGACCGCAAACGCAGACAGCGTTTCGCGCATCGCTTCTGAACTGTCTTCAGCACGGTCTGGTTATGGCGAAGGTCGCGGTAAGCCCGTGATGCTTCGTCTGTCGCCAACCGTTGAAGGTCTTCTGAATCTTGCGAAACCGGAGGATCAACCGATGTCCGCATTCCTAAGGGAATGTGCCGTCAGTTGCGCCCTGCGGAAGCTCGAAGACATTCAGAAGTGACCTTCGTCGTTGTCTGAAACCTTGTCTGCGCGTCGCCCCTGGCGCAAAGACAAAAGAAAGGACCGACGGGTCACTACCCCCTTCGGCCCTGCACGAAACCAATTTCGTTGAGCTCATCATGGCAGATTTCCGGGAAGTAGAAAAGGATGTACCCCCCGCAGGGGACACGCCGAAAAATGCGGAACTGTCAACCAATCAGTCGCTGAAAACGCAGTTCACGACTGAAAACGGCGAGGTGTTTACGCAACCCGGCTTACGACCTGCTTTCACACTTTTAAGCGAACTGCTCAGAGCACATGAGCCAAACACCACGGCCACTGCAGCAGCTCTGGGACGCGCTCAATCAGTCCTCCAAAACCCATGAACCGGCCGACCTTGCCCTGTTGCAGGAGGCACTCACCCACACCTCCAGCGGTCTGAACCCTCATCACGAGCAGTTGGAATTTCTCGGCGATGCGGTGTTGCGGCTCACCGCCAGTGAATTCATCGCCTCCGCCTATCCCCAGATGCCTGTAGGCGAACGATCCAGCCTCAGGGCCCAATTGGTGAGCGATCGCTGGCTGGCGGAGCTGGGCTCAGCCATCGAGATCGAACGCTGGTGGCAGATCGGCCCCAAAGCCAGCGGCGATGCCACTGCGGCAGCCACCATCCGCGCAGAACTCAGCGAAGCGCTGATCGGCGCTTTGTACAGAATCAACGGGCTGACCGCCGTGCAGCAATGGCTGACGCCTCACTGGCAGCGCAGCGCAGAGACGGTTCTCTCTGACCCGCACCGCGGCAACTGCAAATCCGCCCTGCAGGAGTGGAGTCAGGGCGAGGGCCTAGGCCTGCCCACCTACAGCAGCGAAGAGATGAGCCAAGGCCATGGTGACCCGCGCCGTTTTCGCTGCAGGGTGACCCTGCCGCCGCAACTGGCAGCGGAAGGATGGGGCCGCTCAAGGCGAGACGCCGAACAGCAGGCCGCACGCGCTGCCCTGGATCAGCTGACTGGCAACTGAGCGGAGCCCTGCAACTCAGCCCCGCACTGATCGCAATGGCTGGCCTCGCGGCGATGGTCGCGATGACCGCAGCGGCTGCAGGGGCGCCTGTCTTGACGGGCCTGCTGAATCGATTCCACCGTGACGATGCCAGTGGGGATGGCGATGATCCCGAAACCCAGCAACATCACCACCGCCGCCAGCAGACGGCCGAGCACGGTCTGGGGCACGAAATCGCCGTAGCCCACCGTGGTCATGGTCACGATGGCCCAGTACACGCCCTGACCAACGGTCTGGAACTGGGTGTCGGGATGACCGCTCTCGATCACCACCATCAGATAACCAAGCACCACTTGCGCCATCACCACAAAAAACAGAAACACGCCGATGCGACGTGCACTGGCACGCAGGGCACGGCCCAGCATCTGTGCCTCATCGAGAAAGCGCAGCAGCTTGAACACACGCAGCACGCGGGCGAACTTGAAGACCCACAGCACCAGGCCACTGCGGATCTGCGGCACGAAAAAAAACAGAACCGCTGAAAGATCAATCAGCCCGTAAAAGCTGCGCGCATACACCCATGGCTTCGGCGACACCCACAGATGCAGCAGGTAATCCGCCATGAACACCAGCAGGCAGAAGTTTTCGAGCGTTTCCACCCAGGCAGGAATTTCCCCGGGCATTGCCACACGCATCGGGTGCGGTTCAACCAGAAGTCCTGCCACGCTGAGCAGGATCGTCCCAAAAATCACCAGGTTGTAGATCCTGCCTGGACGGGTATCGGAATCGAGAACGACTCGCCGGAGCCGCTGGCGTAGAGCGACCTCCATCGGCGTCAGTCGGCGCTGAGATCTTTAAGCCGCAGGGTGACGAGCTTGTCCCAGTTGCCACCTTCAAACAACACGGCGGCCCGATCGCCGCTGATGCGCTGCACGAAACCGGTGTAGCCGTTGTAGATGGAGCGCTGATCCACCACCGTCACCGTGGCACCGGGCAGGATCGGAGCGGCGGAAGCCATGCAAACAAGAGGCAGTCGTGGGGTCATTATCGACAAATGACTGAACAGCTGTCATCCGTGGCCCCAGACTCCGATTCCCAGAAAGCGTCAGCTGATGAAGAGTGGCTGGCCGTGGGCAAAGTTGTGGGGGCTCAGGGGCTGCGCGGCGAGCTGCGCGTGAACCCAGCCAGTGATTTCCCCGAACGCTTCACCAAGCCAGGGCCTCGTTGGCTTCAGCGCAAGGGCGCAGCACCACAGGAGATGACGCTGACCAGCGGTCGGCAACTCCCCGGCCGCAGTCTGTTCATCGTGCGTTTCAAGGGGATCGACAGCCGCAGCGCTGCCGAAGCGCTGGTGGGTCAGACGCTTCTGGTGAGCCCCAACGACAGGCCCGAGCTTGAGGAGGGAGAGTTCCACCTGCTCGACCTGGTGGGCCTGGAAGCCCGTCTGAATCGTCACGACAACACCGCTATTGGCAGCGTGAGCGATCTGATCAGCGGAGGCAACGACTTGCTGGAAATCACCCGGCCAGATGGGCGAAAGTTGTTGATTCCTTTTGTGGAGCAGATCGTTCCTGAAGTGCATCAACAGGAAGGCTGGCTGCTGATCACCCCTCCGCCGGGACTGCTGGACCTGTGATACCCGCGGGTGACAGCAACAAAAAAGCTGCGCAACAATGGCGCCAAACACCGCGTGTGTGCCGTGACCACCCCTCTGATTCCGGTGATCCTCTGTGGCGGCACAGGAACGCGCCTCTGGCCCCTCTCCCGAGCCAGTTACCCGAAGCAATACTGGCCCCTGGGCGGCAATGGCGATGAAACCCTGCTGCAGCAGACCCAGCAACGTCTGGAAGGGATCAAAGCGCTGGGTGATCCTCTGCTGATCTGCAACGACGACCACCGTTTCATCGTGGCCGAACAGATGCGCCAGATCGGCATCCAACCGGGTGCCATCCTGCTGGAACCGATGGGGCGCAACACGGCTCCAGCGGTGGCGGTGGCCGCACTGCAAGCCACAGCCGACGGCGAGGATCCTCTGCTGCTGGTGTTATCGGCTGACCATGTGATTCGCGACGCCGCACACTTCCGCAGCGCCATCGAGGCCGGTCGCAAGACCGCTGAGGCAGGCCGTCTGGTGACCTTCGGAATCGTGCCAACGGCTCCGGAAACGGGCTACGGCTACATCGAGGCCGCCGAATCGCTGCAGACAGGCACGCTCACACCGGTGCCAATCGCCCGCTTTGTGGAAAAGCCGGACCAGGCCACCGCCGAACAGTTCCTGGCCAGCGGACGCTTCACTTGGAACAGCGGCATGTTTCTGTTCAGGGCGAGCGCCATGCTCTCGGAGCTGGAACGTCTGGCACCGGAAGTGGTGAGCTGTTGCAGAGCTGCCCTTGAGCAGGACGTGGCAGACCTCGACTTCCTGCGACTGGAGCGTGAAGCCTTCGCCAAATGTCCCAACGTGGCCATTGATGTGGCTGTGATGGAGCAGACCCAGCTTGGATCTGTGATTCCCCTGGCTGCAGGCTGGAGTGATGTCGGCAGCTGGAGTGCGCTTTGGGAAACCGCTGACCGCGACGACGACGGCAACGTGCTGCGCGGCAGGGTGATCAGTGAGGGCAGCCGCAACTGCTACCTGCGCAGCGAACACCGTCTGGTGGTGGGCCTGGGTGTGGAGAATCTGGTGGTGGTCGAAACCGACGACGCCGTGCTGATCGCGGAACGCGACCAGGCACAGAATGTGAAGACGATCGTGAAGCAACTGGAGGCCGCTGGCAGCCGGGAAGGCAAGGCCCATCGCAAGATTTATCGCCCCTGGGGCCACTACACAGGCGTGGTGGAAGACAGCCGCTGGCAGGTGAAACGCATTTCAGTGAAGCCAGGCGCCAGCCTCTCCCTGCAGATGCACCATCACCGAGCCGAACACTGGATCGTGGTGAAAGGCACGGCGGTCGTAGAGCGCGACGGCGAGTCTCAGCTGCTGGGTGAGAACCAGAGCACTTACATCCCGATGGGCTGCAAGCACCGACTCAGCAACCCTGGCCGGATTCCTGTGGAGCTGATCGAAGTCCAGAGCGGGGCCTATCTGGGCGAAGACGACATCGTGCGCTTCGACGATGTGTATGGCCGCAGTGATGTGGAAGCAGCGGCTCGGGCTGCACTCACTCGACAGTGACGCTCTTGGCCAGATTGCGTGGCTGATCGACATCCAGGCCTCGATGGGCCGCAATGTGATAGCTGAGCAGTTGCATCGGCACCACCGTGAGCAAAGGGCTGATCCATTCGCTCACCTCAGGCACCGGCAGCAGTTCATCAAATAGTTCCGTGTCTGCGCAGATGGGGGCAACACCGATCAACTGGGCATCGCGGGCTTTGGCCTCCTGGGCATTGCTGAGCACTTTTTCGAACACCGCCCCTGGCACGGCAATGGAGATCACCGGCACATGGGTGTCGAGCAAGGCGATCGGGCCGTGTTTCATCTCCCCTGCGGGATAGCCCTCCGCATGGATGTAACTGATTTCCTTGAGCTTGAGAGCCCCTTCCAGTGCGATCGGGTAATTGATGCCACGCCCGAGGAAGATCACATCCTGGGTTTCCGCGAAGCGGTGGGCCATCGCCTCCGAACGCTGGTCGTGCTGCTCGATCAAGGCATCGAGCTGCTGGGGAAGACCACGCAGCTCGTTCACCAATGCAGCAATCTCGGCTTCGCTGCGGGCGCCGCGCCGTGCCGCAAAGGCCAAAGCCAGCGCATAAAACGCTAGAAGCTGACCCAGGAAGGTCTTGGTGGCTGCAACCCCCACTTCGATGCCAGCACCAATGTCAAGGATGTAGGGCACCTGACGAGCCAGAGAGCTCTCCACCCGATTGGTCACGCCCAGTTGACGCGGGGCATAGACGGGATCGTTCTGGTCCCGTCGCCGGTCGGCATCCATGGCCAGGGCCGCAAGAGTATCCGCCGTTTCACCGGATTGGGTAACGCCAATTGTGAGCGTGTTGGCAGCCAGCGGTGGGGGGGCGTAGCGGAACTCACTGGCGTAATGAACACTGGCTGGCACCCCCGCAAACTGCTCCAGCAGATGGGCTCCGACAAGCGCCGCATGTCGGCTCGTCCCACAGGCCAGGATCTGGATGCGCTCGATATCGGCGTAGAACGCATCGTCGAAGGGCAAGGCCACCGGATTGGCAGCCTGCAAATTCAACGGCAGGTGCCTCTCCACCCACAGACGTGCTGTCTCCGGCTGCTCATGGATCTCCTTCAGCATGAAGTGGCGGAACTGACGCTTATCGGCCACATGCTCCTGGCCGCTGAGCAACGACGGACTGCGCTGCTGACGCTCACCGACATCGTTGTAGAGCTCGATGCCAAGCGGACTGAGCAACGCCACCTCTCCGTCCTCCATGGGCAGCACGGTGCGGGTGAAACCTGCCAGTGCAGGCGTGTCACTTGCACACATGAATTCGCCTTCGCCTAAACCGATCAGCAGGGGTGCCGCCTTGCGAGCCACCACAAGAGCCCCTGGTGCCGCTGCCCACAACACTGCCAGGGCATAGGCTCCTTGAAGCTTTGGCAACACGGCCTGCACGGCCCGCAACAGAGTGTTTCCATCAGCAGGCTGGCCAGCCGCACACTGTTGCCGCAGTTGCGCGGAGAGCAGATGCGGAATCACCTCGGTGTCGGTGTCTGAGCGGAAGCTGACACCGGCACTGGTCAGCTCTTCACGCAGAGCCCGATGGTTTTCGATGATGCCGTTCTGCACCACGGCCACATCACCAGCACCATCGCAGTGGGGATGGGCGTTATGCACCTCGGGCTTGCCATGCGTCGCCCAGCGGGTATGGCCGATGCCACAAAAACCGGGTGCTCCCTCCTGCTCGACCCTTGCGCTGAGATTGACCAGCTTGCCCTTGGCGCGAAGGCAGTGCAGCTTGGCAGTCGCCTCGTTCACCGACTCTTCGATGGTGGCGATGCCGGCGGAGTCGTAACCGCGATATTCCAGTTGCCGCAGCCCTTCAAGCAGGAGCGGCGCTGCCTCTCTGGAGCCAATCACCGCAACGATTCCGCACATACAAAAAAGCCCGGCAATGCCGGGCTGAGCTTATGGGTTATTGAACTGAAAACGAACGTGGCGATCAATACGCCAGGCCCATGCTTCGAGTGGTCTCATCACCGAGATAAACGCGAATGCTGAGGAAATCTGTTGGGCAGGCGGTTTCACAGCGCTTGCAGCCAACGCAATCTTCCGTGCGTGGAGAGGACGCGATCTGGCCGGCCTTGCAGCCATCCCAGGGAACCATTTCGAGCACATCCAGAGGGCAGGCCCGCACGCACTGAGTGCAGCCAATGCAGGTGTCGTAGATCTTGACGGCGTGGGACATGAATCCCTCTGGGAACAGGTGACTTCGAAACAACCTACCGGGGCTAGGCAACACTTAGGCCAAGCGCGCGCCACGCCGTCACCGTTGTTAACTCCAGGCGGATGTAAAGGCTCAGAGATTGGAAAGGCCGAGGCCAGCCCGTAAGATGCGGCGTCCCGTCTTCACGGCCATGTCCCAGGAAGCGATCCTCGAAAAAGTCCGTTCGATCGTGGCGGAGCAGCTCAGCGTCGACGCCGGCGAAGTCAAGCCCGAATCAAATTTCCAGAATGATCTCGGTGCTGACTCCCTCGACACCGTCGAGCTGGTGATGGCATTGGAAGAAGCCTTTGACATCGAAATTCCAGACGAAGCCGCTGAAGGCATCGCCACCGTCGGCGACGCCGTCAAGTACATCGAAGACAAGCAGGCCTGAGGATCGGCAGCATGGTGGAGGGTCTCCAACGCGTCGTGGTCACGGGCCTCGGCGCGGTGACACCGATCGGCAACAGCGTTTCCGACTATTGGTCCGGGCTCACCTCCGGCAGGAACGGGGTGGCATTGATTTCACTGTTTGATGCCTCCAGGCACGCCTGTCGATTTGCAGCGGAAGTGAAGGACTTCGATCCGACGGGATTCCTCGAGCCCAAGGAAGCGAAGCGCTGGGATCGGTACTGCAAATTCGGTGTTGTCGCAGCCAAACAAGCTCTTGCCGATGCAGGGCTGGAGATCAGCGAAGCCAACGCCGATCGGATCGGCGTCAGCATCGGCTCCGGCGTTGGTGGGCTGCTCACCATGGAGACCCAGGCCCACGTGCTTGAGGGCAAGGGACCTGGTCGGGTGAGCCCTTTCACCGTGCCGATGATGATTCCCAACATGGCCACAGGCCTGGCTGCAATTGCCCTCGGCGCCAAAGGGCCAAGCTCTGCGGTCGCAACGGCCTGTGCCGCGGGATCGAATGCCATCGGGGATGCCTTCCGTCTGCTGCAGCTGGGCAAGGCTGACGCCATGATCTGCGGCGGCGCAGAGTCGGCCATCACCCCGCTGGGAGTGGCCGGCTTCGCCAGCGCCAAGGCATTGTCGTTCCGCAACGATGATCCAGGCAGCGCCAGCCGACCGTTCGACAAGGAACGCGACGGCTTTGTGATCGGCGAGGGATCAGGCGTGCTGGTGCTTGAAACCCTCAGCCATGCCAAGGCCCGCGACGCCACGATCCTGGCCGAAATCGTCGGCTATGGAACCACCTGCGATGCACACCACATCACCTCGCCAACACCCGGAGGTTTCGGTGGAGCGGCCGCCATGCGCCTGGCCTTGGAGGACGGTGCGCTCAGTGCTGACAGCATCGATTACGTCAATGCCCACGGCACCAGCACGCCGGCGAACGACAGCAACGAAACCGCAGCGATCAAGAGCGCTCTCGGCCAACGCGCCTACAAGATTCCCGTGAGCTCAACCAAGTCGATGACAGGCCATCTCCTGGGTGGCTCCGGCGGCATCGAAGCCGTGGCCTGTGTGCTAGCGCTGCAGCACAATATTGTTCCTCCCACCATCAACTACTCCAATCCCGATCCCGACTGTGATCTGGATGTGGTGCCTAACTCCGCCCGCGAGCACACACTGGGAACAGTGTTATCCAACTCGTTCGGTTTCGGCGGCCACAACGTCTGCCTTGCCTTCCAGCGCATGAACTGAATCCTGAGGTCAGGTTCACCTCGGTGACGCTGACCACGCTGTTTCAGACTGAATCCACTCCTAACTGCTTCTCCAAATCTCACGCCATGGTTGCCGCGCCCGCTTCTCTCGACACCCTCTGCATCAACAGCATTCGCATGCTGGCCGTTGATGCTGTCAACAAGTCCAAAAGCGGCCACCCCGGCCTGCCCATGGGGGCCGCCCCGATGGGCTACACGCTGTGGGACAAGTTCCTGCACCACAATCCCAAGAACCCCAAGTGGTTCAACAGAGATCGCTTTGTTCTGTCGGCCGGTCACGGCTGCATGCTGCTGTACGCACTGCTACATCTCACCGGCTACGACTCCGTCTCGATTGACGACATCAAACAATTTCGGCAATGGGGATCCAGGACCCCTGGCCACCCTGAAACCTTTGAAACCCCTGGCATTGAAGTGACCACAGGTCCCCTGGGTGCCGGTATTTCCAATGCTGTGGGTCTGGCCATCGCCGAGTCTCACCTTGCCGCGAAGTTCAACAAGCCCGATGCCGCTGTTGTTGATCACTACACCTACGTGATCATGGGTGATGGCTGCAATCAGGAGGGTGTGTCCTCTGAGGCCTGTTCCCTGGCCGGACACCTGAAGCTGGGCAAGCTGATCGCCCTCTACGACGACAACCACATCACGATCGACGGACGCACCAACGTGTCCTTCACCGAGGACGTGCTCAAGCGCTACGAGGCCTATGGCTGGCACGTACAGCATGTGCCTGACGGCAACACCGATGTCGATGCCATTGCCAAGGCCATCGAAGCTGCCAAAGCTGTCACCGACAAGCCCTCGATCATCAAGATCACAACCACCATCGGGTTCGGCTCACCGAACAAGAGCGACACCGCCGGTGTGCACGGCGCCCCCCTCGGCGACGAGGAAACTGAACTGACCCGTAAGCAGCTGGGCTGGAACTACGGTCCTTTTGAAGTGCCCCAGGACGCTTACGACCAGTTCCGTCAGGCCATCGATCGCGGTGCAAGCCTTGAGGCCGAATGGAATCAAACTCTTGCGACGTATCGCTCCAAGTACCCCGCGGAAGCAGCAGAGTTTGAGCGCATGCTGCGCGGTGAACTCCCCCAAGGCTGGGACAAGGATCTGCCCACCTACACACCAGACGACAAAGGGCTCGCCACCCGCAAACATTCCCAGATCTGTTTGGGTGCTCTTGGCCCCAATCTGCCTGAGCTGATTGGTGGTTCTGCTGACCTCACCCACTCCAATTACACCGACATCAAGGGCGAAACAGGTTCCTACCAACCGGAAACACCAGAAAAGCGCTATCTGCACTTTGGAGTGCGCGAACACGCCATGGCAGCCGTTTTGAACGGCATCGCTTATCACAACAGCGGGCTGATCCCATACGGCGGTACCTTCCTGGTCTTCGCCGACTACATGCGTGGCTCGATGCGCCTATCGGCGCTGAGCGAACTGGGTGTGATCTACGTTCTCACCCACGACTCGATCGGTGTTGGCGAAGACGGACCCACACACCAACCAGTCGAGACGATCCCCTCCCTGCGAGCCATGCCTGGACTGCTGGTGTTCCGACCCGGCGACGGCAACGAAACCAGCGGTGCCTACAAATTGGCCATCGAAAACCGACACCGTCCCAGCGCCCTCTGCCTCAGCCGACAGGGGATGGCCAATCAGGCCAATTCCTCCATCGAGAAAGTAGCACTGGGTGGTTACATCCTCGAAGACTGTGACGGAACCCCTGATCTGATCCTGATCGGCACCGGAACCGAGCTCGACCTCTGCGTGCAAGCCGCCAAACAGCTCAGCGCTAATGGCAAAAAAGTGCGCGTCGTCTCCATGCCCTGCGTGGAGCTGTTTGACGAGCAAAGTGACGCTTACAAGGAAGAAGTACTTCCCAGCTCTGTTCGCAAGCGCATCGTTGTGGAAGCAGCCGAATCCTTCGGCTGGCACCGTTTCATCGGTCTTGACGGTGACAGCGTCACGATGAACCGTTTCGGTGCATCCGCTCCAGGCGGCACCTGCATGGAGAAATTCGGCTTCACGGTCGACAATGTTGTCGCCAAATCCAAAGCACTACTGATGTGATTGACTAACAACAATTTGCTCGGAAAAATGATGCAATAGAAGTAAAGCAATTTTATTGCATCATTTTTATCAAGCCAGGCAGTATTAATCAACAATTAATTGCATTCGGAACAATTGCATCAACAATGCAGGTCTGGCGCTCAACTTATAATTAAGTTACTATTGGTCGCTTCTAAACAGATCCAGAGTGAATCGCAAAAAAAATAGCTCTTCATTATCGCTGAGAGGCAAGTTCATAATCGGATTGATTTTTATTCCAACTATTATTTATTGGCTGACCACCAGCGGCCAGCCAATTATCGACAACTATTCCTTCAGACAAGCCCAAACCGCTATCTCGGCAGACTATTTATTTGAGAATGGAGTCAACCTTTTTAATTACCAAACACCCGTCCTTGGGAAACCATGGGCCATTCCCTTTGAATTTCCAATCTACCAGGCACTTGTCAAAATAATCAGCACGGCAACAAGCCAATCCTTAACCCAAGTAGGGAGACTAACGAATAGCGCTTCAATATTACTGTCTGCAATGGTTTGCGTTTCAATTCTTTCCCGGAATAGAGTCAAACAGCTATACATTATAATTTTTTCATTACTGCTGGCAACATCGCAAGTATACCTATATTACGGAAGAACTTTTCTCATAGATGGCACTGCTTTGCTCTTCACACTAGCAGCCGCTTTCTATTATATTCAGCTTCGTTTTATCTGGACTCAAGAAGCATTTAATGCCCCTAAAAAATATAATTTATTTCCTTTGGCTAAAACTTTGCTATTCAGCACATTCTTAATTCTTGGCATGCTGATAAAAGCAACAACGTCTTTGCCTTTGATTTGCTTTATTGCAATAGATCAAATTCACCTTGCGTGCACTTCGCTGCTTGCAAGAGAACAATTTTTTAAAGCCATAAAAAATGGAATATTTTTTGGGATTATCTCTTTATTTACCATTTTTTTAACAAAGTCTTGGGTGAATCATGCTGACAAATTGAAAGAATTAAATTCCAACGCGGCTTTCATACTTTCCAAAAATTTAACGGGCTGGAACTTTGGCTCATTAAATGACCGCTTGGAACCTGGGAAATGGTCATTTTTGTTGAGTGCTACTAGCACAAAAATACTCAATTTCGGCATATTGCTGCCAATGATTATTTTCGCTGCATTTGCTGTAGCCAATATATTGACAATGCGTTGCAAAAACTCAGCTGCCCGCAGATCAACCTACATTTGCAACTTTGGTTTTTTCATGTATGCGGCAGGACCGCTTATATTTTTTAATCTATACTTTATTCACGAATATTATGCTACAGCTAATCTAGCCTTTGGATATCTTTCTCTTGCCGCATCCTTAAATACGATAAGCCAATGCATAGAAAGAAAAAATCTGCTTAAGTTGATGAAAATATTTTCTGTTTTCATCACCGGATTGATCGGCGCTTTGCAGCTATATTCGTTCAACATAAGATACTGGCCTTCATCAACTCAAACATCCAGCGATGCCCTTGAAATCGCTAACTATGTAAAAAATCATTCCAGCAGTCACGATCGTTTACTGACTATCGGATGCGATGATTGGAGCTCACAACTTTTTTACTTGTCAGGACTGAAAGGTCTGGCTGTGAGAAGTTTCAGCCATCCAGAGAACAAGCAATCGATAAGAATAGAAATACAAAAAATGATTAATAGCAATACAAAATCTATTTTCATCATCGAAAATACAAAATTTTTAGGCATGGTTTCTCTCGGCTACTTAAGTGCATCCAGCAAGCAAGGCTGCAGTCCCATACATAAAGCAGGCGACTATTATGCGTACAAATGCAATCTTGAACAATTCAAAAATCCAACCCTTACAAACAAGTAAATGAGTTTCTATGATTCAATTTTAATAGGCCTTGAAGCAAGTCGCGTGCGGCAGTGGAGTAAAAACTTTCTGGTTTTCGCTGCGGCAATATTCACAAAAGATCAATCTATTTTTTTATGGACAAACTGCATCAAAGCCTTTGCCAGCTTTTGCTTTATCTCGAGTTTTATTTATATCGTCAACGATATTATTGACCTCGAGGCAGACAGGCAGCATCCTCGCAAACGTTTCAGGCCAATTGCATCAGGTCGAATGAGAATGTTCGATGCAATCGCCTTGGCAATCGTTTGGCTAATTTTAAGTTTGGCGATTAGCGCATCAGTTGATTTTTCACTTCTTGCAGCAATTTTAATATATTTAGCTATTCAAATCGCATATTGTTTTGGCCTGAAGCGTCAACCATTACTAGATCTTTTTTGCATAGCATCAGGGTTTTTGTTACGCGCCATTGCAGGGGTTGTTGCTTCCCAAGGACATTGGTCGCCTTGGTTCCTGCTGACAGTCGGCTTACTTGCCTTATTTCTGGCAGTAGAGAAACGCAAAGCTGAATTACGAACCGCGATTGATCGTGGTGTGATCACCCGCAAAGTGCTTTTACGCTATTCATTACCTCTGCTTCAACGGCTCGAGTCCCTTGTGGCAAGCACCAGCTTTATGGCATATGCACTTTGGAGTGCTGGTCCCGCTCTTCAAGGTGCAGAAACCAGCTGGATGCTTCTCAGTGTTCCTTTTGTACTGGTTGGAATTTTCAGATACCAACTTCTGAGTGATCCTGATGAAGCGGAGCGTCGACTACAGGCTTCGCCTGACCAAACAACAGAGAAACCTGAGGAGATTCTTCTGAATGACAGAGGCATTCAGGTGACTCTGATTGCTTGGTTGATCACCGTGATCACTGTTAATTTACTAAATCGATTTGGGCTGCTGCCATGACCTTTTCATCAGCCTGGATTCTAGGCAGCACCAGCACAACAGCCAAAGCGATCATCACTGAGCTCGCCCGTCAAGGCTGCAGTCGATTTCATCTGATTGCCCGCAACCAGCAACACAATGAGCAGTTGGCCCAAACACTGAGATCAGATCACCCCGGTGTCGATGTCACCACCGATTCAGTGGATCTAGCCTCGCCCAAGCCCATCGAGCCTCCCGAACCATTTGATCTTTACCTGATCACAGCGGGCGTCATGGGGGATGCCGAACAAGCTCGCGTCGACAGCGATCAAGCCCAATGGATCACTCAGGTGAATTTCACCGGTCTCATCCCCTGGCTGACGGCGATTGTCTCCGAAGAAAGGATTCAACAGCCGGGAGCTCTTTGGGTCTTCTCTTCCGTCGCCGCTGATCGCGGCAGGCCTTCGAACTACCACTACGGCGCCGCTAAGGCAGGATTGACGCGTTTCTGCGAGGGTCTCCTTCTTCGCTGTCAGGGCCATCCCTTTGCTGTGCGCATTCTCAAAGCGGGCTTCATCACATCCCCGATGACGGAGGGCAAAGCTCCGCCTTTGCTCTGCACTGCACCAGAAACAATCGCTAAAGACCTCCTGCGTCACCCGCAACGTCGGGGAATTGAATACATCCCCTGGTGGTGGGATCCCGTGATGAAACTCGTCCGTCGACTACCAGCTCCATTGGCTTCCAAACTCTGAGTCTCCAACCGTCTGCAATGACCAGCTGCCTTCCAGCAAAGGAACAATCCCTCACTGGGTGGGGTTGCACAGATGCCACCAACGCCGAAGTGGTGCGACCGGAACGTCTTGATCAAATCAGCCATTTGCTCCAGAACGCACCGCCTCGCAGCGTGATCAGCCGCGGGCTGGGTCGCGCCTACGGCAATCCCGCACAGTGCGAAGCAGGCTCTGTGATTGATCTGTCCCAGTTCAACCACATCCAGCTTGACTCCGAAAACGGAACCCTATTGGCAGGAAGTGGCGCCAGTCTTGACGCCATCCTCCAGGTGATCGTTCCTGCTGGCTTCTTCTTACCGGTGACCCCTGGAACTCGTTTCGTCACCGTGGGTGGCGCGATCGCAGCCGATGTGCATGGAAAAAATCATCACCGCGAAGGAAGCTTCGCGAACCATGTGTTGGAAGTGAGGTTGTTAGACGGTGAAGGGCATGAACACCTGCTGACCCCCAACAACCCAACCACTTCCGCTGCTTTCTGGGCCACCTGCGGTGGGATGGGACTCACTGGGGTGATTGTTGAAGCACGCTTTCAGCTCATCCCTATCACGACATCGCTCATCAGCGTGGACACGCAGCGATATGGAGATCTCGAAAACCTGATGGCAGCCATGGTTGAGGGCGACGACCATTACCGCTACAGCGTGGCCTGGGTCGACAGCTTGCATGGACCAGGCCGAGGTGTACTGACACGGGGGGATCACGCCAACCTGGATCAATGGAAAGACCAGAATTCAGCCAGCGATAACCCTCTTTTTTATGACCCAAAAGCTTTAGGGACTGCGCCATCACTGTTACCGGGGGGCCTCCTCAACAATTGGACCGTTAGAGCTTTCAACGAAGCTTGGTTCCGAAAAGCGCCGCGAAGCAGACAGGGAGAACTACAGGCCATCACGCCGTTTTTTCATCCTTTAGACGGGGTGAACAACTGGAACCGCATTTATGGTCCTAGTGGATTTCTCCAGTACCAGTTCGTGGTGCCAGACAGTGCTGGAGACCTTGTGAGTCGCTGTCTCGGTGCCTTGCGCAAAATCGGTGCTCCAAGTTTCTTGACTGTGCTGAAACGCTTCGGTGAAGCCAATCAAGGTCCTTTGTCCTTTCCAATGCCCGGATGGACTTTGGCGGCAGACGTCCCAGCGGCAGTTCCAGGCCTGATGGAAACTCTCGACGAGCTGGATCAACTGGTTGCTGATGCCGGTGGTCGTCTCTACCTCGCAAAGGATTCCAGGCAATCCGCCGCGATGTTCGCCCGCTCTTATCCCGGTCTTGAAGCCTGGAAACGAGAGCGAGACCAATTGGATCCACGCCATGTGTTCGAGTCCGACCTCTCTCGCCGTCTGGCGATCTGATTTTTCCGCCCTGTCATGAAGATCTTCATTCCCGGCGGTGCCGGACTCGTCGGCCTCAATCTGATCGCCAGGCTGCAAGAAAATCACCCAGATTGGCATTTAATTGTGGTCGACAAAAAAGGTGAAGCTGTTGCGATCGCGCAGGATTTATTTCCAAAGGTCACCTTTATTGAGGAAGACCTATGTTGCCTAGAGGGACAGGATTGGCCTCACCAACTTCAAGGCTGTTCAGCCTGCGTGATGCTCCAAGCTGAAATTGGCAACACCGACAGCAGCCAGTTTGAACGCAACAACGTGCAAAGCACGATCACGGTGCTGAAAGCCCTCAAACATCATCCGGTCCCAAGGCTCATCCACATCAGTAGTTCTGTGGTCAACTCCGTGGCGACAGACCTGTACACCAGCACGAAACGACGACAGGAGGAGTTAGTGCGCGAAGCCCGGCCGGATGCTGTTGTTCTGCGTCCCACCCTGATGTTCGGCTGGTTTGACCGGAAGCACCTGGGCTGGCTTGCACGGTTCATGCACAAACTGCCCGTGTTTCCCATTCCCGGATCTGGACGATTCATTCGCCAGCCCCTCTACGTCGGAGATTTCTGCCGTTTGATCGAACGCTGCCTTGAATCTCCCGAATTACGCGGCAGCTATGACATCACCGGATTGGAGAAAGTGAGTTACATCAGCTTGATGCGTCAGCTGAGACGTGCTGTTCGGGCTCGCACCTTGATGATTCATCTGCCGATCCCTCTGTTCGGATTTCTCCTTCAATGCTGGGCATTCATCTCCAGACAGCCTGCCTTCACCCGATCTCAACTCAAGGCGCTGACGGCTGGCGATGAATTTGATGTCATCGACTGGCCAGGCATCTTTCGAGTCACACCAACACCCTTAGCTGAGGCACTAAGGATCACGTATCAAGATGCTCGTTATTCCCAACTGGAGATGCCGTTCTAATGACATCCATCGCTGTGATTGGTGGCGGCCCCATGGGGCTGGCTGTTGCCTATGAACTTTGTCTTCAAGGTCATGCTCCAGTGCTATTCGAAGCCGATGACCGCTTAGGTGGAATGGCCGCCAGCTTTGACTTTGATGGTCTTCAGTTGGAGCGTTATTACCACTTTCACTGCCTCAGCGACCATGCGTTCTTCGAAATTCTGGAAGAGCTCAATCTCAGCGATCAGCTTTTCTGGCGACAAACCAGCATGGGATTCTTCTTTAACAATCGCCTCTATTCCTGGGGATCAGTTGGAAGTGTGTTGTCATTTCGCCACCTGCCCCTGCTGACCCGATTCCGTTACTTACTCCACGCAGCCCGATGTCTCACCATCCGTGACTGGAGACATCTTGATTCAATCACAGCCACAAGATGGCTGCGCAAATGGCTTGGTGAGCGTGGATATCAGCTGCTTTGGTATAAACTTTTCGCCTTCAAATTCTTCCAATTTAGTGATCAGATTTCCGCAGCCTGGATCTGGAGCCGAGTCCGCCGACTGGGGCAATCCCGCAAGAAGCTGAAAGAAACCCTTGGTTTCTTGAAAGGTGGGTCCCAACAACTAGTGGATGCCCTGGAAGCCTCCATCCGAAACCGCGGTGGTGAGATCCGTTGCAATTCACCAGTGCAATCGATCCAGCCCGGCCCTGAAGGTGGCGCCAAGTTGCAGACACCCGACCATGCTCAACACTTTGATCGAGTGATTTCAACGGTGCCATTGCCCTTGGTCGCACCCATGCTCGAAACCGGAGGGACGAAGCCCGAGCTCGTGAACCGCTACAGCAGTCAACCCTCCGTGGCCTGCGCCTGCGTGGTGTTTCAGACCAGTCGCGCAATCACAGGCAATTTCTGGACGAACGTCAATGATGACCGTTTTGCCATTCCGGGAGTCATCGAAATGAGCAACCTGCGGCCGTTATCACCCCATGTGAGCTACGTGCCTTTCTATATCCCGGCCGATCACCCTGATTACCAGCGAAACAACCAAGCCTTCATCGACGATGCCTGGGATTGCCTCAAAGCCATCAATCCCGATTTGCGAGATGAGCATCGACTGGCAAGCCATTGCAGCAGGTACCGCTTCGCCCAACCGGTTTGCCGCATCAACTTTCAAGCCACACTGCCACCCCTGGAGCCATACCCCGGAGTGATCACCGCAGACACCACCGTCTATTACCCAGAAGACCGAGGCATCAGTGAGAGCGTTGGCTATGGACGATCGCTGGCGCGTCGTGCGCTGGCCAACGCCGCGGCAGCCGCGCCATGAATCAACCCACAACTGCCTCACCCAAACGTCAATTTTTTCTTTTCTTGATCACGGGCGGAATCGCTGCTCTGATCAACATCGGAAGTCGTATCGGATTTTCTCAGGTTCTTCGTTTCGAGCTCGCCGTGCTCGCGGCGTACGCAATCGGAATGGTGACTGCTTATGCATTAGCCCGCCGCTATGTCTTCATCCAAACCCAACAATCGGTCAAGCGATCGTTCGCGGCGTTTGCGCTCATCAACCTCGCGGCCGTGCTTCAAACCTGGTTGGTGAGCATCGGAATCCGCACTTGGCTCTTACCCGTGATCGGAGTGGCCGCACTCGTTGATCTGATTGCTCACAGCTTCGGAGTGGTCGTCCCTGTGGTCACAAGCTTCTTCGGACACAAATACGTGAGTTTCCGCGATGTCTCCAGCGATCGCCGCCTTTGACTGTGACGGCACCCTGATCAAGGGAGACGCCACGCGCTGTTGTTTGCTTCTACTCCAAGGTCCACTCGGACTCATACGGCTACTGCCCAGGCTTCTGCCGCATCTGGTGGCTTGGCAGTTCAAACGCTGCAGTACCGGGCGAATGAAGGAGATCCTCCTCGATGTCGTGCTCCAGGCCACACCACGGGAGCATCGGCAGCGAGTTCTGGAAGAACAACTGCCCATCAAACTGCGATCGCGATTAAGACCTGATGCCCTGAAACGACTGCAATGGCATCGCCAACAAGGGGACCGCTGCATGATCATCACAGCCTCGCCGGAACCGTTCATCCGCCCGCTGGCGGAGCTTCTGAAGATCGAACTGATCGGGACCTGCTGCCAGGATCCTCTTGAAGTGAGCCCTGGCCAACCGTTCAGGCTGCTGTCAGCCAACTGCAAAGGGCCAGAAAAACTCAAACGACTGGAGTTAGCGCTTGGTGAACTGCCATGCCCAGAGAAGCTGGAGGCCTATGGAGATAGCTCTGGTGATCGCGAACTTCTTCAAGCCAGTGGGCGTCCGCATTACCGCAGCTTTTCCGCTGAACCCCGCGCCTACCGCCAATCCCGTTCGTGGCTCCAACGGCTGCTTCCCTGGCTAGCACTGGCTCTACTGGGTCTTGGAATACAGACCTGGTTCGGTCTTCCCAGCACAACGAAATCGCAGCTCATTGAGGCCTGCAGGCGGCTCTTGGTGTGGTTGCCAGTCATTTATGCACTTCTGATTCTCAGTTATTTCGGGCGCTACAGCCGCTGGCGGGTTCTTCTGCGATCGGTTCGAGTCGGTCACTGGAACTGGGCCGATGCCGTGGGCTGGTTTCAAGGATTTGCCCTAACAGCTACTCCAGGAAAGATTGGGGAGCTCAGTCGAGTCGAGCAATTACATGTCGAACTTGGATATCCACGGTTACCTCTAACCCACGCCTTTATCGCCGAGCGTCTCTGCGATGGCGCCGCAGTGCTGGTCTGGCTGAGCGTGATCACACCGGCGATGGTGGCCCAATTACTGCCGCAAGCAGGACCCACTTGGTGGTGGGTGCTCATCCTCACGGGCTTCATCCTGATCAGCCTCAGCTTGCGGCGACAGCGCAGAGTTCGCTCTGGATGGCACACCCTCAAAAAAGCCTGGGACAAGCATCGACCCCGTGGTGCCATGGCGCGCGCCTGCCTACCTGCTCTGTTTTTAAGCCTGCTCTTCTGGGCTATGGAAGCAATGATTCTCTGGCTCCTAGTGATGGTTTTATCCCCAACATCGATCACCCCACTCCAGGGAATTGGCATTTATTTGTTGTCAGGAACAGCGGGGCTGATCAGCAACAGTCCCGGTGGCATCGGCATCAACGAGGCCGCAACCACGCTTCTGCTTCAAGATGCAGGAATTGACGTGCTCGTTGCCCTACCGATCGCAATCCTGCGGAGGGTGCTCACGATCTGGACGATTACAGCAGCTGCAGGTCTGAGCCAGTTGATCCAGGGTCCATTCACACAACGCTGAAGAGCATCCGGCAAGCCAGGCCTGATAACTTCAGCTGAGATGCAACTGGCTTCCCTTGTCCAGCACCCGCAATCTGATCACAGGCGGCGCCGGATTCCTTGGGTCTCACTTAGTAGATCGCTTGATGCAAGCTGGTGAAGAAGTGATCTGCCTGGACAATTACTTCACAGGTAGAAAGGCAAATATCAGCAATTGGATTGGCCATCCAAACTTTGAATTAATTCGCCACGACGTCACAGAACCCATCAAATTAGAAGTTGATCGAATCTGGCATCTAGCATGCCCTGCCTCTCCAATTCACTATCAATTCAACCCAATCAAAACAGCTAAAACAAGTTTCCTTGGCACCTACAACATGTTGGGCCTGGCAAGACGCGTAGGAGCGCGCTTCCTGTTGGCCAGCACAAGCGAAATTTACGGAGATCCAGAAATTCATCCCCAACCGGAAAGTTATCGAGGCTGCGTGAATACCATCGGGATTCGCAGCTGTTACGACGAGGGCAAACGCATTGCCGAAACCCTCTGTTTCGACTACCAGCGCATGCACGGAACGGAGATTCGAGTCATGCGCATCTTCAATACTTATGGCCCTCGCATGCTTCCAGACGATGGGCGGGTTGTCAGCAACTTCATCGTTCAAGCTCTGCAGGGAAAACCTCTGACGCTCTATGGAAATGGCAGTCAAACCAGATCTTTTTGCTACGTGGATGACCTGATTGAAGGCATGATCCGACTGATGAATAGGCACAACACAGGGCCTATCAACATTGGCAACCCCAATGAATTCACCATCCGCCAGTTAGCGGAGCTCGTGCGCGATCGAATCAATCCCAACCTGGAACTGATCAACAAGCCCCTACCCCAGGACGATCCACTGCAACGTCAACCCGTGATTGCTCTTGCCAGACAGGAACTGGGCTGGGAACCCAAGATTTCTCTTGAAGAAGGTCTCGAACCCACAATCAACTGGTTCCGAAAGGCACTGGGAAAGAAAGCCGAATAAACCACGAACCCAATACATCACCACCAAAAGCAATTAATCTTGCTTTTGGTGGTGATGCAGAGCGGAGCTCAATCATTCAGCTTTATCCATCTTCACCCCGGACAATTCAGCGCCACCTTTAACCTCCAACACTTTTTCCAAACCTTCCAGATCCTCATCGGTGATCTTGGTCTGCATCGGACAGTGCTTGGGTCCACACATCGAACAGAATTCAGCCTGCTTGTAGATATCTGCCGGCAGAGTTTCATCGTGGTACTGCTTGGCCCGCTCGGGATCAAGAGACAACTCAAACTGCCTGTTCCAATCAAAGGCATAACGCGCCCGGCTGAGCTCATCATCCCGATCACGAGCGCCTGGGCGATGTCGGGCGATATCAGCAGCATGCGCTGCGATCTTGTAAGCAATCAAGCCCTCACGCACATCGTCGGCATTGGGAAGACCCAGGTGCTCTTTCGGAGTCACATAACAGAGCATCGCAGTGCCATGCCAGCCGGCCATGGCCGCACCGATCGCTGAGGTGATGTGGTCATAACCAGGTGCAATATCGGTCACCAAGGGGCCGAGCACATAGAAGGGTGCCTCGTTGCACTCCTCCATCTGCTTCTTCACGTTGAACTCGATCTGATCCATCGGCACATGGCCTGGACCCTCAACCATCACCTGAATGTCTTTCTCCCAGGCACGACGCGTCAGTTCACCAAGCGTGTGGAGCTCAGCCAACTGAGCCGCATCGGAAGCATCGTGCTGACAACCCGGCCGCAAAGAATCACCCAGTGAAAACGTGCAGTCGTAGCGCTTGAAAATTTCGCAGATGTCGTCGAAACGCGTGTATAGCGGGTTCTGACGATGGTGGTAAAGCATCCACTGGGCGAGGATGCCGCCGCCACGGCTGACGATCCCGGTGATGCGTCCTTTCACCTTGACCAGATGTTCGATCAGCAGGCCGGCATGAATGGTCTGATAGTCGACACCCTGCTGACAGTGCTTCTCGATGATGTGGAGGAAATCATCCTCCGAGAGACGTTCAATCGAACCATGCACACTTTCCAGCGCCTGGTAGACGGGAACGGTGCCGATCGGCACCGGTGAGGCCTTGATAATCGCGGTGCGAACGTCATCCAGGTTGACGCCGCCTGTGGACAGGTCCATCACGGTGTCGGCACCGTATTTCACCGCCAGATTCAGCTTTTTGACCTCTTCCTCGGCATCCGAGGCATTGGGAGATGCGCCGATATTGGCATTCACCTTGCACTTGCTGGCGATCCCAATCGCCATGGGCTCAAGATTTTCATGGTTGATGTTGGCAGGGATCACCATGCGGCCCCGTGCCACCTCCTCCATCACCAAGGTCTCGGGCAGGTTCTCTCTCCTGGCCACATAGACCATCTCCTCGGTCACCACGCCCTGACGGGCGAAATGCATCTGGGACACGTTGGCCTGTCCGCGACGGGACTGAACCCAGGAAGCACGCATGATCCATTCAGCGAAGGAACTGCCAGGAGTCGGCCAGGTAGCCGCGGATCACATTGGTCACTTCCCTAGCGCCGGAATAACCCGGATCAGGTTCAGAGGGTGTGATCTCAGCCAAGAGGATCGCGAACGATCCAAGGCACCCCTAGTGGTGTCCAATTACTAGCAACGCCGTTGAGAACACACCGTCAACGCAGCTGCAAGCCGTTCAGTGCCGCAGCCACAACCCGGTGGTCTCCGTCCTGCTGGAGTGGCTGCAACAAAGCTCTGGCTTGCTCACCAATCGGCTGATCCGCACGCTCGCGAACGATCCGTCCAAGAATCTCGGCACCGCTGACGCGAACCGTGCCATCTGCATCAGTGATCGCGGCACTGGCCAGGTCCAGCAGCCATTCAAAATCAATCTCAGGCTGTTCGGCCAGAGCAGAAAGAATGCTGCAGCGCACAAGCCATGCACTGTCGGCCTCGAAGGCTGCCCTCAGTAAGGGCCAGGCTCGGTCAACGCCGTAGCTCGCAAGGGCATTGGCGGCTTCGGCGCGCACATTCGCATCAGCATCGCTGCGCAGAAGCCGCTCCAAGACAGTCCAACCCTGCTCGGTGCGCTTGTAGCCCAAGCCGCTGCAGCTCAGGGAGCGCACCAGAAAGGCCTCCTGCTCACTGCCCAGCACCAACAGAGGAACCGCATCCTCATCACTGCAGAATCGCAACTGGGTGAGAGCCGGCATGGCCTGCAATGGATCACCAGAACCGATCGCCTCCCTGAGGACGTTGAGATCAGGTTCACCTCCCTGGGGCTGCTCTGGTGTGGAAGCCATGAACTCAATTCTCCTAAAAACGACTGCTCCGCAAAGCCACCAGCAGCCTGTAGCGGCGGCGGCGGCGGCCCACTACAGCGTGGATCATTAAGCCGGAGCCAACCAGGATGGCAGGAACAGACTGCCAACGCTCCGTGCCCTCCCTCTGGACAAGCGCCAGCACCCCAAGGCACACCAGCAGTGGCGCTGCCAAGGACAACAACACATGCAAACGGGTGCGGGGAGGACGGTTCATCTCATCGGTTCCCAAGCCAGCATCGCCGCGGTGAGCACCCGGATCCCAACCTCCAGGCAGCGTTCATCCGGAAGAAAATGGCCGTTGTGCAGCGGCGCACAGCCATCAGGACCCGCAACACCGATGCGAAACATCATGCCCGGCACATCCCTGATCAACTCTGCGAAATCCTCAGCCCCCAAAGAGGGTTGCTCCAAGCGCAGGACCTGGTCAGCGCCCAGTTGCTCGATGGCACAGCGCTCAAGCAGGGCCGTGAGCTTGGGGTCGTTATCAACCGGTGGAGCAATGCAGCGATAGCGAACCGTTGCCGTGGCACCGAAACCCTCGCAAAGAGCCCGCACCGTCTGCTCGATCCAATCGGGCAGATGGTCGTGCAGCTCGTTGGAGAGACAGCGCACCGTTCCCAGCAACGTGACCCGATCGGCAATCACATTGAACGCCTTGCCTCCTTCGATACGCCCGAAGCTCACCACCACTGGCTGTAAGGCATCAAGCCTGCGACTGATGGCTTCCTGGAGGCCAGTGACCACCCTCGAAGCGATCCAGATCGCGTCCACCGACTGATGAGGCCTGGCACCGTGGCCAGCCTGACCGTTGATCTCAATCTCCAACTCACCCGCCGCGGCCGTCAGACTGCCACTGCGCAAACCCACGCTGCCCACAGGCAAAGAGGGGAACACATGCAAACCGAACAACGCTTGAAGGCCATCGGTGGCTCCCGCCTCGCGCATCCAGCGAGCGCCCTGAGCGATTTCCTCAGCCGGCTGAAACAACAGGCGCATCCCAACAGGTAATTGCCGCTCAGCCGCCAGCAGTCGGGCCACCCCCAAACCAACCGTGCTGTGCAGGTCATGCCCACAGGCATGCATCACTCCCTGCCGCATGGATGCATAAGGCAAGTCCGTTAGCTCCTCAATGGGCAGTGCATCCATATCCACGCGCAAGCCGAGTTTGGGACCCTGTTCGGGGCCAAGATCAGCCACCACACCCGTGCGGCCAACGCCTTCACGAACGCGCCAACCGGCCTGACGCAGATCGCCCGCGATCAATGCAGCGGTTTGGTGCTCTTCCCCACTGAGCTCAGGATGGGCATGCAGATGACGGCGAAACTCGATCAACTCCGGCAACAGGGCATCCAGGCGCTCTATCCAGGTGGCAGTGAGGTTCATGACACCTCCAGAGCAAGAAAGCGCTCAAGATCAGCAATCGGCCGTGGCGGCCAACGACGCACCTCGGCCAGCCAGGCGGCATCGCGATAACTGGGGTCAAGACCAGAGGCAGCGGCCCAATGGCTTTCCGCTTCACCACGCGAACCTTCACTCCAGAGCAAAGCACTCAAAGCCGCTCTCGCATCAGCGAACAGTGGGTAGCGCCGGATCAGATTGCGCAGGTTTCGCTCTGCTTCTTTCAGATCATTGAGCTGATAAAGAGCCAGAGCATCACTCGATCGAGCCATCGCGAATCCTGGCCTGGCGTCGGCAGCCAAACGATAGAGACGCTGGGCTTCCTGCCATTCACCTTCGGATCCACGCACATTGCCAAGGTTGTAAAGGGCTGAGGCATCGCTCGGGTCTCTTTCCAAAATCCAGTCGTAATCGGCTGCTGCCTCAGACCAGCGCTGCAACGCCTCTTCTGCTGTGCCGCGATTGAGACGGGGGTCAGCATCCTCAGGAGCAAGCTCAATCGATCGGGTTTGATCGGCGATGGCCCCCTCTGGATCACCAAGCATCAGACGCACATTGCCGCGATTACTCCAGGCCGCAGCATCGTTTGGAGCGAGATCCAGCACCTGATCCCAGACCGGAAGTGCCTGCTGCGGATCCCCGGCACGGCTGAGCGCGAGAGCACGATCGAACAGCTGCGGCAGCGAATCCACCTCAGTGGCCTCTGCGGAGATGGGAAACAAAACCACCAGCAGAGACAGGCACCAGCCGAGCAGGAGTTGCTTCCACCTCATCTCAAAAGCCCCTGTTCATCCATTAACTGCTGATGATCAAGCCCCCGAACCATGACCGTCGCTCTGTCAAAAAATGCGCCCTAGAACCTCAAGCTGCAAGCGAAAGGAAACCCCTCGCAGGAAGACATTCCAAAGGTTTTAGTATCGTATCGAGATCAACCCGGTGAAAGTGAGTTGGCGATCTTGAAGTTCGGAACCAGGAGAGTCACAAGCCTCAAACAATGATCATGGAGCGTCTTGCCAGCTCATAAAGCAACCATTAAGTTCCAGAGACTGTCCGGAAGCCGATCCTCACTTCGCGGATGAAAAAATCTGTCTTCAGATTGTGTCTCGGAGGGTGTGCAGCCGTGCTGGGACTTGGGCACTCGCAACCTCCAGTCCCCTCGGAACTGCAGCCTGCACGGGAACTGCTGAATCAGTCAGAACAGATCAACCTCGCAGATGCGATCGAGGCGACATTGCGTAACAACCCACAACTCTTGGCAGCTGTGGAAACAATCAGGGCTCGCCGCTCTCTGCTCGCCTCCGAACAACGCCGCTGGTCTCCAACAGCGGGCTTTTTCACATACAGCGAATCAACACCGCTACTAGGTCAATACTTCGAGACTGACATCATTTCCTACCCCCAAGGCAGCGATGAAAGCTCCACCTATGAATTCAATAATTACAGCCTGGGATCTCTTGGACTGCAGGTAAGCTGGAGCTTTTTAGAACCAACTCGCCAGCCGGCAATCAATCGGTCTAACTCCTTACTTAAGGCAGAACAATTTACCTTTGACGTGATTGCTCGAAGCATTGTTCTTGACACCCAAATCAGCTACTACGAACTACAAGAAAATCAACGATTAATTCAGATTTATGAAAAGATTTATGAGCGCAACCTCAGGCAACTTGACATCATCGAGGAGCAATTCAGAGGCGGTCTACTTCACATTGGAGACGTGTCTCAGCAGAAAACGCTGCTGCTCAGCCAGCTCACTGAACTGGACGGATTTTATAGGTCACAACTACAGATCGCATCCGATCTTGCACGCATCATGGGGCGGCCTCCAGGAAGTTCTGTGATTCCAGCGGAGCTCAGCAGCAACGATTTTGCCAACTGGGAGCTCTCCTTGCCGCAAACGATTGATGAGGGTTTAGCCCTGCGAGAGGAGATTCGCCTTTCTCTGGCAGAAGCGGAAGCAGATGATTGGGAGGCAAGGCGGCTTCTCAACCTTTACCTACCTGTGCTGTCCCTCACAGCCAATGGATACGCAACCTATTCAGAAGGAATCATCGATGGCCCGATTGGCACCAGCAACTCCGGAGACCGTGGCAACTCAACCGACACCGATCTGGCGATTGGCCTCGGCTTCAACTGGAACTTCTTCGATGGTGGTGTACAGACAGCACGCGCCGCGGCCAATCGCAGCTTGGCAAAAGCGCAGAGACAAAAAGCCCAACAGGAACGCGACCGGGTGGGGAACCAGATCCGTCGCAGTTACTCCTCTTATCTGACGTCCAGACTGGCCCTGCCTCAGTCGCAAGAAGCTCTGGAGACAGCAAGGGAGGCAGTGAATGTCGCATCAGCGCGCTATGCAGCCGGCGTTGGTGACATCACCACAGTGGTGCAGGCCACCGAGTTGCTTGGTGATGCTGCGGAACAGAACAAATCCTTGCGTCTGATTTATCGCAATGCGATCGCAGAGCTCTACCGCTACTCCGCACAGTGGCCGAAACCATTTCAGCCACAGATCCGCGCCCTGATGAAGTCAAGGACAACTGATCCATGAACAAGCCCTCCACCAGCGAATACACCTCGGTCCGTCTGATCTCATCGCCCTTAAGAGCGGCGATCATCATCACGCTGTTGATCAGCACTGGAGGGCTGCTTTGGGCCTGTTTTGCAAAGGTTCCGATCTACGTGGACGGATTCGGCCTGATGATCCGCAAGGGCAATAATCGCCGGCTGCTCAGCCTCAGCGAGGGTGAACTCCACCACAATTTCAACGCCGATGGCGTGGCAGCCAGTCAGCGCGACCGAGAGCTGTTTGAGATCAGTCAGCTCGGAATCCAAAAAACCGCTGCTCAGACCGCTGAGCTGGCAGCGCAGGTGCTGGCACTGACAGACACGCCCAACCTCGATCGAACCGGCAGTTTGAGCACAGAACAAATCGCACGCGGATCTTTACTGAGCTGGGTGGAAGCACCGGCTCAATGGGCTGCCTTGCAGGACAGCCTGGATGCCTATCGGCTCAGTGAAAAAACCCTGCGTTTAACCGAAAAGGAACTCACGACGATCGACCTCGCATTGAAGAGAAAAATCGAGCTTCTGAAGAACGAAGTCGAGACGCAGAACGAATTCTTGGAAACCATTCGTGAGCTGAATTCCCGCGGCTATGCAAGCCGGGCGAAGTATCTGAGCCAGCAAAGTCGCGTGGATGCCATCCGCAGCGAAGTGTTGTCTCATCAGGAGCGACTGGCAGTGAACCAGGCCCAATTGCTGCAATCCAAAATCGCGGTGGATTCGGCCGAGACAGAACTCGTCAAGGCACTGCGAACCTATGCCGACGTCAGCCTGATCTTTGCCAAACACGATTTATTCATCACCGATGTTCTGGCACCCCACCTGAGTGAGGTGCAGCAAAACGATGCTGTGCTCAGGGTCTCCAGGCAATCTCTCAGCAAACTTCCTGAACAGATCCCAGGCTTTCTCTCGCAGGCTTCAGCCCAACAGGTCCGTCCAGGCATGAAGGTTCTGGCGACTCCCACAGGCATGAGCCAGGCACAGTACGGAGGTCTGCTGGCCAAGGTGAAGAGCGTGGAAGTGTTACCTGCCTCTCTCACTGAAATCAGGCAGAGCCTTGGTAGTGAAGGAGAGGCCATCGAAATCTCCAACCTGATTCCTGAACCAATTCTGATCACGATCCAACTTGAAGAAGACCCGAAGAGCACCGACAGCAATAAGGAAGGACTGAAGTGGTCCTCAGCAGGACGCATCCCCTATCCGGTCCGTGAAGGTGATCTGCTCAGTCTGCAGATCACCACCCAAACAGTGCGTCCAATCAGTTTGCTGATTCCGTGGCTCCGGCAATTCAGCGGAACCAGTGCACCAATGCTCACTCCTCAGCGCGGCGGCGCAACATAACGCGGAGAACGATGCCAGAAAAGCCTCCGTACAAATTGCCCCAACTTCTGCAAAATGTGGAGGCTGAATCCGGAGCAGTGGCTCTCGGCATTGCCCTGGCTTGCCATGGGAAAACTTGCACCCTTCGAGAACTGAGCTCAGCCTCTGGCGTCACCCGCGATGGCATCACTCCAGAGAAGCTGTTGAAGGCTGCCGAATCCTTTGGACTGGCAGGGCAATGGGAAAACCTAAACAACGACGAAACCGCCGACAAACGCATCCAAAACTTGAGAGAGCCGGCCATCAGCATCGACAGCCGCAACTGTTATGGCGTCATTCTCGCGAGCCACCAGGATTGCGCAGAGATCTACAACACGGCCAATGGCAGACAACAACAAGAGCTCAAAGAGTTCAGAGGAACTCTGCTTCTGCCGTTAACAACAACGGCAGGTTTCAGCCGTAGCCAACGTACGCCGTTCTGGCAAAGCACTTTCAAATCGGTGATACCGCTGCGAAGATCAGTGCTGGCCTTGTTTTTACTGTCAACAGGATCGGTGATTCCGACCTTGATGATTGCGGCCTGCTCTTCGCAGTTCATCGATCAGTTTCTGCAACAAAACCGTCTTTCATTCGGCATCCCGATCGTCTGGCTCTCACTGATCGCACTCTCACTGAGTGTCTGCATGGCTCTGCTCTCCAACTTGTTGCTGAGAAGGATGGTCTTCGTACTTGAAAGACGAATGGCCGATGAAGTCTTCGAGACTCTATTCACGCGTAGCTACGACTTCCTGACACTGCGCAAGAGTGGCGATCTGGCTTCCCGACTGATGTACCCCTACTACATGCCATATACAGGAATTTTTTCGTTCCTTTCGCCAATTCTTGGTTTGTGGACTGCTTTGCTGATTGTAGTCTTCTCAGCTTTTATTTCCTTCCCTTTATTCCTGCTGCTCCTGCTGGGTTTTGTGGTGATTCTGAGAGCTTCCTACGTGGTCACGAGCAAGACTTCTGACAATCTGACGATCCGTCAAAAAGCCAACAATTCACGCTATGCAACAGCATTTCAACTGATCAATAATCTTTACTCCTTCAAAGGCAGCGGCACTGAATTCAGCATGCTGCAGAAGTGGCAAAGTTTTTTTGCAGAAGGAGTTTACGAGAATCAGATCATTGGCGAGCAGAAGGTCAAACGCAATGTGACCATCAATGGAACAATCTTCGCCACACAAGTCTTGCTTCTCGGAGTTGGCGGCCTGCTGATCATCCAGGGCAGCGTTTCTCTCGGCAGCCTGCTTGCCTTCGTCTTTATCCAAGGACAGATCAGCGACTCTCTGCAATCGATTCCAGCCATCAGCAATGGCTGGCAATCACTTCAGGGCTTGCTGTTGCTCTACGACGACCTTTGCCAGGGGGAACAAGATTCCTGGCATCGCGCCCTCGATCGTGCTGACGATGACAACACGAGCAAAGAGTCATCCGACGACATGAACAGCCTGGACATCAGAATGAATGATCTTGGCTGCCGTTTCAGTCAGTTCGATGATCCCGTCCTCAAAGATTTCAGCGATCACATCAGTCAAGGTGAACAGATCTTGCTGTGTGGCGAAAGTGGCTCAGGAAAAACAGTGTTACTGAGAATCATCAGCGGACTGCTTGAACATACTGAAGGAGAGCTCCTTGTGAATGGCAAGCCCATCACGTCAATCGACAGCAGGCAGTGGCACAGCAAAGTTAGTTATGTCGACGAAAATCCAAGCTTGTTTTCAGGAAATCTACTTGAGAACATCACCGCGTGGCGGATGGATTGTCATCGCAGCGATGCAACACGTGCTGCAGATATTGTTGGCTTAACAGATTGGATCGAACGCTTTGAAGCAGGTTTCGAGCATCATCTCGAAAATGCTGAACAGATCCTCTGCAGCAGCCAGAAAATTCAATTCTCGATTGCAAGGGCGCTATGTGGGCATCCACGGGTCCTACTGCTGGATGTCGACACCAGCAAACTTCGCAAGCAGGATGAGCAACGGATTCACGCTTATTGCCGAGAGGAAGGCATCACTCTTGTGAGCCTTTCGGAACGAGGCATGGCCAAGGGCTACGACCGCGTGATGACGCTTGAGCGAAGAGCCCTGACATGAGTAAAAGCGACGGAGGCTATCTCAACCGACTTGACCGACAGATTTATTCTCTGCGCCCAAGACAAACAGATGTTTCGCGCACAGCCGGTGATTCAGTGATGTTGATCAGCGCTGCGCTGCGCCTGCTCAATATGCCTAACAAACGACTGGATCGAGTGGAAGGCGACATCCTCACCTGCCTCGATTTCAACAATATTTACTACAGAACAGTGTCCCTACCGGGGGATCTTGAAAAGGGCGAATACCCCCTTTTAGTCATTCATAAAGCTGACGATCGCCAGCCTTACTTGCTTTACAGGGATGGACAGAAGAACAGCCTGATCACCATCCGTAACGGTCGCACCATTCGAATCACGAAGGCGCCATGGCCCGTCTTCGCTGATACCGCACAGGAACTGCATCGCAGCTTTCGCGATCAGATTGACGGGGTCACTGAGATTGCCCGTCTCGCTTACCAGCCGGAATTGGGTGCCATAGGGCTGCTTCTGCTGATCTCCCTGATCGTGCTGATGTTCAGCCTTTCCATTCCCATCCTCACGAACACACTGGTCTCCTCGGTGCTCCCGCAAAGCGATCTCTGGTGGCTGGCTGAAAGTCTCCTGGTCGTCGCCATGGTCGTGGTGGCTTCAATCACCAGCCAGTACCTGCAAGGGCTGATGATCCTGCGGCTGGAAACCATTGGCAACCAACGCCTACAGATCGGGGTCTGGGAGCATTTCCTCAAGCTTCCATCAGGATTTACAGCTGATCACAGCAAAGGTGAGATCTACGTCGGGCTCAGCGCCATCTCCAAAATCCGCAGCTACATCGGAGCTGGCGCGCTGACCTCGGCACTCTCCGCGTTGTTTTCCTTCGCCTTCCTGGCGCTGATGATCAAGTACAGCCCAGGCCTTGCCGTCTGGATGGTTCTTGTCGTCATGGTGGCGCTGGTGGTGGTGTTCCAAATCGCCAGACAATCCATTGAGCTCAATGAGGAGGTGTTTGAACTCAAGGCGGAACTCAACACCATGAGCAATGAGATCAGCTCTAACGCCTTTGCCATCCGGTCAATGTCATCGGAGATTCCGATGCTGCGGCGCTGGATGCAGCGCTACACGACGATGGCCAACATCTCGCTCAAGCTGAATGGCTTGGAGCAGGCCATCGATGTCATCCTGATCTTCCTGTCTCCACTGGGTTCCGTTGTTCTGTTCGCGGTGGCAGTCGTACAGGTGCTCAATGCACCGCAGTCCACCGGCGACCCAAAACTTGTCGGCAGTTTCATCGCCTTTTACTCGGCCTTCACCGCCTTCACAGGATCAGTCGCAGGAGCCGCTTCTAACCTCACCACGGTGTTTGCCACGGTTTCGGTTCTCTGGAAAAAAGCCAGAACGATCCTGGATGAGCCGATCGAGCAGGGCTGGCGAGTTGACGCCATCAACCATGTCTTTGAAGGCGAAATCAGTCTCAGAGACATTCGAATCCAACCATCAGGACTGCGATCACCACTGCTCAACAAAATCAGCCTGACAGTGGACATCGGCAAGATTCTTGTGATCGCTGGGCAGAGAGCCTCCGGAAAATCATTGCTGCTGAAAACCATGATCGGTATGACTACTCCCGACCTGGGAGAGGTGCTGATCGACTCCACTCCCATCAGCAAAATATCGATCCGAGGATTACGGCGGCAGGTCGGCTATCTGCCTCAGGAGATCGTGCTTGAGACCCTATGCCTCAGAGACTTACTGCGTGAACATCGCGATGACAGCGATGACGTGCTCTGGGCGATGCTCCAAGAAGTGGGCCTCCAAGAGCGAATCCGAGCTCTACCTCAACAACTGGATACCCAGCTCGATGGCGAGGAAGAACCCCTCAACAGCGCGGAATGCAAGCTGCTGGCACTTGCCAGAGCTCTTCTGAGGCAGCCATCAGCTCTCCTGCTGGATGAATTTCTGGTGGGAATTCCCGAGGAAGCGCATGCTGATCTGCTCACTCTGATCCAAAAGCAAGGATGCACAACTGTGCTGGTGGCAAGCCATGAGAGTGAATTAGAGATCGCCAACACAATTGTGTTGATTGAGGACGGAACGATCGGATGCCAGGGCAAGCTCGGATCTCCTGGACTGGAGCGCGAGGTTTTTGACCTGGATTGAGATGCAGATGGGGTTGTTCAGCGGTCCGTCAGGGAGCAATCCAAACGTCATCCCTGATCGGCCAGGTCGGTCTGCGGGAATGGACAGAAGCGATCAAGCAGCAGCGAGATGGTCACGGCCCGCAGCCGTCACGACCCGACCACGCGGTGTGCGCTGCAGGAAGCCGAGCTGAAGCAGATACGGTTCAACCACTGACTCCAAGGTGGTGGGATCTTCTCCAAGGGCCGCGGCAAGGGTATCCAGTCCAGCGGGACCGCCTCCATGGGACTGAAGCAGCAGCTCCAGCAGCCGGCGATCACTGGCGTCTAGTCCACGGCCGTCCACCCGATGCAAGGTGAGGGCCTCATCAACCAACATCCGATCGATCGGTCCGGAGCAGTCACGCACACAGGCCACATCTCGCACCCGGCGCAACAGTCGGTTGGCAATGCGAGGCGTCCCCCTGCAGCGGAGTGCAATCTCAGCGCACGCATCCGCCGTGAGATCGAGGTCAAGCAAACCTGCGGCCCGCTCCACAATCGACTTCAAGTCATCCAAGCCGTAGAACTCAAGCCGCTGAATCAAGCCAAAGCGATCACGCAGCGGAGAACTCAGTGCACCTGCACGGGTTGTGGCGCCAACCAGTGTGAATGGCGGTAATTCCAGTGCGCGGGTTCGGGCGGTACTTCCCTTCCCCACGGTGAGGTCGAGTCGACGATCCTCCATGGCGGGATAGAGCAGCTCCTCGGCCACGCGACTGAGGCGATGGATTTCATCAATGAACAGCAGCTCCCTTGGCTGCAGATTCACCAACAGACCAACGATGTCGCGGGGGCGCTCCAGAGCCGGGGCACTGGTGATGCGGCATTTCACCCCCAACTCCTGCGCCAGCACCATGGCCATGGTCGTTTTGCCCAGACCCGGCGGGCCGTAGAGCAGCACATGATCGAGAGCATCACCGCGGCCAAGGGCGGCCTGTACCGCAATTCCGAGCACCTGCTTGAGCTCACGCTGACCGATGTAGTCCTGCAGACACTTGGGCCTTAAGCCGTCGTCGCGAGAGGCCATCGCCGCAGGATCGAGATCGTCTCCTGGCTGCCGGGCTGCGTCGATCACCCGATTGGGCTCACGCTCCTTGCGTGGACGAGGGGATCCTGCGCTTGAGGAAACAATGGCCATGTGGGAAGAGTACCGAGACCTGGATAGGGTCGGAGCATCAAGCGGCCGAAAGGCCAAACAGGCAATGGCCAAAGGTGGAGCCAAGAAAAACGCGGCAGCTCGCGCGGCGGCCAAGCGCTTACTGGCCGACAACAGGCTGGCCAGGCATCAATACGACATCCTGGAAACTCTGGAAACCGGCATTGAACTGGTGGGGACTGAAGTGAAATCAATCCGAGCCGGCCAGGCCAATCTCCGAGATGGTTTCTGCCTGATCCGCAACGGCGAAATGCAGCTGCACAACGTGCACATCTCACCGCACACCCATGCAAGCGGCTACTACAACCATGACCCCCTGCGCGTGCGCAGGTTGCTGGCCCACCGACGCGAGATCGACAAACTGCGCGGGCAACTTGATCAGAAAGGACTGACGCTGATCCCGCTCAACATGCATCTGCAGGGGTCCTGGATCAAGCTCACCATCGGTCTCGGCAAAGGCCGCAAGTTGCATGACAAGCGCGCTGCCGAAAAGGACAAGCAGATCAAGAAAGAGACACGTGCTGCCATCGCCCGCTACTGAGTCAGCACCGCCTTAATCATGACCTCTTCAAGGAGCCTGATTGCTGTCCTGCCGAGAAGGTGCGGTGAATTCAGGGGTTGATTCACCAGTCGGTGCAATGGCTGCGTCGGCCTCTTCACCAGGAGGATCTTGAGCACCTGCGGGACGGGGACCGGGGGGTTCCGGAAGCTCCTCGACAGGGCCATCAGCCCCTGTGGCCGGATCGGGGATCGGGTTGAGATCAACCTCCGGCAAGGGCTTCGGTGCCGGCGCATCGGCACGGCAGGAGAGCGTCAACAAACCGGAGGACACGCCGTCGTTGGTGACCAGCACCTGCACTGGCGATCCTGCCTCCACAGGCAGGGTCACAACGCGCAGCGGTCCGCGATCGGCAGCCACCTCCCCATCGGAGCCATAGACAGTCATCTGCATCAATGGCGTGCCGTTGATGCCCAACACCAGGCGGCGCCCAGCTGGAACCGAGATCGAGATCAGGCGAGCACCACCAGCGGACACACGACTGGACAGAACCGTGGGCTCCTGCACACGAGCTTTGACCTGTTCAATTCGCACGTCCTCAAGGCTGCGTAATGCAGCTGCGATCCACAGCTGACGGAAGGGCTCAGGCGGCTTCACCCCTGCCGGCACACCGGGCAGCAACGCCTGTGCCGAAGCGCTGACCAACTGCTCCACCACCTTGTTGTTCACGCCCTGCGACACAAGGGCCTGGCGTTGCGTCTGCCAATCGCCGGGCTTGAGCTGTCCCAGGCGACTGCGCAGCGCCGGCGGCAGTTGCTCCACCCTGGCCAGCCACTCCTCAGCGAGTTCATTCCAGACAATTCTCAAAGGCGCGTCTTCAAGAGAGTCGCTGGGCAGGCGACCGCCACGCTCCGGGAAACGGGCCATCAGGCTTGCATCCACCAACTGCAGAAACCAACTGCGATCGACCTGCAGAGCTCGCAGACGACTGAGCAGCTGCTGACGTTGATCAACCTCCGCAGGTGGAAGGCTCGCGGAAGGGGAACGCCCGATCACATCACGATCCGTGGAAGGGGCGCCAGCGGGGGGATTACCACGAGTCAGCAGAAACCAACCGATGGCTGTGCCCACAAGAGCCGAGACCAACAAGGCACCGACCACAGGCCATAAGCGGCCTTCCGCCGCAAGCTGGCGCTGCTCCGCCGAAGGCCGACGCCGGGCTTCCTGCCGAGACGGGTTGGCGATCCTTGGCAGATCCGGAGACCCACTCGCTGCGGGCGGGGAGTCATCCGACACCGCTGGAGCCAGTACCAGAGTGCGGTCAGCCCGCGCCTGGGGGCCTGTTGTTTCAGGCATCGACACAGCCTGCAGAGCCTGGAGGGCATCCGCAGCGAGCTCAAAGCGTTGTCCAGGCTGTTCAGACAGCAAGCGCTCCAACACCTCCCGATAGGAGGAATCCAGATCAAGATCGTTGGGCAGCAGCCAATCCTTTGCATCAGCCTGCAACAGCTGCGCGGGAGGACGGCCGGTGAGCAGGGTCAGAGCCGACACTCCGAGACCATGCAGATCCATCCAGGCCGCTGCAGGGTCCTGCCGCACCTGGGAGCGAGGCGCAAAGACCGGTGACGCTGCCGTCAGCGGCTGCTGACCGCAGCGCTGCAGCAAGCCAAAATCCAACAGCACAGGCAAACAATCCTGATCGCGCCGCAGCAGATTGCGGGGATTGATATCGCCATGGACCAGCTCCTGACCGTGCAGCACTGCGAGGGGTGGCAGCAGCTGCCTCATCAGCAGAAGGACCTCTCCGGAACCAAACACCAACTGACGCTGCAGGCGTTGATTCTGGATCTGGCTCAGACTTGAGCCCTCCTGCCACTCCCGCACCAGCCAGAGACTGCCCTGCTCTTCAAGCAACCCTCCAAAGCGCGGGATCTGCGGATGCAGAAGGGACTGCATCGCCGGCCAAAGACTGCGAAAGCGATCCTGAGTCGCCTGATCGTTGAGTTGCCGCAACGCAACGGGTGCATTAGCCGCCATCTGATCTGCGGCACGCCAGAGAGTCCCCTGGGGATGGTCCGGATCAGAGGACAGACAACAGTCCAGGCGATACCTGTCGGCCAGCAACGTGCCGATCACAAAGGAGTTGCGATGTGGGCCGATGGTAGGGGCAGTCCAGCGCTGACACCCGAGCGGGATCCCACTAACGTCACCGCCAGCATGATTCCCCTCCATGGCCTCCGGCTCACTGCTGAACCGATTGATGGAGGTGCGTCGTACCAGTGAGGCGCTGATTGAGCCCCTCAATACCGAAGACCTCAACCTGCAGGGCATGGCCGATGCCAGTCCACCCAAATGGCACCTGGCTCACACCACCTGGTTTTTCGAAACCTTCGTGCTGAAGCCCAACCATCCGCGCTATGTGCCTGCTGACCCTCGCTGGAGTTATCTGTTCAACTCCTATTACGAAGCTGTTGGCCCGCGACAGCCACGGCCACAGCGAGGACTGCTCAGCCGACCACCAATGGAGGAAGTCTCAGCCTGGCGCAAGCGGGTGAACCTTGCTCTGGAAGAGCTTTTGGAGCACCACAGCGAAGCACCGTGGCTGGACCTGGTGGAACTGGGCCTTCACCATGAGCAACAGCATCAGGAACTGATGCTGATGGACCTGCTGGATGGATTCAGCCGTCAGCCACTCGAACCGGCCTATCGCAGCGACTGGCGTGAACAGTGTGATGACCAGCCCATCACCAGTTGCAGACCAACAGACTTACCGATGCAGGGATCCTGGCTCAAGTGCCGCGGAGGCCTGGTGGAGGTGGGCCACAACGGTGATTCCTTCCACTTCGACAACGAAGGACCGCGACATCGAACCTGGCTGGAACCCTTCAGCATCGCGGCTCGACTGGTGAACAATGCTGATTACCGATGCTTCATCGACGATGACGGTTACCAGCGTCCTGAGCTCTGGATGAGTGAGGGCTGGGCTGAGCGCAGTCAGCGCAACTGGGAAGCACCCCGCTACTGGCGACGAGACCCCGATGGCCAAGGTCCCTGGCGCTGGGAGTTCACCCTGGCTGGCCGTTGCCCACTGGAAGACCACCTGCCGGTGCGTCACCTCAGCTGGTTCGAAGCGGATGCCTATGCACGCTGGGCCGGCGCCCGCCTACCCAGCGAAGCGGAATGGGAGCTGGCCAGTTCTGATCATGGCGAATTACTTCAACAGAGCCATGGCCATCTCTGGCAGTGGACCTCAAGCCCCTATCGCCCCTACCCGGGCTTTCAACCTGCCGCAGGTGCGGTTGGCGAATACAACGGCAAATTCATGACCTCCCAGTTCGTACTGCGGGGCAGCAGCCGGCTCACACCCAAAGGGCATTCCCGCGACACTTACCGGAACTTTTTCACCCCGGCCAGCCGCTGGATGGCGGCAGGTCTACGCCTGGCCCAATGACGTCAAAAATTCTGCGTTATCTCAGCGAAATGATCGGCGCAAAACGATCACAACATTGCATCTACAAACAATACATATACTACATTAGTATAGCCAGCAAAGCCAGATTATAAGCGCAAAATAATTAATATTTTAGACAGAAAATTGCGCTTGCAGTCAAATAAAAAAACAGTGCACAAGTAAATGCAATCGAAAAACACAAACAATCCTACGACTTTCAAAAGCCTTCACGCGGCACGACCATAATGCATCAAATCATTCAATCGAATCAACTCAAACACAACAACACGTTCAGACGAGAACATGCAGAATGATCCACAACCGCATAATACATTGCAAAGAGGCAATAATCAAAGAATACATAAAAGGTGTTGAAGAATAACTTACCCCCCGTCATTGACATCCAAAATAATTTGATAAAACAATCAATCCTCCAACAGGTCGCAATAAACCAAAGACAATAAATAATAAAATTAGGTGGATAGGACGATTACCGCAGAGACTCAATATCATCTTCTTTGAAAACCAATTAATCAACCCATGACACGACCTATGTTGCGTCAAAAGGTAATCGCAAATAACCTAAAAAATTCCCAAAACCAACGATTAATCAACTGATTTCAAGGGGAGTGATATTTTAAATATAGTAATAAAACCACATCAAACACGATTTAGCTGCATGAACAAATTGACAAGAAGATTGCTTCTTATGAGCCGAAGCCAACGAAGTTCAAGCCATAAACAAGATCCCTATAGGGCAATTAAAAAAATTAATAACTACAAAGCAATGCTAAACAAAAATGATCAAGTGATTGTGCTATTTTTATAGGGCTCCAATCGGTTCCAAGTACCACACAGAGAAAAAGTTCCACAAAGTCCCCTTGAGCAAGGGACATTTATTAAGAAGCTCCTTGAATCATGGCTGTTTTTACGCTAGTGAAACTAAATCTACAAACATATTTCTTTAGGACTATGTATTTTATATCTAACTGCTTTTTCATGAAAAATCATCCATCAATCGAAAATGTTTCATCAATCCTACCTAAATGTACCAAATATTAATTTTTAGATTTTGTCTTTATGTACCAATAAATAATTCCTTCAAATCAATTGCATTAAACAAACTAGTTGCTATACAGTTTAATTATATAGAAAGACGCATAATTATTTCGACAACTTTTAACACTGTTCATATGATTCAATTACTCCCAAGAATTCAAATTTCGAATAAAACTGCTCAAATAGTAGAAAGGTATCCGCGATTAGAAATATGCATATCCTGAAAAAATTATTAATATCAAAAATCACTCACCTAAGTTTGCTGGGTTATTCAGTAGTTCTCATTCTCCAGCTATGTACTAATAGTAATTTTTCGTCAGAACTTGACGGAAAATCACCTGAAACAAATTCAATAATTGTAAATACCAACCTCACAAAAAGAAAAAGACTGACAACATCGCGAATATTAACATTCAATTCAAAAACTGATTAAAATTTAGAAAGGCAAGCTATAAAATCCTATTATTTACTTGTTTAATAAAATTACTAGTAAATAAAACTTGCTTTTTTAAAGCCAAATATTCATTATTCAGGAACTCGTTAGCTGATAGTATTAAAGATTTTTTAAGCTGCTGATCATCAACTTGTTGAGACAACGCTTTATAGTAATAATACTTGGATAAGCTTGTATTCATGATAATTTTTTTGAATAAACGCTTTCCCTATGGTAACGGAGGTTATGACACATTTGCGCTAGAAAGAAGCGATGCCCAGTGATTAATTATACTCAAAGCCCAGATTAAACAATCTTCCCAGCTCAAGGGAGCCTGCACTGCAGCGTAGGCAAGAGTGCAGAAGTCATCAATATATTGGATTGAGCAGAAAAAACTGAATGAACCAGCAGTAATACTTGGGCTTTAACACTTAAAAATAGTGCAAACAAATATCGATTAACAATATTACATTATAAGTTTTTCAGGAAATATATTACATTAAAGCAAGAAACATAAACCCATAGTCCTCTCAGAGCTGGGACGCATTAATTGAACTCTAACCGGAATTAATCTTAAATAACAAAAAATCGCCAAATGCACGCAGCTTGATTATCATATGTCTAGATGAGGTTCTTAAGGCTGCAGGCTCGACTCAGTCATAGCAAGATTGATTGATACATCTCTGAAAGAGTAAACTAAATATCAAGCAAGCTAAAATTTGAAGAAAGTACTACCACTTGAAAATACCAAAAAAACAAAATCAAATATTTTCCAAATTCATACGTCACGAATATTATTACGAGTTTTTTTGCGTCTGACTTACGAGGCCTAAACAGCCCCCTCAAGGCAACTACAGCGTGGAGCAAAAGAGCAGAGCACTACAAATAACGTGGAGGAATTAATGCACAGGGGCTGATAGAGCCCATAAGATAAGAGCGGACACTCAAGTGAGTTAACTTAAAACCAGATACAACATAGAGTTCAGCTCTTTTTGGTGGAAAGTACTTCAGCGCTAAAAGGCCAGGCAACATTAAGTAGCATCCAATACCAAATTGTGCTATAGTTGACAAAAGAAAGACCGCTATGGACATTCGAAAAATTTTTCTTAGCAAACTTATCAAAGTTTGCGATATTGATTGGATTGCTGATTCTGACGCACTTTACGGAGAGCAGGAGTTTTCACCAAGTCCTCGTAGAGAACTCAAGAAACTTGTCTACAAGCATCAAGGGCGTGAAAACTTGAATTCAAGGTACATGACTAAAAATAGTCTGCGAAGCACAGACAGAAATAGAATTATCCAAAAGATACGATCCTCTATGTTCAAAGAGTGAAGCCAAATTTTTATAGCATTTATACAAGTAGTTCCTTGCATTTATTGGCTACTTTTAAAAAAGATTCGGGATATATATTGCCAAGTGTGTGTTCAACATTTTGACAACTTTTCGTCAAGACGTCAGGTTGAACAGGAAGATGCACTAAAACTTCAAGGTCTTTTATGTCAGCCATGGCTTGATCTTCAGGAAGATAGTCTAAAAGAAATGGAAAGACATTTCCGCAATTAGGGCATTCAATAGAAGAAAAATTTTCAACATAACCGAGTATAGTTAAATCAAACTGTTTATACATTGCAATTGTACGTACCAAGTCTGCTTGGGAAGAAGTTCCAGGTACCCCAACGAGTAGAACTCCTGCAAGTGGACATTCCTGAAGTATTGTTATTTGAGCATCTCCTGTTCCTGGCGGGAGATCAATAAGCAAAAAGTCAAGCTCTCCCCATTCAACATCAAAGAGAAATTGCTTCAACAATTTAGTCAGAATTGGACCACGCCATGCAAGGGACTGAGAAGCGTCGGCCAGCATACCAACTGACATAACTTTTAGGTCTCGAATGGTGGCTGGGATAAAGCGAGTTCTATTATTACTTACGAAAGTGTCTACTTCAATAGAATCGACGCCTAAAAGTGTAGATACATTTGGACCATAAATGTCAGCATCAAGTATTCCAACGTTATAACCACTTTTACTTAAAGAATTAGCAAGTCCTACAGTAACTGTCGTTTTCCCAACCCCTCCTTTACCGCTGCCAATAGCAATAGTTCGTTTAACACCTGGAATAGATCTTGGATCAACAATAATTCGATTTGACCAGGCTAATGCTGATAAAGCATTTTGCGTGTTTAAAACAAGTTCGATCTGATCGGAGCCATGAAAAAGACGAACATAGATATCATCTTGAATAACTCTAATATTGCGGGCCAAAGCCGCCTTGATAATAGATAGTTGAGAGCCAGGTAGCTTCACACAATCCAGGCAATCCCGTACTTCTTTGAGACGAAATTCTTCCTGAGTCAAACAATTTAAATCCACAAACAGAGTCCTCCAAACTTACACAAAACAATCTATGCTTGCAAGCGAGCTAGAGATTTTTCAGAAGCAATTCTGACCTCAATATCCGTGTCATTGAGAGATTGCGATAGTGCAGCCTTGGCCTGTTCAGAATCAATTCCCCCTAGAGCGAGTGCAGCTTCTTTACGAACATCAGAATACTCGTCGCAAAGAAGTGAAATGATTGTGGGAGAAAATTCATCCAAAACGTGAGGTTGAAGCGCTCTAAGCGCAAATTTTCTTACTTGCCAATGCTTATCCTGAATGGCGACTGCCAATGATGTAGAGGTCGAAGGGTTAGATTTACGTTCAAGTGCTTGAGCGGCGTTACGTCTTACCTCCCATGAATCGTCATTAAGCAATGATGACTCAAGAATATCTATAACATCAGGCTGATCTAGATGAGCCAAGGTCAACATAGTTTCCTTTCGAACATTTACGCTAGAATCACTCGCAAGTTTAAGTGCTGGTGGAAAATGTGTTAGCTGATTAAGATAGCGGAGCGTCATTACAGATTCCTTACGCAATACTTCATGGTCTGATTCTAAAAAGATTGCTACAGATGGTAATGCCTGAACATCATGGATCTTGCGGAGGAGCACTAATATTGATGCCTGTAATTTTATGTCGCTTTCATCAAGATAGTCAAGCAATTTCATAAGATGATCTTGATTGACTAATTCCTTAAGTGCATTCAATGCTTCTTGTCGAATGCGCTCTGCTTTCGAATCACGCAAGCAATCTATAAGGGGAATCACAGCTTCTTGACTAGCAATCTCCCACAAAGAGGTAACCGCAGTAAAGACAACATCGTCAGAGGTGTCGCTAAGAGCATGAATTAAGAATGGAACGGAGTCTTCGTCACAAAGATGTTGCAAAGAAACAACAGCAACAAGACGGTCTTCATCAGATTCGGAAAAAACCATCTCAGCTGGCCCTTTTAGTTCATCATCTAAAGCCTCAAAAGCCAGAGAAAAAGTGTTGGGAATCATTTGCATACTTAACGAAGCAAAAATGGAATTTGAACACTAACAGCACCGGTTGGGCATTCTTTCTCACAAGGTAAGCAGAACCAGCACTCGTCATACTTCATGTATGCCTTTCCAGTATCAGGATTTTTAGCTAATACATCAAGAGGACATACCTCAATACAAGCATTACATTTTTCGAGACATTTGGATTCGTCAACAATGACGGGAACGTCAGAACGGTTGAAAGCAAGAGACATGATAATAAGAGGGATTAAACTGGAACAGCAACGTCATACTGCTCTTCTGAAACATTCACGTCAATAATATAAGGTTGAAGTGGTTGCTTGCAGAGGAGCATTGATGAATCTGAAGCTTTTTGAACAATGCAATTACAAAGCCATTCATCATCATTGCGATCTGGGAAATCAAGACGATAATGGTAGAGACCCCATCGACTTTCCTTCCTGAAAAGTGAAGCACGTGCAGCCATTTCAGCACAGTCACGAATAAAATGAATTTCCATACAACGCATTAACTCATGCGGGTCACGTGCACCAAGCTCAGCCAAGACAGAATTGTAAGCCACGAATTTATCAAGCCCTATTTGCATATTGTGCGGAGCTTTTGGTGGCTGTAAGTAATCATTAACAAAACGACGGAGTTTGTATTCAACTTGAGTATGAGGGATGCCGTCAGGATTAGATATAGGGGCATAAATTCTTTTCTGCTCCTCCATTAAAAAAGATTCATCAGGTTCTTGATGCTCAAAATCACGTATTGCATCTATCGCATGCTCGGCCGCAACCCTGCCAGAAACAAAAGCACCGATCATATAATTATGAGGAACACTAGCCATATCCCCCGCAGCATAAAGGCCGGTTACTGAAGTTTGCATATTTTCATCAACCTGAACTCCTGAGGCAGAATGTCCGCTACATAGACCAATTTCAGATATACTCATTTCAACTCCGTGGGTTCTATAATTTTCATTGCGTCCAGCATGAAAACGTTCTCGACTCGGACGCTCATTAGCGAAAAGAACAGTTTCAATTTCCGAAATAGTTGCTTCGTCCAAATGGTACATTTTTAGATGTACAGGTCCGGATCCCGAATTGAGTTCTTTCCACATTTCGAGCATCATCTGACCACTCCAGTAATCGCAACTTATAAAACGATTACCTTCAGCATTTGCTGTATAAGCTCCGAACGGACTTGCCACATATGCACAAGCAGGACCATTGTAGTCCTTAATTAAAGGATTAATTTGAAAACATTCTAGGTTTGATAATTTTGCTCCGGCATGATAGGCCATAGAATAACCATCACCAGCATTAGTTGGATTTTCGTAAGTTCCATATAAATATCCTGAAGACGGTAATCCAAGACGACCGCAAGCCCCAGTGCAAAGAAGTACCGCTTTCGCTTGAATAACATGAAAATCACCAGAACGAACATCCAAACCTGTAACGCCGGCTACACGATCGTTTTGTACAACAACACGAGTCGCCATTACGCGATTAATCACTTTAACTTTATGGCGCTTAACCTGACGAGAAAGAATCTTTTTAAGATCTTTACCCTCAGGCATTGGTAAAACATATTTACCAACGCGATGAACTTGTTTAAGATCGTAGTTTCCTTCATTATCTTTTTGAAATTTCACTCCCCAACTTTCGAGTTCCTGAATAACACTGAAACCCAATTCACCAGTTTTATACACAGACTTTTGATCAAGGATTCCATCATTCGCAATCGTGATTTCCTTGACATATTGTTCAGGTGTGGAATTACCAGGAATAACAGCAGTATTAACACCATCCATTCCCATTGCAATTGCACCACTGCGTCGGATATTTGCCTTTTCTAAAACCAATACATTGGCATCAGGATTCCTTTGTTTGGCTTTGATAGCTGCCATACATCCAGCTGTACCACCACCTACGACTAAAAAATCAACTTGATGACGTTGGATGTCCATGAAAGATTTATATTGACACCAATAACTATATACGAATCTGTCCTAATTACAGGTCCATATAGATTGAAATAACGAATAAGGCTATTAAAAATATCAATAATAAAGTTCAATATTTTTTCGCTATCAAGAATAAATTTATGTCGAGTTGTTTTGCCAGCTCAATTACACAGTGTGAGGCCATCATCAATGAAACTAGCTCATCAATTCCTTGCCTGCCAAGCGGTAGTAGCGCTTTTAGCACAGACTTCTGCAACAAACGCTACAGAACTGAGTATTGATCGCATCTCATCTTATGTTCCCTTATCAAAAGATGCGGTGTCGGTCGAGCAGGTCACCAGCATCACCCAGTTCTCTGATGTCTACCCGACCGACTGGGCCTATCAGGCTCTCAGCAACCTGATTGAGCGCTACGGCTGTGTCGCCGGTTATCCCAACGGCACCTACCGCGGCAACCGTGCCATGACCCGCTTTGAGGCGGCCGCACTGCTGAATGCCTGTCTCGACCGCGTCACCGAAGTGACCGACGAGCTCAAGCGTCTGATGAAGGAGTTCGAAAAGGAACTCGCCATCGTCAAGGGCCGTGTTGACGGTCTGGAAGCTCGCGTTGGCGAACTGGAAGCAACCCAGTTCTCCACCACGACCAAGCTGAAAGGTAAAACAACTTTCGTCATTGGTGGGGTCAATGCTAATGGTGACAGTCAAAATGGCATATCTTTCGATCAAGTTGGAACCGGTGGAGCAGATGCATATAACGAAGAATTTGGCGCACTAACATTTAATTACAATCTTGATTTATTTCTCGATACGAGCTTTACCGGAAAGGATTTACTACGAACAAAGTTACGCGCTGGCAACTTCGGGCAATCAGCTTTCGGTGGAAGAGGAGTTAACCTAACAGGACTAAACATCGCGTTTGCAAGCGAAGATAATGTCAAAGTTGATCGACTCTTTTACAAGTTTCCAATTGGGGAAAGCTTCACATTCATCGCGGGTGCAAAAGCGAGAAATACTGAAGTATTAGCAATGTGGCCATCTGTATATACAAAAGGGGGGGCCACTATCCTTGACTATACTGCTGTTGCCGGTGTGCCAGGAGTTTATAACAAAGCAACAGGACAATTAATTGGAGGTTACTGGCAGCAAAAAGTTGATAAAGGTGAGCCTAATTTAAATGTCAGCATCAACTATGTGACTGGTAATAAAGCAGGGTCTAATTCAAACCCTGGAGAAGGAGGATTTATGACTGAAAATTCAGCAGCAAATCTTACAGCTCAGGTAGGTTGGGGAAATGGAAATTATGGCATAGCAGGTGCGTATCGATATGGCCAGTGTGATTCAAATTTTAGAAAAGGCACTTCTTTCGTACAGAACGAGAAATACAATCTTAAGTGCACGACTGAGAATGGAGAGCGCACAACGCGTTCCTCCAACAGTTATGCGTTAAACGCTTATTGGCAGCCAGAGAAAAGTGGATTAATTCCATCCATTTCAATAGGTTGGTCGATAAACACAGTCAATGGCAAAAGAATTGTTGATGGAACATACACCAACTCACAGAGCTGGTTCACAGGCCTGAAGTGGGAAGATGCGCTTATGGACGGTAACGCCCTTGGCATTGCTGTTGGCCAGCCGACCTTTGCCACAGCTCTCGAAGGCAGTGATACAGCATTCGATGGTAACTATATCTTCGAACTCTACTATAATTTTCAAGTCACGGATAATATAGCTGTAGCACCAGCTCTTTTTTATCTATCAAGGCCAATGGGGCAAAACACACAAAATCTAATTGACAATGGAGCTGGCTATGACGGACGATTTAACGTGTTTGGAGGTTTAATACAGACAACTTTTAAATTCTGAACAATCACCAATTAGGCCTCTTCGATGGGGCCTTTATTATTGCAAAAAAATCAATCAAGTGCAAACCAATCATACAAACCATAAACAATTGTTGAAATACCTAAGAAGACAAGTAATTAAGGCTCTCAAATTACAGACTGCAACCCTAAACACAAACCCTACGCGAGCCAAATGAACAATAAACTAATTCTCAAAACTTATTAAATATCTCAAAAGATAACTCAGCTGGCAACCTGCAACTGCTCAAAAAGGAGTTCAATCAATTTTAACCTTAACATCAGAGTACTTACGAAGTAATTCAAACCTGAATTGGCTTTCCTAATCCCTGCGCGTCAAATCATGATTGGTATCATTCGACACCCAAACAGTGATCGTAGTTACATATATTAGTAAAAATGGTTTGACGATGGACCTCTCTCAAATCAAGGCATTTTTAGCTGTTTCCGAATTTGGTAGCTTCACAAAAGCTGCAAAATTTTTACACCTGAGTCAACCCTCAATAAGCCTGAAGGTCATAGCACTCGAGAAACACTTAAAAACAACACTAATTCATCGCGAAAATAATAAAATTCACCTCTCAGAGTCTGGTCGTTATGCACAAGAGAAGCTGGAGCATGTCGTCAAACAAATTGAGGAGTTAGAGCATTACTTTGACAACCAAGAAAAACAAAATAAACTTAATTACACTATATATCACGAATCTGACGTTAGCATGAGCGCTCTTAAACAGGTCATATTACATATAGAGTCAACACTTGGCGAAGAAATAACAACTCACACATTTCAATGCAATAGCGAACAGGAAATTATTGATCTATTAAAAAAAGACACCAATGCCTTTGGACTCTCGAGATACAAAACCGATTCCAATGAAATTAAATCTCGCTTGATAACCGATGAAGAGTTTATGCTTGTATATTCAGATGATGATTTAAGCAACAAAGAATCTATTGATCTATGCGAGTTGCTTTCGAAGAGAGTATTTCTTCCGGAACTGCATTCTGAAAGCTTGCATTTGCTCGAAACAAGAATTAGACCATTTGGACTCGATATTACTGATTTCACAAAACGTTCCCACGTCTCGGAAAAACTGATGGAAGAACTAATTAGGGATGCTGGCGGAATAGGCATCAAGCTATGCAATACAAAAGTACCGAGCAATTGCAAACGCATTAGAGTTAATGAACTGTCAACGCCATATGGACTATTTTTACTCGCTCATAAAGGGAAACAAGGTGAACAGCCAAATAGTAATGATCTCGTATTCAGTGCAGATCTGAACTATCAATTCGAAGATAATTACCCACCGATTCTGCCAAGGCTTAGTAAGGCTTCTCAAAAACAAAGTAATTCACCAATTACTGTCAAACATTCAGAAAATAAGGTCTTAAAAATTGGAATTCAAAATAGAACTATTCAAACGGTGGTTTCGGGAAGAGCCATTCAAAAGCTTGGGCTTCTTGACTCTTTTATTGCGGAAATTAGCGACAGCTCTCAAAACCAGTTCTCAACAAAATGGATAGATTACAAATCAGCAGCTCCAATGCTTAAAGGTCTCAAGGAATCAGAGTTAGATATTGCAATCATAGGAGATTACGCGATTAGTCATATGGCTACAAATCAATCATATAACGATGAGAACGGGCCGATACTTATAAGCTTTGTGAGCATCAATCCTTACGGAAGTGGATCGAGTTTGCTTATTCGCAAGGATATTAAAGAAACCGAATTAAAAAACCTTAAAAATAATATAATTGCTGTGCCTTTTTTGTCTACGGCTCATGGAAGTCTTCTTTACAATTTAAATCAGAATAATATACTCAGTTCAGCAAGATTAATAAATATAAGTCTTGAGAACCAGAAAACTCCTTTTGATAATTCTATGGATGCTGGAGCAGTGGCATGTTTTACACCATTCGATCATATCATCTCAGCGGAACATCACTACCAAAAAGTAGAAGATGAAGTATCAACACCATTTGCATTTTATGGCGTTGTTGCAAGACGACAATTTGCTGTTCAACAACCTGATATAGTTATTGCATTTCTCAAATCAATGCTATGTTCAAATTATTGGTTTAAAAACACAACTTCATCGATTCAACATCTTAGCCGATGGACTGGTGTAGATATGTTCCATATTAATTACATCTTAGGGGAGCGTCATGGGAAAGACGGACATTATCAACCTGACATGAAGATTAGAGAAGATTGGATTGAAGAGTACACCGAAAAAATATTTATAGAAAACCAACGCAATAAATCAACAGTATCTAAAAGAAGTAGTATAGTTCAGACAGAATACCTTGATTCAGCAATGCGTGATCTAGGCATGACTAAATTCTAATTATAAAATATGAGGTAAATACTAATTGCAATGCCGTAAAAATAGCGAATATAATAGCCCGGCAATCACTTCGACTGAGATCAAAATTACATAAATATCCAATTGCAAACATAGCCAAGGACAAAGAGAATTTGGAAACTTGACCTAACAATGGTCTCAATTGAGAAAATACGGTATATAGAGAAAATTCAGGACCGTAAAGAATACCACTTAAATCAATCATTAGAGAAATGAAAGAAAGCATCAAAAATACGATCAAAAATCTGGGGAAAGTTCTAAGAAAAGAGTTTAGAGAAAATTGATATTTTCTAGCTTTTTTGGAATCAGAATATTCTATGGAATTTGGAGATGATAAAATTTTCAATAAAAACATTACTGGCAATAACATTATAATTCGTATAGATTTTATCATTAATGCAATGTCGGTTGATTCAGTCGAAAAAATAGAAGCACTTGCAACTACTTGTGCTGTAGATTGTAAGGATGAACCTGCCCAGACTCCAAAAGCTTCTGAAGAGAGATTAAGCAAATCTGCAAAGAATGGCAATAGAATCATCAATATAAAACCAATTAATGTGTTAATCCATATTGCTTTGGCAATATCTTTTTTTTCACCATTAAAGATCTGAGACGCAAATGATATAGCAGCTGGTCCACATATACAATTACCTGCTAAAAGCCATAACATGAAGGAGTTGTCAAGTTTAAGGAATCGGTTAACAACAGTTCCAACGACACATGTGAGAAAAATGCAAAACAAAAGAGATACAATTGTATGCCATGAAATAGCTAATAAATCAGATAAGACAAATTGAGCGCCCATCAGGGATAATGCAAAAGAAAGCGCTCGTGAAGATAACCAATCTGACTGACCAATCCAGGTTGAACGGCCATCAAGCGAATTACGAAATAAAAAACCTGCTACCAAAGACAGAAGGATTGGTTGCAAAAAAATTGATGATAATAGAGATTTTTTAATAGATGGATCTGGCAAAAAAATGAAGACAAAAAGATTAAAGACAATCCCTACAACTAAAAAATACATTATAATTGATTACGCCGCGATCATTAATTTGTCAGTCTCCTCGCGTATCGTACGAAGAATTCTGAGCTTAATATCTCTAAACTCATCTAAAAAAGTTGAATCAGCCGAGCGCGGCCTCTTTAGCGAAACATCAAATATTTCCTTAATATGGCCAGGATTAACTCCCATAACAACAATTCTGTCGGCCAACAAAACAGCCTCATCAATGTCATGAGTAACGAATATAATAGTTATACCTACTTTCGCCCATATACTCAATAACATCTCTTGAAGTATTATCCTTGTTTGAGCATCTACAGCTCCAAATGGTTCGTCCATCAATAAGACTTTTGGATTTGTAATTAAAGCTCGAACAATGCTGCCACGCTGTTGCATACCACCTGAGAGTTCGTGTGGAAAATTCTTTTTATAACCTATAAGGCCTACTAAGTCTAAAAAATGTTCTACTTTGATGTTAATTTGTTCCTTTGATAATCCCTGTATTTTCAACCCATAACCAACATTCTGATCTAATGTCATCCAGGGCAACAGTGAATTCTTTTGAAAAACAAAGCCGCGGTCAGGACCAGGTTTTGAAACAGGTTTGTCGTTAACAGTAATAATACCGCATTCTGGCCTATTAAATCCCGCAATTGCATTTAGCAACGTAGATTTTCCGCATCCAGAAGGTCCTAATAAACAGACAAATTCACCTGGTTGAATGCGCAGATTAATATTCGAAAGAACGCAGCGCCGTGAGTTTTTATCTCCAAAGAACTTACTTAGCTGCGTGATTTCAAGAAGATTAGACATTGGAAGAAAATCAGAGGGTACCTTTTGTAATTTGACGCCAAGGCATCATTTGATTAGTAAAGTATTGAATCAATTGAGAAGAAAATGCTCCTAATAGTCCAATTAAAATCATTCCCATGACAATGGGAGGATATTCAGAAATGACATAAGATTCCCAAGTTTTGTAACCTATGCCATATTTACCGGCAATAATTTCTGCGGTTACAAGGCAAAACCAAGCATTTCCCATACCAATTACAAGACCAGCACTTATACCGGGGAGCGATGATGGGATAATGATATCTCTAAAAAGCTGATAATACGATGCACCTAAACATTGTCCTACTCTAATCATTAATAAATCAGACAGCGATGACTCTACTGATTTTTGAGTGCTGACAAGAATAGGATAAAATGCTCCAACAAAAGTAATGTAAAACATCCCTATTTCTGCATTTGGAAACATTAGAATAGCTAGAGGTATCCAAGCAACAGCAGGAATTGGACGTAAGAGCTCTAAAGGAGTTGCCACTAGTTCCTCAACTAAATGGGATGAACCAATCAGCAAACCAATTGCAATGCCTAATATTGAACCTGCAGTAAAACCACAAATAACTCTGAAGATGCTTGATCTTAAATGTATCCAAGGGTTGGCTTGTACAAAGGAAACAAATGCAGAAACAACTTCCGTAGGTGCTGGCACGAATTGAAAGTTAATGATGAAATTAATTTTCAAAACACTTAAGATTTGCCATAAACAAAGAAAGAAAACTAATGACAAGGTTCGACGGCTCAGTGAACCACCGTGGTTTGTCAGGAAGCGACGAAATGATTTTCCTCGCTTCCTGACAGTGACTGTTGAAGGTTCGTGGGAAGTACCTGAAGACGCGGTGACTGCCATGAAATTTAATCGAAGATTTGTTAGTGAAGCTCTAAACTATTTCCTCCTATACTCATCCAAGTGATTGAAGCTGAGCGAAATCGATTACCTTCCCTCCAGATTTCTGGGCATATGCATCAGCATCATCCTTCAACAAAAATGCAGTAACCTCGCCATCGTTTTCAACAAAAAACGCTGTGTTTGCAAATAGTTTCCAACCTTTATTCATGTCATGAACAAAAACAACACTTGGGGTCTTACCATTTTTCTCAAATTCCTTTAGAGCCTTCACCATGCTGACAGGGCTTGAATAGTTCTGAACTTTTTCTTCACCCTCAATCCAAATTTGACCAGCATTCTTTGGATTAGTTATTGGAGTATTATCAAAAGCATCAGAACCTGATATCTGATAATTCTTACCTTTTTCAATCTGCGCATCAACAGAAGAATTTAGTTTTGCTGCTGCATTTTCTAAATAAGTGTTATCAATCCAACCACGTACATCTGATGGTTGAATGTTTTCGTTTTCAATTTTGCCCAAGCTTTTTAAAGTTGCAATACTGTTTTCAAGTGCTTGAAGCTGGACTTCTTCTATTTCTGGAGAAAGATATTGCAGCCCAGATGGTCCCAAAAACATATAGACGACTTCCTTATCAATGCCAGACCATTCCTCAATCTGCGCCGAAATTATTTCAGGACTATCAAAAAATTTATTATTTGCCACAAGAACTGACTCCATAAAAGCTGTAACTACTTCAGGACAAGCTTTTGCAAAATCTTCACGTACAGTTATGCCGTGAAGGGTTGGAACACCCGTCTGAGCTCCATCAAATATTTTTTTTGCAAAACCCCGGTAAGGGAAAAGCTCGCCAAAAGGAACGAAGTCCCCATGCGCTTCAATTTGATTTTTTTGGAGAGCAGAACCCCCAACAGCTGGAGCTTGGCTTATGAGGGTGAGATCTTTTTCAGTATCAATACCTTCATCTTTTAAAGCTTTCAGAACCATTCCATGAGCTGCTGAGCCGAAAGGCACAGAAACAGTTCCACCCTTTAAATCCTTCAAGCTTGTTGCTTTGCTATCGACTGGGACTACTACAGCATTGCCTGCACCATTAGGACTATATGCCAGAGTGCCGATATAGACAGTTTTAGTATCGCCTGATCCTTCCCTGCCTTTAATGAGATTAATGACAGCAGGGAAATCCCCCATCAGGCCAATTTGAATTTGTCCAGCCATCATTTTGTTTGTAATTGGAGGACCTGATGTATAACTCGACCATTCAATATTATAATCTAGATCTTTGTATTTTCCATCTTTAGGCAGCTTATCCTCAAAGAATTTTAATTCTCGAACTGTAGCGCCACCAACCGCTGTATTAATAACTTGGTCTTGTGTACCAATATGGATGTTTTCACACATTGATGCGTCAGACGTATCTTTAGAAACTGAAGAATTATCAGTTCCAGCACAGCTAATCAATGTGGAACCTACCAATCCAAGAGAAGCCAAGCGGCCAAAACCCTTGAGGAAAGTTTTGCTGGTAGCGGAAGAAGATCTGTGAATCATTGTCGATATAAGTTCAATTCAATCATTCAATCCAGAAATCTTAAACGCTGTAGCTATTGCTACAGAGATGACTTGCCTCCATGAACGAACTCAATGGGAAAACTGACTATTAATAACCTCAATGACGAACTAGCGTATACCTTATGGATGAAATTTAAATCATTCCGAAAAATTTTCAAGGTAAAATATTTTTAGCTTTTATGTACATTTCGCGCTAGCCCTCATTTTAACGCATAATTTAACCATTTAACATTATGACCACTCGAGCGGTATTTCGACTGATCCAAGCAATCCATGTCGTTGGTTAATTCATTTGAAAACCCTGATGAGAGCAGTGTCATGAGCAAAGTGAATGCTTACAAGCAACAGCTCTTTTGCAGCAATTAAAAACATATTACCATAGGAACTAATTGAAACGACTTACAAGCAAACTTTTCAATTCATACACCGCAGGCAATCCCGCGATAATCAGCGAAACTAGTTAACTTCTGCCAGCTGGTAGCTGGCGGGTGTTCTACGCCTGGCCCAATGACAACACAAACGCCTGCGCGTCCTCAACTGATCGACCTGCATCCACCCAATGCAGATATGCAACGGCTTGTGCATAACGGTCTACAACGCGAACCCCGCCAGCTACCAGCATGGTTTCTGTACGACAACGTGGGATCGCGACTGTTTGACCAGATCTGCGAGCAACCGGAGTACAGCCTCACCCGAACAGAAATCAGCCTGCTGGAGTCATCAGCAGCAGACATCGCCCGTGCCATTGGATCAGGGGCGATCGTTGAATTCGGAGCAGGCAGCGCCCGCAAGGTGGGACCACTGCTGGAAGCGATGCAACCTTCCGCCTATGTGGCTCTCGACATCAGCGCGGACCACCTGCGCCAGTCGATGGCGTCACTTCAGGCCCAACATCCCAGCATGCCAATGCTGGGAATCTGCTGCGATCACAGTCAGCTCGATGCTCTTCCAGACCATCCATTGATCCGTGGGGAAAGGCGAGTGGGGTTCTTTCCTGGTAGTTCCCTCGGCAACTTCACTCGCGACGAGGCCATTGCGCTGCTGCGCAGATTCAGGCGACTGCTCGATGGGGGACCGCTGTTGCTGGGACTTGATCAGCCCAAATCAAGGTCCAGGCTGGAGGCCGCCTACAACGATGCAGCAGGGATCTCCGCCGCCTTCGCCCACAACCTGCTGCAGAGACTGAACAATGATTTAGGCGCCGACTTCAATCCAGACAATTTCCTTTACGAGGCTGTCTGGCAGGAGACAGAGAGCCGTGTGCGCATGGCCCTGATCAGCGAAGTCAATCAAACGGTCTCGGTGGGTGGTGAACCATGGACCTTCAGCCCGGGACAGCCCCTTGTGACCGAATACAGCGTCAAATACTCAGCAGAGATGGCCCGTGAACTGGCCAAAGACGCAAGCTGGCACTGGCGCCACCGCTGGCACGATCCTGCCGATGACCTCTCCCTGCACTGGCTGGAAGCTGCAGACTGAGCAGAGACCCGTCAAGCCCTGATCAGCAGCATGAACGTGAGCAACCACTCGCCTTCCGCGGGCACGCATGGCGACTTCAGAGCAGGCAGGGATCTCTGATGTCGCTTACATGGCTGGATCAGCTTGAACGGAACCTGGAAGAGCGGTTGGATGCATTTCTGCGCTCCAATCCCAACCAGGACCGCCTCGTGCGGGAGCAACATCTGCAGGATCGACAGCGCGATCTGAACAGTCGACGCGATCAGATGCAGATCCAGGCGAAAGACCTACGACGCCAGCTGCTTTCACTGGCAGAACAGGTTCAGGCCTGGGGAGAGCGCACCAAGAAGGCTCGCAACGCCGGAGCTGATGACCTGACATTGCGCGCTGAAAAGCATGTGAACAACCTGATGGATCAGGGCAGGGATCTCTGGAACGAGCTGGATGAGCTGGGTCGGAATTTCCGAGACCTCGATCAACAGATTTCCAATCTCAATCAGAAGGCTTCACAGCAACGCGGACGTCGCAGCCTGGATGAAGACTGGGCCTTGTTTGAAGCCCACCAGGAATTGGAGGACCTGAGACGTCGCCAGGGACTCAGCTGATCCAGAGTGCAATCAGGCCTTGGGAGCCGGCGGCTCAAGACTGACGTTCTCGGGCGGTGGAGTCGGATCAGGATCAGCAATCAGCATGTGCTGAAGAACGATCTCAGGACGCTCGCTGTCACGCCAGCGAATGCGATAGGCGGGCATCTTTGTGCCTCGGCTGGTGGTCTGCTCAACGGGCTCCATCACCCAGCCGCGTCGGGAGCGCCCCTGGGGATTGCGCTTGACCACCGCATCGGCGTGCTTGAAGCGGAAACCTACGCGCTCACCACTCATTGGAAAGGGACCATGCCACTGTGTTCCATTATCCACCCTGAGGGCACAAGGCAACCTCCCCCTCACATTCAAATCTCGGGGCGGAGCAGCGGGAAGGCAATCACATCGCGGATGGAGGGGCTGTCCGTGAGCAGCATCACCAATCGATCGATGCCGATGCCAAGGCCACCCGTAGGAGGCATACCCACCTCCAGAGCATTGACGAAATCCTCATCCAAACCCTGCGCTTCCAGATCGCCAGCAGCTTTGCGCTGCTGCTGTATTTCCAGGCGCTGACGCTGATCGACAGGATCAGTGAGCTCACTGAAAGCATTGGCATGCTCTCTGCCGACGATGAACAGTTCAAAACGTTCAACCAACCCAGGCTTGCTGCGATGCGGACGAGCCAGAGGCGAAATCTCCAGGGGATAATCCATCACGAACGTGGGCTGGATCAAGGTGGGCTCCACCGCCTGTTCAAACGCCTCATTCAGAAGGCGTCCCACCGAATCGGCCAACGCAGGAACATGCAGACCCTTGGTCTCCATAGCCGCTGCGGCTTGCTCCCGAGTGCTGAAGCCATGGAAATCAAGGCCGGTGGCGTCCTGCACCAACTCATGCATGGTTGCCCGCCTCCAGGGAGGGGTCAGATCAATCTCGGTGCCCTGATAGGTGATGGTCTGACAAGCGCAAACCTCCTGGCAGACAGCACTGATCATCTGCTCCGTGAGCTCCATCATCCCCAGGTAATCGGAGTAAGCCTGGTACACCTCAACTGTGGTGAATTCAGGGTTGTGTCGAGTGCTGATGCCCTCGTTGCGGAAGATCCTGCCGAGCTCGTACACACGCTCAAAGCCCCCCACCACCAGCCTCTTGAGGTGCAGTTCAGTGGCGATTCGCAACGTCAGTGGCAGGTCCAGAGCGTTGTGATGCGTTTCAAAGGGCCGCGCATCAGCCCCACCAGGCTGGCTCTGGAGAACGGGTGTCTCAATCTCCAGGAAGTCGCGATCATCCAACCAGCGTCTGATGGCGCTCACTGTTAACGCACGCCGCCGGAACGTTTCCCGCGCCTGAGGGGTCACGATCAGGTCGAGATAGCGTTGCCTGTAGCGCTTTTCCACATCGGCAAGGCCATGCCACTTATCAGGCAAAGGCTGCAGCGATTTGGTGAGCATGGTCCACTCGGCCACTTTCACCGAAAGCTCACCGCGATCGGTTCGGCGCAGGATGCCACGCACACCGATCAGATCGCCTGCATCCACAAGCGCCGTGATCTGTGCAAATGACTCACCCAGAGTCGACTTCTCCAGAAACAGCTGGATCGTGCCGGTCTCATCAGACAGGGTGAAGAAAGCCAGTTTGCCCATCACCCGTCGAGTCATCACCCGACCCGCAACGGCCACCTTGAGATCCCGCTCTTCCCCCTTGGGTAGGTCAGCATGGGCATCCTGCAACTGAGCCATTCGATCGGTTGGATCGAAATGGAGGGCATAGGGCTCCATACCCTGTTCTCTGAGGGCATGCGCCTTCTCCAAACGGGTCTCTCGCAGTTCAGACACGGCACAGAACCTCACTTGGGCGCCATCCTGCCGCTCGATGGTGCCGACAAGCGAGCAATCGGCGTCAGAACATCAACAGGAGGATCTCAACTGGCTATGGCAGCAGGAGCGTTATCGCCCATTCTCTGAGAGGAGTAACCGATGCCGCGCACGGTGAGAATCAGTTCAGGGTTGCGAGGATCCGGTTCAAGCTTGCCGCGCAGGCGCGCAACATAAACGTCAACCACTCGCAGGTCCGCAGCACGACGCGGCGGGTAACCCCAGAGCTGCTCAAGAATTTCGGCACGAGGAACAACCCGCCCTGGTTCCCTGAACAAAAGCTCCAGAAGACTGAATTCGGTGTAAGTGAGTGAAATGCGCTCACTGCCACGAGTCACCTGACGTCGATTGGTGTCCACCACAAGGTCACCGACGCGAACAACGCCCTGACCTGTGGGCAGTTCCCGAGGTTCAGCTGCAGCTGAACCTCGGCCCACGCGACGGAGAATCGTGGCAATCCTGGCTTCCAGTTCCTTGGGGCTGAAAGGTTTCGGCAGGTAGTCATCTGCACCGAGGTCAAGACCAGCCACTCGCTCGGAGATGGCTTCAAGTGCCGACAGGAAAATGATCGGCACACAGGACTCAGCCCGAAGACGTCGACAAACCGCGAAACCATCCAGTTTCGGCAACATCACGTCGAGAACGACGAGGTCAGGCGATTCGCGATGGAAGACCTCCAGTGCCTCCTCACCATCCTCTGCACAGACAACGCGATATCCGGCTAACTGAAGTCGCATCACCAGGACACGACGAACAGCTGGCTCGTCATCCACAACGAGCAAAGTGGCTTTGACAGACTCTGGAGCTCCCTTGAGAGACCCATCGCCATCAAATTGGTGGGATGGGGCTTCGGGCATACACTCCATCGGGTAAGAATTGCAACCCTACCGTTCGACGGGAACCGATCGAGCTCTGGGATCCAAACCGGGAAGAGGTTTTCGCTTCTTTTAAGAATTGAAGCAGTGGCCAACCCTTGATTTCAGGGCCAACGGGCACTGGCGTAACGGTTCCATTGCTGCTCAGCTTCAAGCACGGCCTGATCACTGCTGATCTGGCCCAACATGGCCCGCTGCAACTGGGTGTAGATGATGCTCTGCAGACGCTTCACCCCAGGGGTCGCAGGCACAAGCACCCGGGCACTGTTCAAGGTCTCAGCCGACAACAAACGCGCATCACGGATTTGCGCTTCGGCCGCATCGGATGGCTGCTCCGCCTCAAGCTCCGCACGAACAACCGCCAATGCCTCCAGAGAAGACGGCAGCACTCTTGCCTCGCGGGCGAAACGAGCCTGATTGGTTCCGTTGGTCAGAAACAGGGCCAGTTCAACAGCAGCATCGGCATGCTGACTCTGACGAGGCACGGCCAGGGTCATCAAGGCCACATTGGCCGTACCGTCCGAGCCGGTCAGAGGGGGCTGAGGCGAGGTCACAGCTGCCACACCAGGGGCATTGGTCTGAATGCTGCGCAGAAACTCCGCACCACTGGCGAGCAATGCAAGTTCACCGCTCTGGTACAGCTCGACGGCGCGCCGTTGGCCCTGACTCACCACTTCCCGAGGCAACAAGCCGTCGCGATACAGATCCGTCCAGAAAGCAAAGGCCTTGCGACCGACCGGCGTGTTGAACGCGGCTCTCTGACGGGCGTCAAGAAGGCTCACACCCATCTGCACGAACGACTCCAGAAGCTCTGCGGAATCGTCGGGAACAACGGTGACAAAGAGACCGTAACGACCGGTGCGCTCTCGAATACTGCGGGCATAGTCAGGCACCTCCTCCCATCGACGCGGAGCCCTGGCGATGCCGGCCTGACGCAGCAGGTCATTGTTGACCAGGCTTAAACGGACGGTCAGATACCAGGGGATGGCGATCTGACCCGCCTCAGAATCCCTGGCTGCCTCCCAGACCGATGGCAAATAGCTCTGCTGTGCATCAGGCGGCAGTAGGGGTGTGAGATCGGTCAGGCCTCCCTTGCTGGCCAGATTGGCCGCAAAAGGGGGATTGAGGTTCACCACATCAGGAGCGGTGCGTGCAAACACTGCCGCCAGCAGCTTGCGCTCCACCGATCCCCAGGGAAGGTCTGTCCATCGCACCGGCGCCTCTGGATGGAGGGTGTCCCAGGCCCCGAGCACGTCGTCCATGTACGGATTGAACTTTGGAGCAAGCTGCAACGTCCAGAGCTGGAGAGTCCCCTCGGGAGCCGAACTGGGTCGACAGCCCCAGATGAACACCGACAGTCCGGAGAGAGCCAGGCCGGCAAGAAACCGGCGCCGACGCAAAGAAACAATCATGCTGGTGCTCGACGACGCCACAAAAGCAACTGCCAGGATCCGACCAACGGTGCCAGCAGTCCAGTGATCAAAGCCTGGGCGAGGGTGGTGTGCAGCGCCCATGACTGGATCAGTCCAGCGGATGGTCCCAGCACCAGCCACTGGAGCCACAAAGACAGACCCAGTACAAGCGAGCCGATCCAGGCAAGCAGTCCCAGATTGAGGCTGCGCTGGATCGGCGGACCGCGGCGTCCCATACGCCCCCACCACCAACCCATCAAGACCAGAGCCGGGACCTGACTGACATCCCCAAGGCTAAGACCATCTAGAACAAGCCCAAGCGCAGCTCCTGCAACCGCACCGGCAAGCGGACCATCCACCAGGGACCAGGGAAGCAACCAGAGAATCGCCCAGCTGGGCGGAACCCCATCCAGATTGATCCAGGAGGGTGCTGCCATCTGCAACATCGGCACCAGAAGGGCGGATGCCACACAGATTGGTTGTCGGTGCAGGCGCATCATCCGTCAGCGCACCTTCACCTGGACCCAATCGATGGCATCCGGCGGGGCGATCAGCTGCACAACAGCGGTTGGCGCGGGGACTGATCTGGAATTGAGCGACTGCACCACTGCCACGGGCAGATTGGGGGGCAACAAAGTGCTGGCCGGAGAAGTACTGACCAGATCACCTGGACGGACCTGGATGTCCTTGTCGAGAAACTGCAACTGTGGCCGGGCTGTTCCAAGGCCCACCAGCAGCCCATGCTGCTGGGTGCGCGGCAGCCAGACGCCGATACGACTGCCAGGAGCCGTGAGCAGTCGGACGTTGCTGGTGGTGGGTGTCACGCTCTGGACCCTGCCGACCAACCCTCCGGGACCGATCACAGCATCATCCTTCGCCACACCTTCAACGGAGCCTTTGCCCAGCAGCAACTGCTGCCACCAGCCCGATGCTGTGCGTGAGATCACGGCAGCCTGAAGCCAGTCACCGGATGACTGTTGATCCAGCGCCAGAAGCCCTCTCAGGCGTGCATTGTCCTGCTTCAAAAGCTCCAGACGGGAGAGCTGCTCCTGCTGTTTGGCAGTCTCAATCCATTCGCTCTGAGCAGAGCCTGGCCAGAAAGGCCTGCTCAACAAGGCGAAGGCATCAGCAAATCCAGCCCCTTTACTCAGTCGCACCAAGCCAAGAGCCAGCAACAACAGCAACCACGGCCACAGCTGCTGGATGGAACGCAGCCTTGCGCCCTGGGGCCTCTGGGAGGAGCCCATGGCGATCAGAGAGCAGCAGCGGATCGAACAAACTCAGGAGTGTCGAGCACCCTCTGCAAGCGCTTGTAATCCTCAAGCACCTGACCACAACCCTTGACTACACAAAGGAGTGGCTCTTCGGCGATATGGGTGAAGATCCCTGTCTCATGGCTGATCAGATCACTGATGCCACGGACCAATGCTCCACCACCGGCCAGCATGATTCCTCGGTCAACGATATCGGCGGCCAGTTCTGGCGGAGTGCGCTCGAGGGTGCGCTTCACAGCCTCCACAATCACGTTCAGAGGCTCAGCGATGGCCTCACGCAAATCCCCTGCCTGCAACTGAATGGTGCGCGGCAGCCCAGAGAGCAGGTGAAGGCCACGCACATCCATCACCGACTGATCGAACTCATCGTCGGGGAACGCCGAACCGATACGGATTTTGATCTCCTCAGCGGTGCGCTCGCCAACCACGAGGTTGTGCACTTTCTTGAGGTAAACGCCGATGGAGTCGCTGATTTCATCTCCAGCAACCCGCACAGATTCACTGAGTACTGTTCCACCGAGACTGAGCACCGCCACCTCGGTGGTGCCGCCGCCGATATCCACAATCATCGTGCCGACAGGCTCCGTGACCGGCAGACCGGCACCGATCGCAGCAGCGACAGGCTCATCAATCAGGTGAACTTCACGTGCTCCAGCAAGACCGGCCTCACGCACGGCACGGCGCTCCACACCGGTGACCCCACTGGGAATCCCAACAACAAGGCGAGGAGCCACAATCCCGCGGCCTTCATTGCCTTTCTGGATGAAGGTTTTGAGCATCTGCTCAGCCGCATCGAAATCGGCGATCACACCATCGCGGAGGGGGCGAACAGCACGGATATTTCCAGGGGTGCGGCCCAGCATCAGCTTGGCTTCGTCGCCAACGGCCATGGTCACGCCGCGTTCGAGATCAAGCGCCACAACGGAGGGTTCCTGCAGAACGATCCCCTTGCCCGAGACGTAAATCAGGGTGTTGGCAGTACCCAGGTCGATGCCGATATCGCGGGACAGCTGGAAACGGCGGAACAGCACTGGCGAGAACACATTTCGGCGAATCATAGGGGCAGTCTCAGGCCCCATCTGTTACAGATTCGTTTGACGGTGGAACTTCTAGAAGGCAGCCACGACAACCGTCAGTTTTGACAGCCGTGGCGCATCATTGACCCACAAACAGGAGAGATTCAATGGGTGTCAACTCCGTGACTTTGGTTGGCCGTGCCGGCCGAGATCCAGAAGTCAGGTATTTCGAATCGGGAAGCATGGTGGCCAATCTCACCATCGCCGTGAACCGCCGCAGTCGCGATGACGAGCCGGACTGGTTCAATCTCGAAATCTGGGGAAAACAGGCTCAGGTGGCAGCGGACTATGTGAAAAAGGGATCCCTGCTCGGCATCATCGGCAGCTTCAAACTGGATCGCTGGAACGACCGCAACAGTGGAGAAGAGCGCAGCAAACCCGTGGTTCGGGTTGATCGGCTTGAACTTCTGGGCTCGAAGCGAGACAACCAGGAAGCTGGCGGCAGTTTTGGAGGCGGCAGCCCCAGCGAAGAGGAAGTGCCCTTCTGATGTTGGTCTGATCAGGTCAGTCCGCCGTCAATCGGCGGACTGACGACGCCTCCAAATTCGCAGTCCCACCCAGATAGCCCCTGCCAGCACAGCGACCACCAGCAGCACCTTGATCACCTTGCTGACCGGATCAATCCAGGCCTCCACATTGCTGTAGCCCTCACCAAGCACCATGCCGGCAACAGTCAGCAACAAGGTCCAGATCAGACTGCCGGCAGTCGTCCAGATCAGGAACGGAGTGATCGGCATCAACTCAATACCAGCAGGCACCGAGATCAGAGTGCGAATGCCTGGCACGAGGCGCCCCCAGAACACCAGAGCCGTTCCATAACGGCTGAACCAACGGCGACTGCGAGACAACTCCTCAGGACTGATCCCGATCCAGCGACCATGGCGACTGAGCCACTGCTCGATGCGTTCTTCATTGATCAGACGGCCAATGCCATACCAGGGCAGAGCGCCCAGGACGGTGCCCAGCAAACCCGCGATCACAACAGGGAGCAACTGCAGCTGGCCTTGCTGAACATAAAAACCTCCCAGAGGCATGATCAGCTCTGAGGGAATCGGAGGGAACAGGTTCTCCAGAAACATGGCCGCAAAGATTGCGGCGTATCCCGCCCAGGGATTGGACTCCACTGCCTGGCCAATCCACTCAGGCAGCTGTGAAACAAATTCGGTGAGCCCCATGGACCGCGCTGAAGTCGAGGCAAGTCTTCCATGAAGTGGTGCATCCGACGTCGTTTGAGCACAGAAACACTGCTCGTCAACGAGCAAAGCGGCTTTTGTCGCCAACTGTCGGCTCAAAACTCAGGCAGCAAAAGAAACAAGTTCACCGAGAATGCTTGACAGATGATTTTTGACGTCGTGAATTTTTAATTGGCAATCGCTGTCATGAGCACGCTGGCGCGATTCACACGAAAGAGCTGACACTGCGTTCGACCAAAAGCCGAAATAAAAGCTCTGCTTCAGCAAACTGGACAAACAAAAGCTTCATTACTTAAAGCGATCAAGCCAGCAACAGCAACTGAGCAAAGTCGATGGAGATACTTTGTACACTGAAAAGGCTCTCAGAAGTTAGAAAAATTTGGGAAATTCATTATTTATGAAGTCATCGGGATAATCCTGATCTCATGAAACCAATCAGTGCCTGGTCAAGTGCGAGGGCGTTTCGAAGCGAGTTTCGGGTTGAGCTGCAGCAGCAAATCGCGATCTCCAATGCGTTGCAGCGAAAATTCACTTGTGCAAATCGCATCAATAGACAGTTCACATTTATCTGAACCTGAGGTTTTCAATTGACTTTGCCTGCGTTGCTCAAACTGCAAACCATGTAGCCGCAGCTGAGTCATCGAAAATATGGTATTGCCATCCAACAAAGGCGGAATCAATCGATCAATCAGGTGGAATTTCTTCGCCGGATTTTGCAAAACTGTGGAGCGGGGCATTGTGCCTTCCACCGCCACGGCGCGCAGGTGTTTCTCAGGTGCACGAGCTTGAAGCACGGAGGCTGCGCCGACGATCCGCGATAGACGACTCTGCTCAAAACGACCCTGAGCAGCAAAAGCATGGCCGTAGGCATATGACACAACCACCATCAGCCAGATCATCGGGATTACTCCAAGTCTCCAAAGAGGACGTTGCACCAGTCGCGACAGCGCCAGCAACTGGAGAATCACGCTGTTGAGCACAGACCGAAATAGAGCAAAACACGCGGATGTCGCACAAACGATTCGCTTAACAGCAGCATCCCTCCAGGCGCAACAAGAGCCACCAAAAACGCGGTCACAGCGCTGAGAGCCACCTTCCAAGATCTCCACTGGATCACTCAAGCCACATAGACAAAGCCAAGCAGCAGAAAAGGCAGCACGAGGGGTCAATGGCCAAAATTTCTCAGCAACTGCTGCAATGGCTCAATGGCGGACTTGAATACTTCCAGCGGTAAGGAAGCATCCAACGGCTTCAATTCAGCCGAACTGATGGCATACCCATTGAGCCTGTGCTCAAAAAACAGCGCAATCAGAAAGCGATAAGTGCCATATCCACCGCATCAACCAGTGCACTCATCCAAAGACGTCGAGGCAGCGAAAGCGCCTGCCGTGGCCGATTCAAGGTATCCAGCGCAGAAGCAACACAGAGACAACCGGTCATCACCAGAAATCCATTGGCTCCTGGTTGATAAAGATTGAACGACTACAGCTGCAAGATCCAAGCTCCGCCCACGACGCGCCAATTGCAGTTCAGATTCACAAGCAATACAGCTGTTACTGCACAGGCCAGAGACACCGCCATGAACAAGGAATCGAAGCCATACGACAGCGCTTGCAACGCATAGGGCTGCGCCATCAACGGCAGGCTGGCAAGAGCCGTCCAGAGCGGAGAGCGAACGCCATAAGCGCCGGCGCAAACAACTCCAACATCGGACAACACAGCGATGGTCAGCAGTGTGTAAAGAGGAGAAACTGCCGTGGCAGGACGAGCGAAATTGAGCCACTCCACCAAGATATCAGCGCCAGGGCGGCCTACATGCACCCACGAAAGACGCCCATCCATGGCCCGCTCGAGGTCATCGAAATAAAGATCGACCCTAAGAATCAACGGCAATAGCGTTATCAATCCCGCCATAAAAGCAGCCGAGCACTGACGCTGCAGTGCAGGCTCCTGGAGAAGTCCAAACCAATGATCAAAAAATCTTTGTTGCGCCATTGCTCAGACAATGAACATAAAAAAAGCTTGCCGCGCAAGCACCCTGGCAGAAAGGAATGACACAGCAGTGCTGGTCAAGAGCAGATCAGTAAAGATATTGATCTGGCTTATAAGCACCTTAAACCAGCACATTGACAATCAATGAACTACAAAACAACACGAGACAGAATCAATCAAAGCTCATTAAGCTGTTCACATATTTTTTCGGCTGTTCTGGATTGGGACAACACATCATCTGAACACGCATGAACTTTTATCCATGCACCAAGCGATTCGTAATTAGGATAAAAGCCTCTACTACAAAAATAGCGTCGTTCAGAATCAGGCATATTCTTGAAAATAGATGGACTCAAATAAGAATCTTTGAAACATTTTTCTGCACGCTGCAAGCGCACTCTTTTGGAATAAATGATGTCATACCATTCAATATTTGCAGCGGTTCCAGCAACTAAAGTCAAGGCAGACAAAGCCGAGAAGAAAACTCGGAAAGAATTAGACAAGCCAGGAGCTGATACAAGATAAAAAAGCAAAAATAGAGTGATACAGCCATACAAAATCGACATTGAATTATATCTTGTCTCCAAGGCATAGTCCACACCTGCTCCGCTCCTGCCAATTGAACTAGCGCATGCCAAGCCCAGTAAAAAGATTAGTTGAGCACTGTAAATCAGAAAAACCTTAGGACAGCAGTTAAATCTTTTTACAAAGTAAATGCCTGCCAACAGAATCAAGACAGGGGGGGAAAATGCAATAAAATAAGAAAAAAGAGACGAGTTAGTTATTGTTTGATAAAAATTCCCAAGAAACAATGCCACATACTCGAGACTCAATCCGCCTCTCAAAGAATCATGATGAGGGGGACTGACCCAACCGACAAAAAAGAACAAAACAGACAAATAAATTAAAAATAAGCTACTGACTGACCAAAGAAAAGAAGGGCTACGCAAGAGAAAACTAATATTTGCTTTCTGCTTAAAATTAAACACTATTCCACAGAATAGCAAAACAGTGCAAACAACCGAGAGAGCAATATTTCCAGAAAAAGAGAATATTGAGAGCCACGAAAATACTACGGAATACATTGAAAGTGCATAATTACTAGACCAAAATTCGACTGATCCCTGAAATGAGCCATCATCAGATTGTCCATTAATAGCATTAGGAGAAGAAAACCTAAAAACCATACTGGCAAAAAAGCTAATAGCAAGCATGGCAAATAAAATGCCTAAAAAGAAACTCGTCTGAACCTCCCATAATCCATTCCATAGATTTGCAGGCCCGCACGCATAAACAAATAAACCGTAGCCAACAATCAAGTAAAATAAGAAATGGGATTTATTCTTGAAAACCGAGTCACTGCTGGATTTTCTCAAAGTCCCAAACAGTGGAAAAGCCATGATTAGTATCGTGAACGCACGTATTAAAAACGAAAACAAGTGCCAGGCAGGCCCAAACACGGGCATTATTGAATCGACTGACAATGCAAGCACCTTAAGAGTTACTTTACGACTCTCATTGTGTTGACTAAAAACGGTAGCTACAAATTCAGAAAATTGTTGAGATAGCGATTCTCCCAAAGGATTGGCTGTTGGCTGGGCTTTAAAGGCAAGAACCCACCTAACTGGTGTATCCCAGGTATCTCCATAAGGAAGTGTAAGCAAAGGCAACGTTGAACAGATCGCCAAAAATGTGATGAAACTGACCAGTACTAGACTTAAACAAACAATGAAATGCCGCTGGTATAAACGCAAAATCAAAGCTTAAAGAAGTAAAACATCTTAGCATGATTCCAATATGCTTTAAAATTCAAAACTAATAGATTAAAGCAAAACAAATTTGTTAGACAGTTTTTCGATGCGAAAACAATACTTTTCTATAGTTGAATTGATGTAATACAAAATTAATTGACTCAATTGGAAAATTAAGCACTATGCTCAGCAAAGCGGGATCAGCGTTGCAGAGTCAACTGAATAACCATTCAGGCTGTGATCAAGAAATACTGGAATCACTAAGCAATCAAGTCCATTGCCTCATGTATAGCCCAAAACCTTGATCAACATCGGGAAGAGCATCATGCCCCCACCACAAAGGCAGCCGACCACTAACGCTGCAGTGCAGGCTCCTGGAGAAGTCTAGACCAATGATCAAACAATCATTGTTGTGCCATTGCTCAGACAATGAACATGAAAAAAGCCAGGACGCGCAAGCATCCTGGCTGAAATGAAAGACACAGCAGTGCTGGTCAACAGCTGATCAGTAACGATAGTGATCGGGTTTGTAAGGACCTTCAACCGGCACATTGATGTAGTCGGCCTGATCCTTGCTGAGCTCGGTGAGCTGGGCACCGATGCGACCCAAGTGCAGGCGAGCTACCATCTCGTCGAGATGTTTCGGAAGAACGTAAACCTCTTTTCCGTACTCTTTGCCCTTGGTGAAGATCTCAATCTGAGCCAGCACCTGGTTGGTGAAGGAGTTACTCATCACGAAGCTGGGGTGGCCCGTGGCGCAACCCAGGTTCACCAGACGTCCTTCTGCAAGAAGGATGATCTTGTTGCCGCTGGGCAGGGTGATGTGATCGACCTGGGGCTTGATGTTTTCCCACTCATAATTTTTGAGTGAAGCCACATCGATTTCATTATCAAAATGACCGATGTTGCAGACAATCGCCTCATCCTTCATCTTCACCAGGTGCTCATTGCGGATCACCTGGTAATTGCCGGTGGCCGTCACGAAGATGTCCATCTCTCCGACGACATCCTCCAGACGGACGACGCGATATCCCTCCATGGCAGCCTGAAGGGCACAAATGGGATCCACCTCCGCGATGCAGACGGTGGCACCCAGTCCACGCAGGGACTGGGCCGAACCCTTTCCCACGTCGCCATAGCCAATCACAAGCGCCTGCTTGCCTGCCACCATCACATCGGTGGCGCGCTTGATGCTGTCAACAAGCGATTCACGACATCCGTAGAGGTTGTCGAATTTGCTCTTGGTGACCGAGTCGTTGACGTTGATCGCGGGGAACGGGAGCTCACCGCTTTTCTGCATCTTGTAAAGACGAGCCACACCAGTGGTGGTCTCCTCAGTGACACCCTGAATCTGGGCTTTGGTGCGGCTGTAGAAGCTGGAATCCTGTGCAAGCTTCTTTTTGATCGAAGCGAAGAGGTAGGTCTCTTCCTCATTCGAAGGGTTATCGAGAACGGTGATGTCCTGCTCAGCCTTGCTTCCCAACATCACCAGACCGGTGGCATCGCCACCGTCGTCGAGAATCATGTTGGGTGAACCACCATCACCCCACTCGAGGATGCGGTGGGTGTATTCCCAGTATTCCTCAAGAGTTTCGCCCTTCACCGCGAACACTGGGATTCCCTTGGCTGCAATCGCAGCTGCAGCGTGGTCCTGCGTCGAGAAAATATTGCAGGACGCCCACCGCACGTCAGCACCAAGCTCGACCAGAGTTTCAATCAGAACCGCAGTTTGAATGGTCATATGCAGTGAACCGGCGATGCGGGCGCCCTTCAAAGGCTTTTCGCTGCCGTATTTCTTGCGCAATGCCATCAAGCCAGGCATCTCGGTCTCGGCGATATCGAGTTCCTTGCGGCCGAAATCAGCCTGGTTGATATCGGCAATAACGCAATCGACGCCAAGCTTCAGCTCAGCCGCGGACGTGGGCGCTGCCACCATGGTTTGGGTGCTCCCTAAAAGAATGTGGAGTTGAATATCTGCGGAGACGCCGAGGCTTCGGGCTCGCTGATTAAGCAATCTACCGATTGGAGCTGGATCCTGAAGGACCTGGAGGCCACTCGTGCTCTGGGTAGGTATCTCGTGCAACAAGCTGAACGTCCATCACTGCTGCTGCTTGAGGGCACGCTCGGTGCGGGCAAAACCTCACTGGTGCAAGGCATGGCCTCGGCTGTGGGCATCGACGAACCGATCACCAGCCCAACCTTTGCCCTTGCTCAGCACTACCCCCAGGGCAAACCACCACTTGTTCATCTGGATCTCTACCGGCTGGAGTTGCCAGCAGCAGCCGATGACCTGTTCCTTCAGGAAGAGGAAGAAGCTGTGGAGATGGGCGCCATCCTGGTTGTGGAATGGTCGGAACGACTCAGCCTGGACCTTCCGGATGCCTGGCGGCTGAAGCTGTCTCACCGGAGTGAGGGAGGCAGGCTGGCAACTCTGAACAAATGCGATCCGTCAGCTGATGTCTGAGCAGCCTGATGAACGAAGGGTCAGATCAGGGCCCTGAACAATCAGGGGTCGAGTTGATCGAGAAACTCCATCACCATGCTTGGCAGAGGCTGCGGATCAATCGCCCCGGCACCGGCACAGACAAGTGCACCACAGGCGGCCGCATAGCGCACAACCTGTTCCACAACCGCAGCACTGAGCCGAAGTGGCTGGCCCGTTGAAGGGGTCAGTGTCACCAGTTGATGCAGCAGTCCTGCCGTGAAAGCGTCTCCAGCTCCCGTGGTGTCAACAATCTGAGGCGGTGCCAGAACCGGCATCGAGCCGCGATGGCCGGCCATACACCAACGCACCGGATGACCGCCATCGGTAACCAGAACATCGGGCTGCTGCGACAAGGAAGCACTGATCTCTGCTGGGTCACTACTCCTGAACAGCCACTCGGCTTCTTCCCTGGCCAGTTTGATCAATCCGGCTTTCTCGAGAAAAGGTTGCATCAGAGCCAGCGCCTGCGGGGAAGGACCTGCAACCGGGTCCGCAGACGGATCCCAGAACGTTGGGCGCCAGTTCACATCAAGGGCAATCCGCACACCATCCCGCTCGGCTTGACTGACCGCAGAGCTCAAGGTTGCCGCAGAGGCCTCTGTGGCCAGAGGAATGGTGCCGATCAAAAGCCAGCGAGCTTCCGCTGCCAGAGCACACCAGATCGGATCAAGACTGCTCTGATTCAAGGACTGATCGGCAAAGCCTTCGCCGCGGTCGCCAGCAAATCCCTGAAAGACCCGTTCACCAGTGGAATCACGGCGCACCAACACCACCCGACTGGGCCGTTGAGGGTCAATCTGAAGACCGCGCAGATCAACTCCGCGGTTGCCCAACATCTCCTGAAAGTTATTGCCGATGACATCGGCACCCAGTCGACCGATGAAGGCGACCGGTGTGCCAAGACGGGCCAACGCGCAAGCCACGTTGGCAGGAGCGCCACCAAGACGGTCGTCACAATCCCGTGGCGCAGCCAAGGAAGGGTCACACCCCAGTGGTCCGAGCCGATCCACAAGGGCCTCTCCAAGACACAGCACCTGCGGAGCGGAATCAGACATCAGATCTGCAGCGGCTACCAGCAGCGTGGCCAGAAATTCGACCAACGTCAGGCAGCGCAATCGCTGTTCTGCGTCAAGGCCCCTTCAGAGATCCAGCAAGCCGCTCAAGCAGTGCAGCGATGATGCGCACATTGGCAGCCGGGAAGGGGTAATCAGCCAGGGCGGACGGCTTCACCCAGCGCACCTGTTGACTAGCCAGGGGTTGGGGATCTCCTGAAAGCCAACGACAGAGATGAACTTCAAAGCGCAGCTTTTTATGGCTATAGGCGTGATCCACCGTGATCAACCTGTCATCAACACTGACTTCAATGGCCAGCTCTTCGCGCAACTCGCGGCGAATAGTGTCTTTTATCGCTTCATCAGGCTCCTGCTTACCGCCTGGAAATTCCCATAGACCGCCAAGCAGTCCCTCGTTCAGGCGCTGGTCAATCAGAACCTCACCAAGGTCATTCAGGACCACACCCACACCAATGACCTGGAAAGGAATATCGCGAGGGGCCTCTTTCACGGGATAGCGCTGAGAAGAACCGGAAGCGTAAGCAGCACACTGTGCATCCCAGGGACACAGCTCACACGCAGGACGACGGGGCGTACAGACCGTGGCACCAAGATCCATCAGTGCCTGATTGAGATTGCGGCTCAGGCCTGGAACGGCATCAATCAACCCTTCACTCCAGGCCCAGAACTGACCCTGGGACCGCTGGGGGGGCTCGGAATAGGCATGCAACCTGGCCAGCACCCGACGAACATTGCCATCAAGGATGGCCATAGGGCTATTGAAAGCCGAGGACAGGATTCCAGCGGCTGTGCTGCGGCCGATGCCGGGCAATGCCAGCCAGGTCTCCGGGTCGAGAGGCCAACGGCTGAACGGCGTGGAATCGTTCACATCCCCTGGATGACGGCGCAGTTCAGCGAGCAGCAACCGAGAAGCAGCGTGCAAACGACGGGCCCGTGAGTAATAGCCAAGGCCCTGCCAGAGCAGCAACACCTGCTGTTCCGACGCCTCGGCAAGCAGCTCAAGCCTGGGGAAAGCCTGCATCCAACGCTGCCAGTAAGGAAGCACCACTTGCAACTGGGTTTGCTGCAGCATCACCTCGGCGATCCAGCACTCCAAGACATTGAGAGGTTCATGGGGGTCTGGCCACCTGCCGTCCTTGGTGAACATCCAAGGCTTCAACGCAGGATCCTTGCGGCCATGAACCTCCCACCAGGCCAAAAGGGATTGACTGAGGTCAGGCGCTAGCGCGCAGATGTCCCGATTCTCTGCGCTGCTTCGTTGACTCATCAGGCAGGAAACCAAACCTGGTCACTGCCCAGATACTTTCCTGACAAACCCAAGCGCTGCAGGATCCGACCCATCTGCGCCGGCGCGATAGGACGCCCTGTACTGCTCAGCTTGCCAACACCTGCAAGCGCATCAACCATGGCTCCGTAACTTAAGCCTGCACGAACCAATGGCTCAAGGCCCCTTCGCAAAACCTACTCCTCAGCAATGGCCTTCTTCTGCGGCTCCGAATCCCTTTCAGCAACACCTTGCCGGTTCCCCCGAGACAAACGCTTTAGGCCATTGCCAAGACTTCTTTAGTGCGCGCGACAATCAATCGAAAAGTCACTGATCTCTGGCTATTTAAAAAGTTATGGCGCGACTTATGTCTAGAAAATCGAAAAATCAGAATGAGGCAAGCCTTACGATTTCAATTATGTACTACTTTAGGTATATCGCCATTGCTTGATCCATGGATTTAGCAATGGAAAATACTCTTCGAAATGTCCTCGATAATTTCTCCACTTCCCTATTGAAGTCCTATAAAGTGGCTGTGCTACTTGTGTGGCTGACGGCGTGTTAAAACTTCCCCTTTTCAACGCTGTTCTTCTATAGTCTTTGATTGAATCATTCCATTCAATGTCCAAATAATCTAATACTTTGGTCATTGATCCATTGAAATCTTCTACTAAGTCTTCGTACCTTATTATGTGGTGATCAATGGGAAAACTATTGCAATATTTGTTCCATGCTGTCATGACTTTGCTATAAAAAATAATCGATCCCTCCAAGGAATTGAAATTCGCCATTGAAGGGTTAGGTTCAAATGTTTGTTGAAAGCAAGACAATACTGAGTCGCAAGGATGTCTAATTGCAAGAATCATCTTTGCATTTGGAAATAAAATCTTAACTAGGGGAGTCTTCACGATATTTAGAGGAAGCTTGTCAATGATTGTTTTTACTGGATCTTTGACTTGTGAATGCAGCCGTTTCAAGTATTCGCGCCTAAGTCTCTCTAGTTGTGCTTTCTCTAGATCAGCAAAGTCCTCTATTTTCTTCCCGAACTCTCTTATTGCCATCTTTTCAGCAATAGCAAGCTGGTCTTTCTCTTCTACAACTTCTACTGAGGGGTGACTCCTAAGCACTGTATCCAAAAGCGTAGTTCCTGATCGTGGGAAGCCTATTAAAAAGACTGGACTGTTGATCGGATAAGGGCAGGCTGCCAAGATTGGTTTTATTTTTACTGCCAAGGTTTTGTAAGACTTAATGCTGTCCCATGAACTTGTAGGAGTTATATTTCTGTATCTTTCGTCTTTTTGTGCAAGTATAAAATGATTGAAAGCTTGTTCATGTAAACCAAGCTTTTCCTCTGTCAAGCCTCTAAAAAAATAATATCTAATTGACGAGTAAGCGCTAACGAGGCTTGTCACGTCAATTGCCTCAAGAGCTTCTAGGCTAGCTTTGTACTCTTTATCATGAAACAATAATCTAGCATTGTAAATAGCGGATGCAGTGTTGTGGCTCCCAAACAATTTGTTGGCGTTTTCTATCGCTTGCTTAAGTTTTTCTGTCTGATTGCTTGAGTCGTAATATTCAAAGCCTTGAATTGCTAGGGACAATGTTAGCTTTTTGGAGTCAAAACTTCGCCCGATTGCTTTATTGGCCTCTTTGAAATTACCAAGTTCTTTATAGATCCCGCCCAAGTTCATGAGAGCATCGGGGATATCAGGCTTGAGCTCGAGGGACTTCAGCGTTGCTGCAAGGGCTTGATCGAGCTGGCCGAACTCTTTATAGATTCCGCCTAGGTTCATGTAGACCGTGGGGTTATCAGGCTTGAGCACGAGGGACTTCAGCGTTGCTGCAAGCGCTTGATCGAGCTGACCGAGCTCTTTGTAGATCCCACCCAGGGTCATGAGGGCATCGGGGTTATCAGCCTGGAGCTCGAGGGACTTCAGCGTTGCTGTAAGCGCTTGATCGAGTTGACCGAACTCTTTGTAGATACCGCCCAGGTTCATAAGTGCATCGGAGTTATCAGGCTTGAGCTCGAGGGACTTCAGCGTTGCTGCAAGCGCTTGATCGAGTTGACCGAGCTCTTTGCAGATCCCGCCCAGAATCATGTGGACCGTTGGATCACCAGGGTCTAGATCGAGAACTTTTTGTATTGTTGTTAGGGCTTCTTGATGCCTCCCTTCATTCATAAGCGCAGTCCCTATATTTCCCCAAGCGGGAGTAAATGACTTATCTAGCTGAACTGCAATTTGGAATACTTCTATGGCATCAATGTTGTTGCCAGTCTTGAGCAAGCAGAGTCCAAGATTGAATGGAATCATCTTGTTCTTAGCTCGGCCGATATCTAGTTTTTTATATTCTGCAATTGCTTCTTTGAATTTTCCTAGGTTTTGATATGCCTGCGCTAAAAGAAGAAAACAGTGCTCACTTGGCGCAAGGGTTGATGCTTTTGAGAGCGATTCCACCGCTGCTGCAAACTGACCTTTTTGTAGTAATAAAGCTCCTAAATTGAGAAGTGAGTTACTAGCTTTGGGATTGATTTCTAATTCTTTCTGATAGTACTCAAAGGCTTGACCGGGATTACTTTTATTTTGGAAGACGATGCCCAGGATTTCGTTTATTCCTGGGGTACTTGCATTGATTGCCAAGGCTTGTTTTGCGAATGATGCGGCATGATCTAGATCTCCAAGTACAACAAAGCTTATCGCTGCTCCTTTGTACGCCTGTATTAGTTTTGGGTCAATCTCTATAGCCCTTTTGTACATATCAATTGCCTCATGATTGCTGCCTAAATCTCTCTTTATATTAGCGATATTATTAAGTGCGGGTGCATAGTCATTATCTATTTCTAACGCTTGTTCGTACCATGCAAGTGCGGTATTCTGATTGCCTAGACGCAAGAATATGCTACCAATATCTTTAGCTGTTTCTGGATCGCTGCCGTCAAGTTGATAAGCTTTAACCAGGCATTGCTGTGCTTTTTCGAATTGCTCTAGAGCGAGCAATGATTTCCCCGCGAACTTCCATCCTAGAGAATTCTCGGGCTCGCTCTGGAGAAGTTGTTGGCAAGCGTTTAGGCACTCCTGATGGCAACCAGTGGATGAAAGCTCTCGAACAGTCTTTAGATTCATTTACGGCTTCCACCACCCCTTATTTGAAGAGCAATTTACATCGTCTGAGCCATTTTTCTGCTGCATGCTAAGACACCTCGGAAGCCGCTCTGAGTCCCTCATTTGTCCAATTCCGCATCTGACTCGCTGCCGTTCCAAACTTCGATGTGTTGATGGCCTGATCCTTAGCTCGGCATCGCGCCACATGCGATCCATACCTTGGGTGCAGAGAGCACCGAGCTTGGGTGAGCCAATGAACAGCACTGTTCCGTCGTTGGTGTGAGCGGCCATCTGATACAAGTTAAAAATGCCGGTAATGACTGTTTTGCTATCGATCATTGCGAACTTGTGATGAAGCTTATTGTCATATGATTAGTGAGGTGTGCCCTGAAATGGTGGCCTTGAGGCATGGCTGGATTTCTGCTGATCAGCTAAAGGCTTTGGCTGAACCTTTGAAAAAGAGTGGTTATGGAAATTACTTAATCCAGCTTCTGGAAAATGCATGCTGACCACCTTCAGTTACAGGTCTCCTGTGGATTCGAGCTCAATATCTGCTGCTGATTTTTGCTAATCCACTGATATTTTATCTGCTTCTAGAGGGTTGGGCTCATGAGTGTATGATTGATTCTTTGAAAATTTGTAAGGCTCTTTCATGGTCGCTGAACATTTTTCAATTGTTGCCAGGAGTCCGAGAGCAAAACTATTTGCCTGAAATGTTTCCATTTTTCTAGTGGCAGAGTCTTAGCTTTTTAAAGTCTCACTTTTTCTATAACAATAAGTGATTGTCTGATTGCTTCTTGACTTCTTGATGCGTTCGTTTGGCGTTTGATCTTTTGCCTTCGATGAAGTTTGGCAAAACATGCCATTTACTGCGAGCCCTTTTCAGAACTTGGAGTTATGTTTTGGCTTTCTCAGGTTCTTTTTATTCCACATCTACACTTGGCCTGTTACCTCTTAAGTTTATTACGAATCCTTTTTGAACTATCCATCTCAGCACTTCATATATTTGGTTCATCTTGCGTGTCAAGTGAACCGTCAACTTGGTTGAGTGAACTTCTGCAGCTTTCATTATTGGTGTTTGCTACAGCCTACGACCATTTAAAGCCGTCAGTGATGGCTATTTTGTGGTCGATCACTATGACTTGTGATGCAGCTTGTCTCCCCTTGCCAGTTCCGACGGTTCGTGATGACGATATTAGGAGTCGATTGCTCATTTTAGTTTTCAATAGCGACATGGTGGTCGCAATTCGAGCAGATCCACTACTTCCGAAAAGTACCTCCTTGGGAAGCTTGGATCCCATCAGCATTCGAATATCGACAACAGTATTCATTCGTTTCGCCAGAACACTGTTCAGTGTTTGAGCTGCAGATTTTATAGCGTTAGGCCGATCCTTCGCTTTGCTACAGCCAGCTGCTCAGCGATCAGGCCTAATCCATGCTCCGGGAATTGATTTGAGTGTGAAGCGAACAGCACTTCGATACCTGTATGTCATTGACTTGAATGGCTTGCATTCCTGGGCTATTTTGCCACTCCCGAATCGACTATTTCGTTCGCCTATAGAACATCTCCCTGAAGCTGACAGAATTCCTACCGTAACAGTCATACAAGTTCGGGTCTTCTGCTGGTGAGCAGTTGATTCACAGATAAAGGTAGTGTCAAAGCGGTATGAGCTCGATTTATGAGCATTGATAATTGGCTTTGTGGATAATATTTGATTAATAATTACATCTTAGGGTGTTGCTCTGGTGGTTTGTTTAGGAAAGCTTGTATGCCCAAAACTGATACATGCCCGCGAAGGTTGAGGGATGTTTTTCTTCAAATTTCCCCCAATTGGCGAATGAAATCATATCACTATCTTCTGGATATTGCTCTTGATAGAGATTCTTGACGTTTCTTGATACCATAAAGCCACAGAAAGTTAGACCGTGAGAATCTAAAAGGCTTCGGAGTTTTTCTGTTGTATAGCGATGTTCTTGAACGTGAAAGCAGAGGTCGCGGCACGTCGAGAGTGAATAGAAATCACCCCCAGAGCTAGGCAGATTAGTTAGATCTTTGAATTCTCCCTTTAGGACTTTTTGGCGAAACTTTCTGATGCTGTCTGCTGTACTTTTCAGGCCTAGCTGCTTAATTCGTTTTCGTGCAATCACAATATCTTTCCTCGCGATATCGCTATATAATCCAAGCTTGATATAGCCCCCAGGCTTTAGTTGTTTTGTTAACGCTGAAAGCCCTTTTGCGGGATCTTCCATGTGATGTAAAACACCACTGCATTCAATCGTATCGAATGCTTCTTCAAGAGCTGCTACGTCTAATAAATCCATTTTTCTGAAGTCTACGTTTTCCATCCCGTAATCTCTAGCTTTCCTGATAGCGTATGCCAGGCTGCTACTGCTTAGATCGATAGCTGTAATCTGTGCATTCTTATAGCGACTAGAAGAAATAACTTGGCTGCCAGTACCGCAGCCTGCAATCAGTATCCTTGGTAGCGAATGATTGCTAGCGAGTGCTTCTGAGAATTGAAGATTCTTCTTAGTAGATTCGATTCCAATTGCTTTAGATATGCTCTTTGCTAATTTCTTATCTGTAAAGTCTGCATATCGATATCTAGGATATGGGTTCTCTTCATACATGTTTTGTACCTTTTTTGAGACGGCATCGGATATCTCTGAATCATCTTGGATTGTGGCTTTAATCCTCTTCTCTTCTTGAGGTTGCTGCAGTTGACTTTCGATGAGCGTTTTGCTTTCATATGTAGCGGTTGGGTAATCTTCTATCCAACCTTGATTGAAGCTTAGCTGATAGATGGGCATATAGCAGGCGACAATAGCTAGGAATTGATTGATTGCCTCCTCCTGATTTGAGCCTGAGCCAGGCAGCAGTTGATTTACTAGTTCTTCTTCTACTGGTGATTGCTCGTATACGTATTCATTCAGAAAGCACTGCGTGGCTAATGCTTCCGTGAGCCCTTTTAGGTTCTCTGGAATCTTCTTCTGATTAGATGCTAGTCCTACTAGTTCTTTTCTAAGGCGTGTCAAAAAGTGTTCAATATCTTGATGAGGCGGGATAAGCATTGTAAGAGACTTTCTTAGTCGCCAATCTGCAGCGAGATTGGTGAGAGCATTATTCTCCGCTGAGATAATGGGCTCAAATTTTGCAGCCTCTTGAATGGCTGGAAGGAAGGCTTGAATGAAAACTGTTGAAAGTTTGGAGTGGGAGATATTCTCTAAATTAATCAGTAGTTCGTAAGCTTTTGTAAGATTCTGTGCATTAGCTGAGTTGAGTGTGAGCTGGTCTATAAACCCTTTTAAATTGTCCAAAGCGCCGGGGTTATCAGCCTCGAGCTCTAGTGATTTGAGGGTTGAGCTAAGAGCCTGATCAAAGTTGCCGAGTTCTTTGTGGATACCGCCTAGGTTCATGTGGGCATCTGGATTATCAGGATTGAGCTCTAGGGACTTGCGAGTGGAGGCAAGAGCTTGATCAGTGTTGCCGAGGTCTTGATAGATGCTGCCAAGGTTCATGTGCGCATATGGGTTATCAGGATTGAGCTCTAGGGACTTGTGAGTAGAGGCGAGAGCTTGATCAGTGTTGCCAAGGTCTTGATAGATGCTGCCAAGGTTCATGTGGGCAGTGGGGTTGTCTGCTTTGAGTTCAAGTGATTTGAGGGTTGAGACAAGCGCCTGATCAAGGTTTCCGAGTGCTTTGTGGATGCTGCCCAGGCTCATGTGGGCAGCGGGGTTATCTGGTTTGAGCTCTAAGGATTTGAGATTGGAGGTGAGAGCTTGATCAAGATTGCCGAGATCCATGTAGATACCGCTCAGGTTTATGTAGACAGCGGGGTTATCTGGTTGTAGCTCTAGGGAGTTGAGAGTGGAGGTGAGAGCGTGGTCAAGGTTTCCGAGGTTTTGATAGATAGTGCCCAGGTTCATTTGGGCAGTGGGGTTATCAGATTTGAGCTCTAAGGACTTCAGGGTTGCCGCAAGTGCTTGATCGAGCTGACCGAGCTCTTTGTAGATCCCGCCCAGGTTCATGTGGGCAGCAGGGTTATCTGGTTTGAGCTCTAGGGATTTGAGAGTGGAGGTGAGAGCTTGATCAAGGTTGCCGAGGTCTTGATAGATGCTGCCCAGGTTCGCGTGGGCGTCTGGGTTATCAGGCTTGAGCTCTAGAGATTTAAGAGTGGAGGTGAGAGCTTGATCAAGGTCGCCTAGATTTTTGTAGATTCCGCCCAGATTAGTGAGTGCAGTGGGATTATTAGGATCTAGGTCAAGAATTTTTTTTGTTGCTGCTAGAGCTTCTTGATGCCTCCCTTCATTGATTAGAGCGGTTGCAATACTCCCCCATGCAGGAATAAACGACTCATCAATCTTAATGGCGATCTTAAAGGCCTCTATGGCATCAATATTGCTGCCAATGTTGAGTAAACAGAGCCCAAGGTTGAATGGAATTATTTTGTTCTGAGATTTGCTTAGATCTAGCTTTTTGTATTCAGTAATTGCTTTTTTAAATTCCCCGACGTTTTGATATGATTGAGCAAGTAGAAGTGAGCATTGCTCGTCGGGATTAATAGCTGCTACTTTCGAAAGTGGTTCAATTGCTATTGCTGCCTTTCCTTGCTGTAGGAGCAGTAAGCCAAGGTTTAGAAGTGAGTTACTAGCTTTAGGATTGATTTCTAATTCTTTCTGATAGTACTCAATGGCTTGACCGGGATTACTTTTATTTTGGAAGACGATGCCCAGGATTTCGTTTATTCCTGGGGTACTTGCATTGATTGCCAAGGCTTGTTTTGCGAATGATGCGGCATGATCTAGATCTCCAAGTACAACAAAGCTTATCGCTGCTCCTTTGTACGCCTGTATTAGTTTTGGGTCAATCTCTATAGCCCTTTTGTACATATCAATTGCCTCATGATTGCTGCCTAAATCTCTCTTTATATTAGCGATATTATTAAGTGCGGGTGCATAGTCATTATCTATTTCTAACGCTTGTTCGTACCATGCAAGTGCGGTATTCTGATTGCCTAGACGCAAGAATATGCTACCAATATCTTTAGCTGTTTCTGGATCGCTGCCGTCAAGTTGATAAGCTTTAACCAGGCATTGCTGTGCTTTTTCGAATTGCTCTAGAGCGAGCAATGATTTCCCCGCGAACTTCCATCCTAGAGAATTCTCGGGCTCGCTCTGGAGAAGTTGTTGGCAAGCGTTTAGGCACTCCTGATGGCAACCAGTGGATGAAAGCTCTCGAACAGTCTTTAGATTCATTTACGGCTTCCACCACCCCTTATTTGAAGAGCAATTTACATCGTCTGAGCCATTTTTCTGCTGCATGCTAAGACACCTCGGAAGCCGCTCTGAGTCCCTCATTTGTCCAATTCCGCATCTGACTCGCTGCCGTTCCAAACTTCGATGTGTTGATGGCCTGATCCTTAGCTCGGCATCGCGCCACATGCGATCCATACCTTGGGTGCAGAGAGCACCGAGCTTGGGTGAGCCAATGAACAGCACTGTTCCGTCGTTGGTGTGAGCGGCCATCTGATACAAGTTAAAAATGCCGGTAATGACTGTTTTGCTATCGATCATTGCGAACTTGTGATGAAGCTTATTGTCATATGATTAGTGAGGTGTGCCCTGAAATGGTGGCCTTGAGGCATGGCTGGATTTCTGCTGATCAGCTAAAGGCTTTGGCTGAACCTTTGAAAAAGAGTGGTTATGGAAATTACTTAATCCAGCTTCTGCAAAATGCATGCTGACCACCTTCAGTTACAGGTCTCCTGTGGATTCGAGCTCAATATCTGCTGCTGATTTTTGCTAATCACCTGTGATTCAGCTTGCTAGTAGAGAGTTGGGTTTATGAGCATCTACTTGATTCATTGAAAAGGTGTCGGGCTCTTTCATGATTGCCGAACGCTTTGTTGACTTTTGCTGGGAGTTCGAGAGCAAAATTATATCACGCATGACTTTTTCAGCATCTGAATTTGTGTTTGGGCTTTCTCAGCTTCTTTCCACTCTGTCTGTTGCCCCCTCAGCTTGCGAAGGATTCTTTTTGTTGCTGACAAACGCATAATTATTATGGTGTTACGCCATTGATCTGATTGAAATCTGCATAGATATGCATCGATTGGTATGATTTAGTTTTTGTTGAAAAACATAGCCGTTGCTATTCTCTCCCTTTGAGATTTTCTAATTGATAAGAATTGATTTACGCCGTCGCGCGCGAAGCGTTCTGGCTTGCGAGTAAGCAACATTATTGGCTGTAAAATAGATTTGCAATTTTTTCGAATTGTCTTTGGTTAATTTGTTTTGAATTCAGCTCGTCTTTGCCTTTTCATTGTTCAGAAGACCGCTTTCTAGAAAAATTTTTTTGCGGGCTTTAGTAGGTCTTTATAGTTTTTCCAGTTCCCCACAGATTTATTGCTGATAGGTTTTCTTGCTTGTAAAACACACGCTGTGTTTATGCTTATTGCGCTTATTGTGCTTTTTTCCGGATGAAGATAGCTTTGACTAAAGTCTAGCTCCAACCATCTCAGAAGTTTTGTGAGGGTTTCCTTGGGTGCATTGACAAACTCGTCGTAACCAAAGGCAAATATTTTATCGGGATGGATTCTCTTGTGGATTTGCATTGTTTGCTCTTGTGCAGTAAGCACATTTGCGGCATCTTCAATGTTGGATGTCCCGTTGTTTGTGGGGGTAAGATTACTTCTATGCATGGAAAGTATGTTGCCCATTGGGTTCTTGCGGCAGTGGATAATCTTAGCTTCTGGCATGTAATTAGTGATCCAGTTTATATAGAAAAAATATATAATCGTATGTCTACTGTGTATGTAATTGGATATTGTCGATCGGCTCTAATTTTGAACCAAGGTCATTGAGTTTCTGTCGGCTGGATTCAGGTTCTGGAAGTTGTTCGATATTAACAATTGCCTTTTCGAGAGATCGGCTTTCTCCTAGATTTTTGATTGCAGGGTTGGTGCTCAGGATTGTTTCTAGCAGCGTAGAACTGCTTCTCGGCATACCAACAATAAATATTCTTCCTTTGCCGCTATTAGTATTTAGTGGGTTGCTGTCAAGATATTCTTGACGTGTAAGATTATCCTCTAACATTTGTAGAAGCTTGTGAGCGTTAGAGGTGAATGTGATTAATTTGTTTTGATTTGCTAATAATAGCTGTTTGGTTGATTTTTCGAAATCCTTGAGTTTGTGAAAGCAGTGTGCTTTTGCAAATGCTATTTGTGTTTTTGCTTTTGGTGTCGCTCGAGATGTGTTGACTTGCTTTGTCGACTCAAGGAGTGCTTGTGCCTCTTCTGTTATATCTGTTGCCTGGCTTAATATGAAATAAGCGGTGTATTCTTCAGTATTATGTCTAATAGATTCAACTAATTTTTTTACCTTCTTCGATCTACCTCAGTGCTATCTTAATTTGGCTGACATCGTGCTTGATAGCAAATGGGGAAACCGCATGGCAATTATTTTTTTCAATTGTAGCTTGATTGCATTATATTGAAATTCCGCTTTCTTGTATAATTATTATTGCTGGCTTGAGCAGGTTTTTATAGCTTTTCCAGCCGCCCACGGATTTATTATTAATGGGTTTCCTTGCTTGCATAACACTGGCTGTATTTACGATTCTAATGCTTTTTTCTGGGTGAAGATAGCTTTCATTGAATTTTAATCCTAGCCATTCTAGGAGCTTAGCTAGATTCGCTTTGGGTGCGTTGACGAATTGATCATAATCAAAAGTAAATATTTTTTCAGGATGTCTCTTTTTTTGGTCTTGCATGGCTTTCTCTTGTGTAATTAGCACCGTTGCTGCGTCTTCTAGGTTCGCTGTGTAATTGTTTCCAGTGGAAAGATTGCTTCTGTACATTGAAAGGATGTTGTCCATTGGATTTCTTCGGCAGTGAATGATTTTGGCCTTAGGCATGTGGTGGACAATCCAGTCGATGTGCATGAAATTGTACAAGTTTTTGTCGGTCGTGAACTTGAAGTCTGTGTTGCTTATGCATTCCATCTGTGCGTACAATTTGTCGAGACTTAGATTGTCAGATTTGCATCGTTTCTGTTGCTTGAATTTTGCAATTGCTTTTGTTAGAGATCTGCTTTCTCCAAGATCTTTGATCTCTGGGCTCATGCTTAATATTGTTTCTAGTAATGTCGAACCGCTTCTGGGCATGCCAACAATGAAAATCCTTCCTTCCCCGCAATTTTTATCCATGGTTGTTATTTCTAAAGGCTCGAAGTTCGTCAGATTTCTCGATATTTCGTTTTGGATGAATTCGGAGTCCGAAGGAAGTAATTTTAATTTGTTTTGATTTGCTGCTTTCAGGTGATTTGTTGCCTCATCGTATCTTTTTAGCTTGTGGAAGCAGTTTGATAGTGCGAATTCGATAAATGATCTTGTCTTCGGAGTGAGGCGAGATGTATTGACTTGTTTGATTAATTCAATGAGCGCCTCTGCGTCTGTTTCTTTCTCCAGCATATGGCTTAGTGAGAAGTACGCTTCGCACTCTTGAGTGTTATGTGAAATCGCCTCGAATAGATATTTTCTTGCTTCTTTGGTCTGCGCTAAAGTCATCTTAATCAGGCCAAGTTTGCATAATGCTGCTGAGTTTTCACGCTTTAGTTCTAGGGACTTAAGTGTGGAGGCAAGAGCCTGATCAATGTTGCCGAGATCTTTGTGGATACCGCCTAGGTTCATGTGGGCATCTGGATTATCAGGATTGAGCTCTAGTGATTTGAGGGTTGAGCTAAGAGCCTGATCAAAGTTGCCGAGTTCTTTGTGGATACCGCCTAGGTTCATGTGGGCATCTGGATTATCAGGATTGAGCTCTAGGGACTTGTGAGTAGAGGCAAGAGCTTGATCAGTGTTGCCGAGGTCTTGATAGATGCTGCCAAGGTTCATGTAGGCACTTGGGTTATCAGCTTTGAGCTCAAGGGACTTAAGGGTTGAGGCAAGCGCCTGATCAAGGTTCCCAAGTTCTTTTTGGATGCTGCCAAGGTTCATGTGGGCAGTGGGGTTATCAGGCTTGAGCTCAAGGGATTTGAGAATGGAGGTGAGTGCTTGATCAAGGTTGCCGAGTTCTTTGTGAATACCCCCCAGGTTCATGTGGGCATCTGGGTTATCAGGATTGAGCTCTAAGGACTTGCGAGTGGAGGTGAGTGCTTGATCAAGGTTGCCGAGTTCTTTGTGGATACCGCCTAGATTCATGTGGGCATCTGGATTATCAGGATTGAGCTCTAGGGACTTGCGAGTGGAGGCAAGAGCTTGATCAGTGTTGCCGAGGTCTTGATAGATGCTGCCAAGGTTCATGTGCGCATATGGGTTATCAGGATTGAGCTCTAGGGACTTGTGAGTAGAGGCGAGAGCTTGATCAGTGTTGCCAAGGTCTTGATAGATGCTGCCAAGGTTCATGTGGGCAGTGGGGTTGTCTGCTTTGAGTTCAAGTGATTTGAGGGTTGAGACAAGCGCCTGATCAAGGTTTCCGAGTGCTTTGTGGATGCTGCCCAGGCTCATGTGGGCAGCGGGGTTATCTGGTTTGAGCTCTAAGGATTTGAGATTGGAGGTGAGAGCTTGATCAAGATTGCCGAGATCCATGTAGATACCGCTCAGGTTTATGTAGACAGCGGGGTTATCTGGTTGTAGCTCTAGGGAGTTGAGAGTGGAGGTGAGAGCGTGGTCAAGGTTTCCGAGGTTTTGATAGATAGTGCCCAGGTTCATTTGGGCAGTGGGGTTATCAGATTTGAGCTCTAAGGACTTCAGGGTTGCCGCAAGTGCTTGATCGAGCTGACCGAGCTCTTTATAAATCCCACCCAAGCTAATGTAAGCATCGGAGTTTTCAGGCTCGAGCTCTAGGGACTTCAGGGTTGCTGCAAGCGCTTGATCGAGCTGGCCAAGTTCTTTGTAGATCCCGCCCAGGTTCATGTAGGCACCTGGGTTTTCAGGACTTAGATCAAGAACTTTTTGTGTTGTTGTTAGGGCTTCTTGGTGCCTCCCTTCATTTACAAGAGCAGTACCTATATTTCCCCAGGCGGGAATGAATGACTCATCAAGCTGAACGGCAATCTTAAACGCTTCAATTGCATCGATATTATTTCCGATATTGAGCAAGCAGAGTCCAAGATTGAAAGGAATCATCTTGTTCTTGGATTTGTTAATATCTACTTTCTTATATTCAATAATTGCTTCTTTGAATTGCCCTAGGTTTTGATAGGCCTGCGCCAAATAAAGTGAGCACTGCTCGCTTGGAGCAAGAGCTGATGCCTTTGAGAGTGATTCCACCGCTGCTGAAGGCTGTTCCTTCTGAAGCAGCAGAAGCCCTAAATTGAGCAATGAGTTACTAGATTTGGGATTAATTCTTAACTCGTTCTGATAGCACTCAATAGCTTGATCGGGCTTGCTTCTGTTTTGAGAGATAATGCCAAGAATTTCATTGATTCCTGGGGTGCTTTCGTTGATTGCTAGGGTTTGATTTGCGAATGCTTCGGCTTGATCAATATCACCTATCGCCAGAAAACTGGCTGCTGCTCCTATGTATGCCTGGATCAATTTTGGGTCTGACCAGATGGCTCGCTTGAATAGATCGACAGCTTCTTGATTGTTGCCTGACTGCCGTTTGAGATTGGCGAGATTGTTGAGAGCAGGAGCATAATTATTATTGACTTCTAACGCTTTTTCGTACCATCCAAGTGCGGCGTTCTGGTTGCCAAGCTTCAAGGCTATATTGCCAATGTCTTTAACAATTTCTGGATCGCTCCCATCGAGTTGATGAGCTTTTACTAGGCATTGCTGTGCTTTTTCGAATTGCCCTAAAGCCAGTAAGGACTTACCTGTGTATTTATAGGCATAGGCCTCTTCTGGATTAACCTGTAAGGCATTTTGGCAAGCCTGTAGACATTCCTGATGACGACCAGCCGCTGAAAGCTCTTGGATTACGATCAAATCTGTCATGTCGTCAATCATCGGATTAACAGGATTTTACTGGTGATTTAGAGCTGTCCTCCAAGGAGGCAGAACATCTCTGGAGCGTTCTCCAGCCTTGCTTGAACCCACTTCCGATCGATCCAGCGGCAATAAGCAATGGAGCCATAAAGAGATCAGTTCCTTGGACTCACCGTCGCTATTGATGTGGCTCACCACAGACCGATAACCCTTGAATCATCATTTGCGCTTCTCTGACCTTGGCGGTCAACGGGGGGCGTCTTCCAGGTGGGGTTTACAAGAGGTATTGGCGTTTGTGATTGGAAGAGTCAGCGCCCCATCAGTTCATCAATGAGGCATACCGGTTCAATCCTTCGCCCGGAAGACCTTATTGGATAGAAAGATCTTCAAGCAGTCCCGCCACTCCAAGGGCCCTCGCCTCGATGTTCATGGGAGCTTCCAAGGCTTTGCAGGCCGCGGCCATCACCACGGAGGGGAGCTCTCGTCCTTAGAGAACTGTGCCGGCTTCCAGGTGATTCCTCACGCTGTTCTCGACGATGGCAAGAAGGTCTTCGGATCGATCTACACCAGTTCGCGCTGTGCAAGCTGCTCTTGGCCAAAGAGTGGCAGTGAGGCTTATCACAGTCTGATTGCTGCTTCTTTCATGCTTTCGATACCCGCAGCAAGACCCCTAAGTCACAGGAGGGGGGATGAGCAAGGCACTCCATCCTGTTCCACTCTCCCGCTCGGCTACGGAGGGTCGCTTCAGAGCAACACACAACATGCGCTAGTTGTTGGATCGGTCCTTCAAAGCATGCAGAACTCGCAACGGAACAGAACGCCGAGGTCATGACGCACCACCGACGGTTGCAACCCTGCTGAAACAAGCATCCTGCAATGGCAGCCTGCGCCAGGGCGTGACGACCATCCGACGCCCAATAATTTTCCACACTGACGAGGACGGGCATCGCATCCGGGGTCTCGCGCAACTCAGGCCATGAGCTGTCAACCCCTTCATCAGGCCACGCCAACAAACGAACTGTGAAAACAGCTCTTTTTTTTTCAAGCAAAAATACGGATCGCAAGAAGCATGTGCTGCATTGGCTTTTGCCTGAATACGCAAGCAACAGTTCACAAGCAGAAACGACTGGCGCAGCTGTCAGCAAGCGAGGAAAGGACTTTTCCCCTGCCTCAACCAAAAGCCAGTCCCGCAGCTGAGATCTGCTGCTGCAGTCCTGTGGAAAAACTGTGCAAAACAGTCTGATCAACCCGACAACAATCTCTTGCTCAGGTCTGCTGATCCACCATCTCAATCGGATCAACGGAATCATCCATTGCTTCCTGCCCGATCACCGGCCAGCAGAAATGTGCAGGCATGCCCTCTGATGCGCTGCGGACTGAGCAAAAACCGGTAAGGTCCGGCCTATCTGAGTGGGTTTCTGTGCGGCGAACCGTGTTGTGCACTCTTGCCGCCGTGGCACTGGTCACAGGCTGCGGCAAGCCCAAGCAAGCTGCGCGATCGATGCTGACAGTGCAGACGGCAACGATCAGCGACGCCACCTTTGAACCCAACATCCAGGCCATCAGCATGCTGGAGTCCACCACCACTGTGGCTCTGAAACCTGAGACGGAGGGTCGTGTGGTCCAGGTGCTGGCTAAGGAGGGTCAGCAAGTCAAAGCCGGTCAGCCGATTCTTGTACTCGACAACGTGCAGGAAAGCGCTGCATTGGATGCCGCCAAGGCACAAGCCCTGACCGACAGGCTCAATGCCGAACGGTACGAATTCCTCTTCCAGAACGGAGCGACCTCAGCCGAACTGCGAGACCAGTACGCCACCCAGGCGATCACCTCTCGCGATCAGGCACGCACCGCTGCAGCAAACCTCGGATACAAATTTGTGCGTTCACCGATCGACGGCGTCATCGGCAATCTCGACAGGGTGAAGCTCGGCGATTACATCGAGACCGGGCAGGACATCACCGGCATCGTGAATAACTCAAACCTTTGGACCTTGATGGAGATACCAGCCACTCATGCAGGAGACGTGGCGATCGGCCAGAGCGTGAAGGTGGTCTCACAGGGAGATCCCCCTGTGCAAGGAGAGGGTTCAGTGGTGTTCATCTCCCCCTACTTCGGGACGAGCAGTAGTTCCAGTGCACCCAACACCGTGCTCGTGAAAGCGGAGTTCCCCAATCTGACCGAACAGCTGAAGACCGGACAATTCGTGAAAAGCGCAATCATCACTGGAAGCAAGCAAACTCTCGCTGTGCCTGTTCAGGCGGTGATGATGCAAGCGGAACAACCTTTCGTTTACAAGTTGATCCCGCTGAGCAGAGCCCTGCCGGGGATCAAAGCCTCAGCGAATGTTCCAGAAGCAACTAAGAAAACACTGGAAAAGCTGCCCCCCGCAACACCAATCGTGATGCAGACCAAGGTGAAGCTGGGTCAACTTCAAAACAATTTCTACCCCGTGCAATCCGGGCTGAACCGAGCGGACAGAGTGGCAGTCAGCAATACCAGTCAACTGCGCAGCGGTATGCCAGTGAAAGTGGCGCCTGCCAGCTCATCGCAACAAAGCGCCCCGACCACAACAACGACAACCACAACGAAGGACTGAACCAGCGATGTCCTTCTCAGACAAGTTCATTAAACGGCCGGTTCTGACAACGGTCTGCAGCATTCTGATCGTGCTGGTGGGTGTGATCAGCATCCCTACGCTTCCGATCGCCAGCCTGCCGAACATTGCCAACCCAGTGATCCAGGTCAGCTCTGGATACAGCGGTGCCAATGCGGAGGTGACCGAGCAGGCAGTCACCAATCCACTGGAGCAACAAATCAACGGCACGCCCGGGGTCAGTTACATCACCTCCAACAGCGACATGGAGGGAAACAGCTCGATCAGTGTCTATTTCGATGAAACAACAGATATCGATATCGACCAAGTCAATGTTCAGAACAGGGTGAGCCTGGCGCTGCCCCAGCTACCGAAACAGGTGTCTGACACAGGTGTCTCTGTGAAGCAGAGCACCCCCTCCATTCTTTTGGCTTACCAGGTGGGTTCGACCGAAGGCCAGTTCGATATCAGTTATCTCAATGGCCTGATCTACGAGCAGCTTTATTACCCCCTTTCCAGAGTCGAAGGCGTGGCGACGGTGACCGTCTACGGCGGAGCCACTCCTGCCTTCTGGCTGTTTGTGGATCCAGACAAATTGACCGCCAACGGGCTGACTTCCGAGGATGTGATTTCGGCGGTGAAGGCACAAAACAGTGTGGCGATCGGCGGACTCATCGGAGGACCGCCAGCCTCCGGCGATCAGACATTCACCTATCCAATCCTGGTTGAGGACAACGGCAATCTGATCACGATTGAACAGTTCGAGAATCTGATCATTAGCCGTACAGAAACCGGAAATCTTCTCAAGCTCCGTGATGTCGGAGAGGTGCGCTACGGGACCAACACTTACACCATTCAGGCCACCGACAAAAAAAGCCAACCAGCTCTCACCGTGGCCGTGTTTCAGACGCCAACCAGCAATGCCCTGGACGTCTCCAAGGCTGTCGTTGAACAGATGAACAAATTCGCTGCAACTGTTCCTCCGGGCGTGAGGGTCGATCAGATCTACGACATCGGCCAGTTCATTGAAGCCTCCGTTGAAGGTGTGATCGATGCGCTTGGCCTGGCCATCATCCTGGTGCTGGTGATTCTGTTTCTTTTCCTTCAAAACTGGAGGGCAACCATCGTTCCCAGCCTCGCCATCCCGATTTCACTGGTGGGCGCTTTTGGCTTTCTGAAGGCCTTCGGCTTTTCAATCAATCAGTTGACTCTGCTCGGCCTAGTGCTTGCCACCGGTTTGGTCGTGGACGACGCCATCGTTGTCATCGAAGCGGTCTCAAGCAACATCGAAAAGGGAATGCGGCCCCGACAGGCAGCGATGGAGTGCATGGGGGAGCTGTTTGGTGCATTGGTGGCAACAGCCCTGGTGTTGATGGCCGTGTTCGTTCCCGTGGCCTTCTATCCAGGCAGTATCGGCATCATCTATAAACAATTTGCTTTAACAATCGCTTTCTCGATCGGAATCTCTGCGTTCAATGCCCTCACCTTTTCACCCATGCTTTCGGGTCTGATCCTTCCAAAAGAGCAGCCGAGACAACCGAAGGGCTGGGGCTGGATCGTCGCCGGAGTGATCGTCGGGCTGGCCTTCGGCAAATTCAGTGCCAATTCCTTCGGGAGCTGGACTTATGTCGCCGGAGTACTGATTGGTGGCTTCGCCGGCGCCAATCTATCCCGGATTTTCGAAAGCTTCAATGCCGGATTTGGTCGACTTCAAAAGGCTTACGCCAATCTTCTTCAACAGTTGATCAAAGCCAGAAAACTTGTGATGACAGTTCTGGTGGCCGGCATGGTGCTGACTCTGCTGGCCTTCAACGCCATCCCGGGTGCATTCATTCCTGAAGAAGACCAGGGGTATGGGATGGGTATTTTCCAGTTGCAGAACGGTGCATCCCTGGTCGAGACCCAAAAGGTCGGCATTCAGATTGCTGAAATTCTCCGAAAAGAAGATGACATTGAAAACGCATCAGTGATCAACGGGGCTGGCTTCAACGGTTCAAGTCCCGATCAAGGTCTGTTTTTCTATGGTTTCAAACCTATCTCGGAGCGAAGAAACTCCAAGGACAGTGCCGACGCGATTATTGAACGTCTGAATGCGCAGTTGATCGAACTGAGCAGCGGTCTTGCCATTGCCATCGCGCCACCGGCAGTTCCTGGATTTTCTCCATCGGGTGGTTTCTATTTCCAGTTCAACGATCTCAGCAATGGCACCTTCGGTTTCAACGAGTTCTCCGAGATGGCAGGAAAGCTGATCAAGACAGCCAATGCCAGCGGTGATTTCTCCAGCGTTTTCACCCAGTTCAATCCCAGTTCTCCCGCCGTCGGTCTGTCGATTGACCGCGATGTGATGGGTGCACTCAACGTCGACTACCAGGAGGCAATGAACACCATCGCAATTGTGACTGGTGGCAACTACTCAGGAATCACCTACGAAAGCGGACAAGTCCGCAACATCTATGTGCAGGGAACTCCTGATCAGCGTAAGAACTTCGACGACATTCTTGATATCTACGTTCACGACAGAGAAGGAAACCTGGTGCAGGTCTCCCAGTTCGCCAGCATCGATCTCAGCAGCGCCCCACCTGTGATCAATCACTACAACCTATACCGATCGATTCTGATTCAGGGTTCTGAGGCCGCCGGCAAGAGCAGCGGTCAGGCGCTTGACACCATGCAGCAGATCTTCAAGCAGGAAAATTTCACCAACATCGGTTCTGCTTTTACTGGTCTCGCAGCACTTCAACTCTCCTCCGGAAACGCCAGCCTGGTGGTCTTTGGACTCGGCCTGCTGTTCGTTTACCTCGTGCTTTCAGCCCAGTACGAAAGCTACGTGACCCCAGTGATCATCCTGGCGACGGTTCCTCTGGCGATGCTCGGAGCGCTGGCTTTCCTGAGTATGCGCTCGATTGATCTCAATATTTACGCGCAGGTTGGGCTTGTGACCCTGATCGGCCTGGCCGCCAAAAACGGAATTTTGATCGTTGAGGTCGCCGAACAGCGACTTCAACAGGGCAAGTCTGCTGTTGAAGCGGTCATCGAATCTGCTGAATCGCGTCTTCGTCCGATCCTGATGACAGCGATCGCGGCCCTCGCCGGTTTTCTTCCACTGGTGGTGGCCAATGGAGCCGGCTCTCACAGTCAGCAGTCGCTTGGAACTGTGATTTTCGGTGGCCTATTGGTTGCCACAGTGCTGTCTCTGGGTGTGGTGCCACCCTTTTATGTTGTGATCAAAGGTCTGGAGGCACGGTTGTTCAAGCAAAAGCAGCAGGATGGCAGCGACGACGCATCAATCGCTGGTGCCAGCTGAATCAATCTGGACCTGGAAACAAGCCGACGGCAGCAGCCTTGAGGTGGCCTGGCAGTGCTATGCAGACACTTCAGAGCACAAGCAGAACAGCACTGTTCCCTCTGTCGTCCTGGTGCACGGCTTCGGCGCCAGCAGCAATCACTGGCGTCACAATCTGCCTGTGCTGGGGCAACAAACCCCTTCCTATGCCCTTGACCTGATTGGCTTTGGCGGCAGCAGCCAGCCTCAGGCACTGCTGGCAGGCGAACAACCTGCTCTAGACCAAGCAGATCACAGTCAAGCCCTCGTTTATAGCTTCGATCTCTGGGGCAAGCAGGTTGCCGACTTCTGCAAGGCAGTGGTGCAAGGTCCGGTGCTTTTGGTCGGCAACTCGATTGGCGGAGTCGTGTGCTTACGCGCCGCGCAACTGCTTGAAGAGCAATGCAAAGGAGTGGTGCTGATCGACTGCGCTCAACGGCTGATGGACGACAAGCAACTGGCAAACCAACCAGCCTGGATGGCCTGGATCAGGCCGCTCTTGAAGACACTGGTCAGCCAACGCTGGCTGAGCACAGCCTTATTCCGCAATGCTGCACGCCCAAGAGTGATCAGAAGTGTTTTGAAACAGGCTTACCCCAGTGGCGACAACGTGGACGATCAGCTCGTTGAGCTTCTGTACCAGCCAACGCAACGCTCTGGAGCAGCGGAAGCTTTCCGAGGTTTCATCAATCTGTTTGATGACTACTTAGCACCCGAGCTCATGACAAACCTACCTATTCCTGTGCATCTGATCTGGGGAGAAAAAGATCCCTGGGAACCACTCGCAGAGGCTGAACGCTGGACTAAAACATTTAGTTGCGTTCAATCATTAAAGATCATCGACGGGGCAGGTCATTGTCCTCACGATGAAGCACCAGATCGAGTGAATACTGCCCTCAAGAAGATATTGAGGCCTTCAATTGAGGAACTCTCGCGAGCAACTCTTGATTGAGCTGCTGCTGCCGATCGGCAAGCTGGCGGTACCAGGCTTCACGTTCAGCCACTTGATAGGCAAACATCCGTTCTTCTGCAACCCACCTACGACCATTGAAACCCATTTTTTTGACGAGATCAGGATTTCGTCTCCAAGCTGAAAGATGCGCAACCATTTGACTAGGTGAATCAAACAATTCACCTGTAATACCAGGCCGCACGGAAGATTGATAGACGACAGGGCTTGCCAAGACCGCCAGGCCATTTGCAGCTGCTTCTAAGGCTTTGAGATCAGATTTAAACTGATTAAAACGATTATCGAGCAAGGGTAAAAAAACAAAATCACAGCGCGACATCTCTTCTATATAGGTGGAATGAGGGCAAATAGGAACAAAAGACTTTCGAGAATTGGGCAATTCAAGCGAATCATAGAATTTCCTGTCGTGAACAACAGAAACGCTCCAAAAATCATGATCTGAACTCAAAACTTTATTCAAATCTTCGATGAGCGGCTCCCAATCATTTTCACGATTAAGGGCTCCAAAAAACATTCTCAGACCCGAACCAGCCCTCTTCACGCCAGGCGACGCCAAAGGCGCCAAACGTTCAATCATATTGGGGAAAACAGCCACATTGGGATTCCATTTTTTTATCATTTCAGCAAGTTCAGGCTTGGAGACCTGAACAGCATGCACCATTTGGAAACTAACATAGTTATCTTGAGCAAGAACTGGCCAATGATCTGGATCATCATCCCAATCAATGACCAAGATATAATCACTTTTGAGTAATTTTTGTATATTGTCAAAATCAAACTGCCGCAAACGAAAAATTGGTCGTTGCCAGATCAGAATACGTTTCACATGTCCAGCATTTGAAGGCAACTGCATTTGATTCATATGAACTGTTGCCTGCACACCGGGACAGCTGCAAAGAGAACGCAGAGGCTGAGCCAGGCGAACTTCCGCCATTGATGTGGGCTGAAGAGTACTGAAGCCCTCTACAAACAGCGGAATTTTTGGCAAGCGGCCTGCGGTAACCACATATTGCAACGGGGCCATGCCCGCATGGACGACTTGGGGTTCTAACTCAAGATTGTTCAAAGCAGGTAAAAGCTTTGAAACAAATTCTTTGGATTGATCGAGATCAAAAATTCTGGGGTAAAGCTCATAAATGGAAAGATTTAGCGATCGAAACCGTTCCAGAATTGTATTGCGCGTGAACCAACTCAAGTGAGTTCTGCCGAACAGACCTTGATCACTCAAGGGCCGGTTACCATTCAATAAATCCGCCAGAACACTCCAATGCTGAACATTGGGAACACAAGCGAGAATTGTTCCTTCATCAGCAAGAAGGTCCAGATGACTTTCAAGAACAGACCATGGTTCTTTTAAATGCTCGAGCACATTATTATAAATAATGCAGTCATATTTTTTATCATTAATCAATGGAATACTTAGATTTAAATCTTCAATATCCCCACAAATTACTTGATCTAAGCTCTGGCTTGCTACTTGAACGTTTTCCGGAGCAAATTCAACTCCAACATATAATGAAGTTGGCTTGAACGATTTAAAAGCCAACCCGAGCGATCCGTCACCACAACCAATGTCCAGAATCCTTAAACCCGTTCGAGGAATTCTGCTCAACAAGTCTTGATTGACATTGCTGCGATGGCTTGGCATTGGGATAAACGGCTTTTACAAGCCGACCCAGAATCGCACTAACCGGAATTTTTTAACAGGCAACGTATGCCTCAACCTGATCGCTGAGTCGACGCAAACCCGCCAGACCATCCCGCTCCAGATTGCGGACCCGATCGCGGCTAATTCCGATTACCCGACCGATGCCGGTGAGGCTCATCGGATCCTCGCCGTCCATCCCGTAGCGCATCCGCAACACACGCTCCTGCAGTTCCGGCAGCTGGCCCAGCAGATCGCCCAGATCTCCCTTCAGGCACTCGCCTTCCACCTGCTCACTCGGCAGTTCGCCATCACCCGCCAACAAGTCCAGCAGTTCGGTGTCATCGCCATCGCCCACCTTCATCTCCAGGCTCACAGGCTGACGCGCACGGCACATCAAATCCTTCACCTCCTCCTCAGGCAGCTCCACAAATCCAGCCAGTTCCGTCACCGATGGCGTCCGGCCAAGCTCCTGACTCAATTCACGCTGACCTTTCTTCAGCTTGTTCAGCATCTCCGTGATGTGGATCGGCAAACGGATCGTCCGGCTCTTCTCCGCAATCGCACGCGTGATCCCCTGACGGATCCACCAGTACGCATAGGTGCTGAACTTGTAGCCACGGGTCGGGTCGAACTTCTCCACACCACGCACCAGGCCGATCGTTCCCTCCTGGATCAGATCCAGCAGTTCCATATTCCGCTTGGTGTACTTCTTGGCCACACTCACCACCAGTCGCAGATTCGCCGCCACCATCCGTTCCTTGGCGCGGCGACCAGCCTGAAGCTTGCGCTTCAGTTGCGCTGCACTCAGTCCTGCTGCCTTGGCCAGCTCCGCCGCCGGCACAGTCTCTCCGCCGCGTTGATCGCTCAGCTCCGCTTCCTGGGCTTCCAGATCCATCAATTCCTGCACCTGACGCCCCAGCGTGATCTCCTGCTGATGGCTCAGCAGCGGCACACGTCCGATGTCCCGCAAGTAGGAACGCACCAGGTCAACGTCGGCACCTGCTGAACGAACAGCTACAGGCTTACCGACAGAAGCCTTGGAGGGTGCTGCTTTTGAAGGAACAGCTTTGAGAGGAGTCGCTACGGGCGCAGCGGCGATAGCAGGTGCCATGACGCTTCATTGAGTTGTGTAAAGCGTACTCCTAAGAAACGTAAACGTCCTCTCAGAAATGGGCTGCAACGAGTAATTGGGTAGAAATACCTGTGGTTGTGAGCAGCTGGGGCATGTTGAGCAAGAGCCACGCAGCGGTTTTTAGATAAATCAGAGTGCCCACTACATCAGTGCAGGTGGTGATGAACGGCGTGGACATGAGCGCCGGATCCCAGCCCAGACGGTTGAACAGCAGAGGGAACGCAGCACCGGCCGTTGCAGCCAAGGTTGTGATGGCCAACAGACTTGTCCCCACCGACAACCCCACCAGCGGGCTTTGACCACGCCACCAAGCAAAAGGAACCACCAACAGCATCATCAACAGTCCCAGCAAAAGCCCTGCGGTCGCTTCGCGCGCAACAGCCCTGAACTGGCCAAGGGAGGTGATGCTCTGCGTGCTCAAGCCCCGGATGACCACGGTGGAACTCTGGGCACCGACATTGCCGCCGGTTCCTGCCAACAGCGGAATGAACGCCGCAAGAAGCACGACCTGCTTGAGCACCTCTTCATTGAGAGCAATCACCTCTGAAGTGACAAAGCTGGCCACAACCAACACCGACAGCCAAACAACCCGGCGTCGAGCGACGGTGAACAGATTGCTCTGGAAATAATCGTCCTCATCACCGGCCTCCACTGCACCTGCGGCGTAAAGATCGCGGGTGGCCTCCTGCTCGATCACATCGATCACGTCATCCACGGTGACGATGCCCACCAGACGGCGCTCCCGGTCCACGACCGGCACAGCCAGAAAGTCGTAACGCTGAATAGCACGGGCAACTTCCTCCTGATCGGTATCGGTGTTCACGCTCACGACATCCCTGGTCATGACATCGCCAATCCGGTCCTCGGGGTCTGCTGTGACGAGGTCCCGCAGCGACAGGATCCCAGTGAGATGGCGCTGCCCATCCGTGACATAAAGGCTGTAGATCGTTTCCGTCTCGCGGGCGCGGCGTCTCACGATCGTGAGTGCCTGGGCCGCGCTTTGAAACTCCTTTAAATCGATGTATTCGGTTGTCATCAGACGACCAGCCGTTTCGCTGGCGTAACCCAGCAGCTGAGCAGTCACACGGCGCTCCACCGGACTGAGCTCCGTCAACAGTCGACGCACCACCTTGGCAGGCAGTTCATCAAACAGCCGTACCCGATCATCGGGAGACATCTCCTCCACCAGCTCCAGCACCTCACCGGAACGCAAGCGCTCCAGCAAGCTCTGCTGGATGGGCGGCTCTAGATACTCATAAACCTCGATCGCCTCATCTTTGCCGAGCAAACGAAACGCCAGGGCCTGCATCGTGCGGGGCAGGCTGCCAATCGCCTCAGCCACATCCACGGGCTGGACTGGTGCCAGAAGAATCTTGACTCCGTCGTAATTGCCCACACTCAGCATTGACTCCAACTGGCGAGCGACCACTTCCACGACCTTCTGATGGGAAGGAACATCGCTCAAAGCGAGGCTTTCACTGGAATCCGGTGCCTGATCCATGCCCCGTGCCCAGCGCACTCAAGTGTATGCCGATGCAAGCCAGTTATCGTCTGCGCCAATCCTCATCCAAAGCCATGGCTCCCAGCATCAGCAGCGTTTCCGTGCGCACCCCAGACGGCAGCGAAAAATCACTTGGCGCCTACGCGGGCAAGGTGCTGCTGATCGTGAACGTGGCCAGCCGCTGCGGCTTCACCAAGCAATATGCCGGTCTCCAGGCCCTGCAAGACAAGTACGGCACAGAGGGCCTTTGCGTTCTGGGATTTCCCTGCAACGACTTCGGAGCCCAGGAGCCCGGCAGCCTGGATGAAATCAAGAGCTTCTGCTCAACCACCTACGGCGCCAGCTTCGAATTGTTCGACAAGGTGCATGCCACAGGCAGCACCACGGAGCCTTACACCACACTCAATCAGTCAGAACCTGCGGGAGATGTGGCCTGGAATTTCGAAAAATTCCTTGTCGGCAAGGACGGTACCGTTCTCAATCGATACAAGAGCGGCATTGCTCCAGAAGATGCTGAACTCAGTAGCGCTATCGAGGCGGCGCTGAAGGCTTGATCGCCAGCGCATAGACCCTGCGGCCGATCCACAAACCAAGGGCTGCGCCACCAAGGCCCAGCCCCAGGGTCATGCCAATCAGCCCAAAGGCCGCAAGCGTCTGACCCGAATAAATCAGATCCACGCTGCTCACCATCCAGCTGCTGAAGGTGGTCAACGAACCGCAGAAACCAATCCCAACCAGCAGCTGAACCCTGGGCCGATACGGCAAGCCCAGCAACAGGCCCAAGATCAGAGAACCGACCACGTTGACCAGCACATCTCGGTCTTGCAAAAGCACTTCAAACTGCCAGCGCAGCAACGCCCCTGGGACTGCACCGACCGCAACCAACATCAGCTCCTGCAGCTCCGTACGCAGAGAAGGTGACTGTTCAGGCATCGACGAGTCCCAAACTGAAACCTGCAGCAGCCACTAACAGACCAGCAATCACCGAGCCAGCGGTGAGCAGCACAGCTTCGCCCCAGCGATGTTCACGCAAGGTGGCAAGAACCTCCACCGCAAAAGTGGAAAAGGTGCTCAAACTGCCAAAAAAACCCGTTCCAACCAGCAAGATCAGCGCAGTGGAACCTGCGGAACTGTCGCAACGACCCGCACGCTCTAAACCGAGCACTAGACCCAGGGCGAACGCAGCCACGAGATTTACCACAAAAGTTCCCCAGTGTTTGCGCGGAACCAACGGTTCAAAGTGGTTGACCACCCTCAGGCGCAACCAGGCTCCAGGAATGGCACCCAGCCCAACCATCAGGGCCTGATAAGAACTGAAGTCAGTGATGAATCCAACCTCGCTGCTGCTCTAGAGAATCACTGGGCACAGGTCCAGAGGTGACCTTCACCTGGATCCAATCACTGCCATCCTCACTGCGCCAACGACGCAACAATTGCAACGGGGTCCCGATCTCAAGTCGCCGCAAAGCAGGAGCTGCTACCAGCGGACTGGAATGGAGCACACAATCACTGCCACTGAGCAGAGGGCCACTGCCCTGCTGGCGTCGAACCTGGGGTAAGCGTCGCTCCGCTCCACCTGCCGGCAAAGCGACAGGACCAAACAACGAAACGACAAGCAACCAGCTCCAACGCAGCACCACCGTTGTGGAGTGATTCATCAGATGTCGAGTGCTGACATATCGAGCTCAGCACTGTGGGTTTCGATGAATTCACGCCTGGGCGCCACTTTGTCGCCCATCAAAATTGTGAAGATGCGATCTGCTTCCAAGGCATCTTGAACTTCCACGCGCTTCATCGTGCGCGTAGAAGGATCCATCGTGGTTTCCCAAAGCTGCTGAGGCATCATTTCGCCAAGACCCTTAAATCGTTGGATGTTGTAATTGGCTTTTTCGCCAAAACCATCCAACGTTTTTTGCAATTGCTGCTCGTTGTAGCAATAAGAATGTTTTTTGCCGCGCTCAACTTTGTACAAGGGAGGGCAGGCAATATAAATATATCCACCTTCCACTAACTCCTTCTGGTATCGATAGAAGAAAGTCAAGATCAGGGTGCGGATATGGGCGCCGTCAACATCAGCGTCTGTCATGATCACAACCCGGTGATAACGCAGATTTTTGGCATCAAAATCTTCACCTTTAATGCCCAGACCCAGGGCAGTAATCAAGGCCTGAATTTCAGTGTTTTTATAAATCTTGGCGTCATCAGTCTTCTCGATATTGAGGATCTTGCCTCTCAAGGGCAGGATTGCCTGGAAACGACGATCACGACCCTGCTTGGCGGAACCACCAGCAGAATCTCCCTCAACGATATAGATCTCGGATTCAGCAGGATCGCGGGAACTGCAGTCGGCAAGCTTGCCAGGCAAGGTTGAACTTTCTAAGACGCTTTTACGCCGCACCAGTTCGCGAGCGCGTCGAGCAGCTTCCGCTGCATTGAAGGCCTGGATCGCCTTCTCGAGGATCATATCGATCACCCCCGGATTGAATTCCAGGTACTGACTCAGTGCCTCACCGACGAGATTGTCAACAATGCCGCGAACTTCCGTATTGCCCAGCTTGGTTTTGGTCTGTCCTTCAAATTCAGGCTCGGGCACCTTGACCGACAACACTGCTGTTAAACCCTCACGAATATTCTCGCCGGCAAGATTGCTATCTGCCTCTTTACGTTTACCTCGCTTACGCGCAAACGTATTAAGTGTTCGAGTCAGAACAGTCTTCAGACCTTCGATGTGGGTGCCACCATCCACAGTACGGATATTGTTGGCGAATCCAAGAATGCTGTCGGAATAAGCGTCAACGCACCACTGCAATGCTGCTTCAATCGAAACACCATCCTTTTCGGCATTCACATAAATAATTTCGGGATGCAATGCATCTTTTTCAGCATTCATATAAGCAACGTATTCTTTGATGCCGCCCTCATAGAAATAAATTTCTTCGTGAGGTTGGCCTTCGGCATCGCGAGCAGACTCTCGCTCATCGCGGAAGACAATTTTCACTCCTCCGTTGAGATAGGCGAGTTCACGCAGACGAGCCGAGAGTGTTGCGTAATCGAACTCGATACCACCAGTGAAAATTTCAATGTCGGGCTTGAAGCGCACACTGGTACCGGTCAGTCCCTTCTCAGAGGCGGGCTGATCTTCAGACTCAAGACTGCCGATGGGAGCGCCACGCTCAAAGCGCTGACGATGCACACTGCCCTGACGGCGAACAGTGACCTCCAGCCATTCGCTCAGGGCGTTGACCACCGACACGCCAACACCATGCAAACCTCCTGAAACCTTGTATCCACCTGTTCCGAACTTTCCGCCAGCATGCAACACCGTGAGAACTGTTTCTAAAGCGCTCTTGCCGGTGCGGGGGTGAACATCTGTGGGAATACCTCGTCCGTTGTCAGTGGTAGATACTGAGCCATCTTCGTTTATTACAACCAGAATTTCATTGCAATGGCCTGCCAAAGCCTCGTCAACTGAATTGTCAACCACCTCATAAACCAGGTGATGAAGGCCCCTGGTCCCCGTTGAGCCGACGAACATGCCCGGGCGCTTGCGAACGGGTTCAAGACCTTCCAGCACCTGAATCTGTTCAGCGCCATAGGCGTTCTCTACCTTCTCGGCTTCGCTCATGCGATCTGGGTCGGCCAGGCTTCTTGTCAGGCTGAATCTACCACCGGCATGCCAGAGGCGCTTGCAGAGGCCTCTGAGACGTCATTTTTTCAGGGGGTCCACCCCCTATTCCGCTTCATGTCTGAACACAGCCCACCGGCAGCGCCAGGATCAGCGCAGCTTCCACCACTGGTGGTGGTGCTGCTGGGACCCACCGCCAGTGGCAAAACGGCTCTGGCCCTCGAGCTGGCGGAACGCTTTGAGCTGGAGATTGTGAATGTTGATTCACGGCAGCTCTACAAAGACATGACGGTGGGCACGGCCAAGCCGACCACAGAGCAGAGAGCACGGGTACCCCATCACCTGCTGGACCTGCGCCGACCTGATCAGCCAATCACCCTGCGCGAGTTTCAGGACGAGGCCCTGACAGCGGTGAACCGCAACCTGGAACAACGGGCTGCGGCTTTGCTGGTGGGTGGAAGCGGCCTTTATCTCAAAGCACTCACCGCTGGGCTGAAGCCACCCTCGGTTTCACCTCAGCCGGCACTGCGTCAGCAACTTGCTCAGCTAGGCCAGGAAACCTGTCATCAACTGATGATGGACGCAGACCCTGAGGCAGGTCGCCGAATCGCCGCGGCGGATGCAGTCCGCACCCAACGCGCCCTGGAGGTGCTGTATGCCACGGGCAGGACGATGAGCTCGCAGACCAGTGCCAGCCCACCTCCCTGGCGTGTGCTCGAACTCGGCCTCAATCCAGCCAATCTGCGCCAGCGCATCAGCCAGCGCACCGAACAGCTCTACGCACTGGGGTTGATTGAAGAAACCCAGCAACTGAAAGAGCGCTACGGAGCTGACCTGCCGTTGCTGCAAACCATCGGCTATGGCGAAGCACTGCAGGTGCTGGAAGGGCAGCTCGATCGAACTGGCGCCATCGCACAAACCACCAAGCGCACGCAACAGTTCGCCAAGCGCCAGCGCACCTGGTTCAGACGTCAACACCAGCCTCACTGGCTCAGTGATACCGATCCGTTCAAGGAAGCCAGTCAGCTGATCGAAGCCGGTCTAGGGTGAGCATTGAAACCCCGCCGGGCCCATTTGTTCTCCGGCAGCCTCTTCATCACTGAATGCCACCACGTCCCCGTTTTGACCGCCGTGCTCCTGTCAGGGAGCTCCCCAACATCAACGATCGCATCAACTACCCACAGCTGCGTGTGGTGGATGCAGACGGCACTCAACTTGGAGTGATTGATCGGGAAGAAGCTCTATCAGTGGCCAAAGAACGGGAACTGGATCTTGTTCTGGTCAGCGAAAAAGCTGATCCGCCGGTTTGCCGGATCATGGATTACGGCAAGTACAAATTCGAACAGGAGAAAAAGGCCAAGGAAGCCAAGAAAAAATCGCATCAGACCGAAGTTAAAGAAGTCAAGATGCGATACAAAATCGATCAGCACGATTACGACGTGCGGATCGGCCAGGCTCAGCGTTTTCTCAAGGCCGGCGACAAGGTGAAATGCACTGTGATCTTTCGCGGCCGCGAGATCCAACACACCGCCCTTGCTGAGGTTCTGCTCAGGCGGATGGCCAAGGATCTTGAGGAGCCAGCCGAGATCCAGCAGCCTCCCAAACGCGAGGGTCGCAACATGATCATGTTCCTCACGCCGCGCAAGACGCCTCTAGCCAAGCAAGACGAAAAGGAAGAAGCGGCTAACAAAGCGGTACGCACGATCACTGCACCGCCGCGCACGGCGGCAGCGCGGCAGATCAGCAAACCAGGAACGAACGGTTGAACCAGCGACAAGCTCCGAGAGCTTGCACTAACGCTTACAGCTGAAATTGTGTCTGGAACCAGGGCGTCTGAGCCGTGGCATTCCTCCATGAGCGCAGTTCACTCTGTCTTGACAGGCTGTCTTGATCCCCAGCCGGAGAGTTGGCGGCAACCGATCCAAACAACTGTCCAGCAAACCCTTTCAAAACTCCAATCAGCTGGCTGGAGGTCAGCTCAAACTGGGTTGAGAGACCCTCAGCGAACGAGCAAGAAGCTTGAGTGAGCTCTTGAAAGGGACTGAAGCCCACACCTCTGAGACGCAAGAAGCTTGTGTGAAAGGCACTCACAAGCAGACATTGATCAGCGAAACAGAACTGGCATAGGGACACCAACCACACCAGCAATTGTCACCGAGCCAATCAGTCTTTAAGGTGGCCGCATCTTGATCTGGCCCACCGGCGTGCGATTCCACATCCAACAGGAAAGCGACATACCGGCTTCAACCCAGCTTTACAACCAAATCTGTTTCGCAATCGCAGCACGGCACTACCCGCCGGGTCACCGACTGCCCAGCACACGGCAGCTGGCCATGCAGACGGGATTGCACCGCAACACCATCAGCAAGGTGTATCGCCAACTGGAGACCGATGGCGTGGTGGAAGCCATGGCCGGCTCCGGCATATACGTGCGTGATCAGCAAAAGCCAAGAGAACTGCGCACACCCACCAACATGCGCAACCGCGGGGTCACCGATGTGGACCGAGAAGTGCGCAAGTGTGTGGATGGCCTGTTGAATGCGGGCTGCACCCTGCAGCAGACCAGGGATCTGCTGACCCGGGAGATTGACTGGCGCCTGCGTTGCGGCGCCAGGGTTCTCGTCAGCACCCCGCGGGAAGACATCGGTGCTTCGATGCTCATCGCTGAAGAACTCGAACCCTGCCTCGATGTACCGGTGGAAGTGGTGCCGATGGAAGAACTGGAAAGCGTTCTGGAAAGCGCCAGCAACGGCACCGTTGTGACCAGCCGCTATTTCCTTCAACCAGTGGAGGAACTGGCGAAGCGGCATGGGGTGCGTGCCGTGGCCGTGGACCTCAATGACTTCCGAGAGGAGCTGGCCATGCTCAAGGAGCTGCGACAGGGAAGCTGCGTGGGGCTCGTGAGCATCAGCCCCGGCATCCTGCGGGCTGCGGAAGTGATCCTTCACAGCATGCGCGGCAACGAGCTGCTGCTGATGACGGCCACTCCTGATGTAGGCAGCCGACTGCTGGCCCTGCTCCGAGCCTCCAGCCATGTGCTCTGCGATCGCCCCAGCATGCCTCTGGTTGAGCAGAGCCTGCGCCAGAACCGATCCCAGCTGATGCGCATGCCTCAGTTGCATTGCGCAGAGAGCTATCTCAGTGGAGACACGATCGAACTGCTGCGCAAGGAAATCGGCCTGCAACTCAACTAGCCAGCCCAACCGGTGCCGGCGACGGGTGATGATGCCTGAACCAGGCAAGCGTGCGGTCCGGACCGAGTCATGTTCAAGTCGATCCGAGCCGACCTGGCCCTCATCCGTGAACGCGACCCTGCAGCCCGCGGCGCCCTCGAGATCCTGCTCTGCTATCCAGGGTTTCAGGCCCTGACCCTGCACCGCCTCAGCCACCGCATGTGGCACTCACGCTTGCCGCTCAAGCTTGCGTCCAGATTGCTCAGCCAACTGGGCAGAGGCCTGACAGGAATCGAGATCCATCCAGGAGCCCAGATCGGCAGCGGAGTGTTCATCGACCACGGGATGGGGGTGGTGATCGGTGAAACAGCGGAAGTGGGAAACCGCTGCCTGCTCTACCAGGGAGTCACCCTTGGAGGCACCGGAAAAGCAAGCGGCAAACGTCATCCCACACTGTGCAGCAATGTGGTGATTGGCGCGGGCGCCAAAGTGCTTGGTGCCATCACGGTGGGCAGCAATACAAGGGTCGGAGCTGGCTCTGTGGTGGTGCGTGATGTGGAAGCGAACTGCACGGTGGTCGGCATCCCCGGACGCGTGATTCATCAAAGCGGCGTGCGCATCAATCCTTTGGCCCACTCAGCACTGCCAGACGCCGAGGCCAACGTGATCCGCAATCTGATGGAACGGATCGATCAACTGGAAAACCAGGTGAGCACGCTCCAGGCATGCCTGAAAGCCATCTCAACGGGTCGGCCGATCAGTGAGGTGCAACCTGGAGAATCCCAGAATCTCAAGGACCGAGAGATCCTTGAATTTCTTGGTGATCGTGAGGACACATGAGCCAAGCAGAACACATCCGGTCCAAGTCACGGCATCCACGCGGCCTGAGTTTTGCCAGGAGTCTTCTGCATCATCGAGAATTATGGCTGCGCCTAAGTGAGCGCGAAATCGCTGGCCGTTATCGCGGTTCAATTCTCGGCTGGGGATGGAGTCTGTTGACTCCATTGATGATGTTGGCGGTGTACACCTTTGTGTTCTCCACCGTGTTCAAAGCACGCTGGGGCGATCTGGAACAAGCAGGATCATTCGGGTTTGCCATCAATTTGTTTGCCGGGCTGATCACATTCAGCCTCTTTGCCGAATGCGCCACACAGGCACCAACACTGATTCTCAAGAATGTGAATTACGTCACCAAAGTGATTTTTCCCTTGGAATCACTGGGTGCCGTATCAGTCGCCGCCGCTCTCTTTCACGCGTTTACCAGCACCCTGGTACTCATTATTTTCGAGCTCATCGCTGTTCGAGAGGTGCCGCTCACCATCGTGCTGCTTCCGATTGTCTGGTTGCCCTTTGTGCTTGGTTGTTTGTCGATGAGCTGGTTGTTATCAGCACTAGGAGTTTTTCTGCGCGACCTGGAGCAACTGATGGGTGTCGCCGTCAGCATGCTGATGTTTCTCAGCGCTGTGTTTTACCCGCTGTCAGCCCTGCCTCCCAGATTGCAAACATTGATGGGACTGAACCCACTCGTTGTGGTGATCGAACAAAGCAGGCGCGTTTTGGTGCAGGGAGACATGCCGAGCCTGAGTTATGTCTTGTTTGGCTCAGTGCTGATGCTGGGGGTCTGTGAATTCAGCTACAGATTCTTCTGCAAAGCTCGCCGGGGGTTTGCCGATGTGCTCTGATCTGGCCCTTGAAGTGGAAGAGCTCGGCAAGCTCTATCCCATCTATGAGCATCCTCGCGATCGACTGCTGCAAGCGATCTGGGGAAAGCGAAAACAGCTGTATCGTCCATTTTGGGCCTTGGAGCACGTGAGTTTTCAGCTCAAACGCGGGCAAACTCTCGGTGTTGTTGGGCGCAATGGATCTGGCAAAAGCACATTGCTCCAGTTGATCTGTGGCACGCTCACGCCAACAACGGGCAGGGTGTGGGTTGAAGGCCGCATCGGAGCTCTGCTTGAGCTGGGTAGTGGCTTCAATCCAGAATTCACGGGCCTGGAGAATGTTTACCTCAACGGCACCCTGTTAGGGCTCACAAAAAGCGAGATCAATGCACGGCTGGACACGATTCTTGAGTTTGCGGGGATCGGTGATTTCATCCATCAACCTGTGAAGACCTATTCCAGTGGCATGGCTGTGCGCCTGGCTTTTTCAGTTCAAGCGCATGTTCAGCCTGATCTTCTGGTGGTGGATGAAGCCCTGGCAGTTGGCGATGAGATGTTCCAGAAGAAGTGCTACACCCACCTGGAGCAACTCAAGGCCAACGGCACATCGATCCTGCTCGTCACCCACAGCTGTCCGCAGATCCTTCAACACTGCGACCAGGCACTGCTGCTCAGCGGCGGAGAACTCAAGCTGATGGGGTCGCCCAAACTGATCACCAGCACCTACCAACGGCTCAACAACGCACCAGCTGATGAGTGGAGCTCCCTACTGGCCCAGGCCGCGGATCGACTCGATGAAGGCAACAGCCCTGGGCCTAAAACAGAGTCGCCTGATCTCAGCAACGCGGAGCATGACGCCAACCTGGTGCCCAGCTCGAGCGTGAGCTACGACGCCCGCGGCATTCGCATCGAAGCTGTGGAAGTGCTCAATCAAGATGGGAATGCGGCCAATCTGATCCCCGTTGGAGAAAGGTTCAGCCTGCGCTTCTCCTACCGAGCCGACGAACCCCAAAAAGATCTTCGTCTTGCCTGCAACATTGCCAACCAGACAGGCATTCGCATCACCGGTCAGCAGCACCAGGGGCCGACCTGCGCCGCAGGCGACACCTTCAGCATGACGTTTCACTTCAACGGCGGCCTGCTGCCGGGTTTGTACTTCATCGGAGGCGGGATCTGGCCCAGCGATCGCCCCGGCGACTTCCTGCATCGCGTCGTCGATGCCTGTGCACTGCGCATCACCACTGAGCAACCAGTGAAAGGCTTTGGCCTCTGCGATCTCAGCGCCGGAGCTCCAACACTGCAGCAGGCATCGCTCTAATGCTCAGCTCAATTGCCTGCGGAGATCTCGAACTGAACATCATGCATCCCAATGGGATGCCCACCCTCGTGCCATCACCAGGACTCGAGCAGCGCTTGGATTGGAGACTGCAACAGCAATCAGAACCAACGCACAAAGGGAGAAACAGTGAGCCTGAAACAGACAAAAGCCCCCTGCCACCTTTGGCAGTGCATCTGCATGTGCACTACCTCGAAACCCTGCCAACGCTGCTTGGCGCCCTGAGCGCTTGTCAGTCGGGACTTGAAGACCTGCGGCTCTGGATCAGCACGGACAGTTCAGCCAAAGCTGACTCCATCACTGCAACACTTCGGCAAAGCCCAATCGCTGAACAAGCCAGATCCACTGACGTGAGGGTTTGCCCCAATCGCGGCCGCAACCTCGGGCCACTGTTGCAACATCTCTGGCCCGAGCTGAGGCAGGAAGCACTCGTGCTGCATCTGCACGGGAAACGCTCGCTTGAAACCGACTTCGGAGAAGCCTGGCTTGCACAACTGCTGAAGCGACTGCTTCCTGACGCAAACACCGTGCTGGCTCTTCGCCAACAGTTCCACAACGTTCCAAAGATGGGTGTGGTCATGCCGCAACCCCCTGAGCTGATCCGCCCTTACCTGAACTGGGGGAACAATTTCGAGTTGGCACATCAACTGCTGAAGCCGCTCGATCAACGCCTTCATCGCGATGCTGTTTTGATGTTTCCAGCAGGTGGAATGTTCTGGGCGCGCCCCGCAGCCCTAGCCCCCTTAACTCAGTGCTTTCAGTCACTACAAGAACTCCCTCCGGAACCACTGCCGATCGACGGCAGCAGCTTGCATGCCATGGAACGGGTGGTGGCCCATGCCTGCGAAGCCTCAGGCCATTACTGGCAACTGTTTTGCGAGAACCCAGGCACTGGCTCAACAACAGGCCCAGCAGCCATCAGCGTGCTGAAGCCTCAGACTGAAACATTCGAACAGGCAACTGCTCTGCTTGCGGCACGGTTGCGTCAGCAAGACGAACAACTGCAATGCGCCCAGGTGAATCTCGATCGCTACATCCAACAACTTGAATCTGCGGAGGCGACCAATCAGCAGCTGATCACAACCACTGAAGAGCTGAACAAGCTGATGGCCAGCTCCCCCATATGGAAACTGCGGCGGTTGTTGAAGCGGCTGCTGCGAGCTGAAGCATGAACATCGACGAGATCATGGTGTGATGGTTGGCTGTTGGGCATCGTCTCGACCACAGGTAATAAGCCTCATACGTAAATTCGGTTAGGTGATCGTTCTGCCAATCACCACAGAGATCGATCCACACGCGATTGAGGCCAGAGCATTGGTGTTCGATCTGACCCTGCTCAGGTCTGCCTTGAGATCCTCAAGCACGTCATTAATTCTGTACGGCAACTGGTCGCCCACCGACGGGAAAACTGACTAGTAACTGGATGTGTCTGACAAACGACGCGGCCGCCATACCCAAGCGCAGACCATTTTGACCACAACAACTCAGGGCTCATCCAGGTGGCCAGTGAGCAGTTCAAGCTCAATAACAGTCAGCAGCTGCCTCTACAAGCGGGCTACAGCGTGAACGCCAACGTCAATCTGGGCAAAGTGACCTCAAAGCAGACCCTGTTGGGCAAATTTGAAGACGAGCTCAATTCTCAACGCCGGAGATAACAAGTTTGCAACTGCTGACATGCACACGGCCCGCATGAGTGTTAAATTGAGTAGTGACATCCCTTGCAGCGCAGGCAGCCTGAAAGCACGTGCCACTGCCGAGACTGGCCACGTCTTGCTCAATCTGCAGACCATCCGGATATTATTTTCGGGATGGAGTTGACAGTTCTCGACGAGTTCTTAGACTTCCTACGACTCTTCTCTTTTCTTGAGGAACCTTGGCTTCTTTCACAACTCTTCCCGGCCCCGGCGGCTCAGACTCGGTCGGCGCAACCTATGTGGGTTCTGACGCGATCGATAACATCGTTTTCGAGGGAAATGCTTCTGACTTTTTCCTTGGCGCCGAAAAGGCCAATGACTTCATCGCGTTTAACAACGTAAATGCCCTGACAACTGGCACCTTCTCTAACGGCTCTATGAGAGGCGGAGATGGCAACGATACATTTGCCATCTTAAACAACCAGGTAAACCATGTTGGCGTCTATTATTCCGGGAATAAGGGCGACGACATTTTTGCAAGCCAAGCTGCGGGCATTGCCGCAGCAAATTCCACAGTGCATGGTGGTCAAGGTGATGACACCCTCAATATTGGCAACTCAACTGGAACTCTCTTCAACGGCAACAAAGGTGACGACAACATAGATGTTATTGGAGCTGCTGCTGGGGGAACCATTGGCGGCGGTCAAGGTGATGACACCCTTCGTTTCGTTGGTGGAACTTCAGCTTCCAATTCTTGGCTGTTAGGCACAGGCGATGACTCTCTAGTCGAAGGAGCAGCAAACCGCTTCCTCGGGGGAAATACTATCGAAGGTGGTGATGGCAATGACACCATCACAATGAATGTAGGTACTACTTCCAGTGCCACTATCAATGGTGGAGATGGTGTTGACGCACTCACCGGTGCCGCTGCTGCTGACAACATCAACGGCGGAGAAGGTAGTGATGTCATCACAGGTCGTGCTAACGCTGACGTTCTGACTGGTGGAGGTGGAGTTGACACCTTCAACTACGCCACTGTTGGCCAGAGTATTAACGGTGCTTCAGCTAATACCAACAGCTCCGTTGATGTTCTTGCAGACTTCTTCTCGGCAACCGACAGGATTGCAACGAGTGCTGCAGGATTGACTATGGCGCGGGCCATTAACAATACTGCTAATGCGACCGATCTTGCTGGTTTTGCAAACTTCGCTGCTGCTTACGACAGAGCTGCGAACCTCAACAACGTAAATGATTCTGCCAGCCTCCTAGCAGTTGGTTCTGGTACCTCCTGGACAGGTTACTTGTTTGGTTCTCGGGCTGCTGGTGCGGCTGATTTCATTGTCCAAATTGGGACAACAGGTTCGTTCGCCACAGCACAGGCGGCTGCAACTTCAGTTACAGCAGCTGATTTCGTCTGATTATCCGATCATTATCGATAACATCAAGACTCCGCGAATGCGGGGTCTTTTTTTTGTAATTGAAAAGCTGCTATATCCATAGATTCAGAACCTCGCTGCCTATTATAACCATGCGTAGATTTAGCGTTTCTAATTGCAGCCTAAAGCTGAACTGAAGTCTTCAAAGACGGTCAAATCTATAAATTTCGGGCAGCGATCGTTCAGCAAAGAGAGATTGTGCGCTCCAACAACAATCTAACAAAAGCGAACGAACATTGAATTCACACTAAACAAAACACTGGCGCTACGTAACCTGCTCTAAAATCAACCATTGAAGTTATCGACAAGATCACACAAATGACATCAAAAAACAATGATGGCATTAATCATGTCAGTCTTCAGTCTGAGCTTTGATGCACGCAGGAGAAGTCGATAAAGCAAATCACCCAAAAATGCAATGACAAAAATCATTCATCAGCATGCATCCAATCGCCGACAAAGAAATCCGAAGGTGATAGGATGGAAAAAATAGTTACGAAGAAGCATGAGCCAAAAATAGCTTTAACTACCAACAAACAACAGACCATTTTCTTCAATATATGCACTACAAATAAATAAGCCACTCTTAATGAGTTCAGAATATCTTTTGTCTTTTGGCCATAAAGAGAAATTTCTTGAGAACAAAAATAAGCCAATTACATCTTAGCTCGTTTCTGTAATTACATGATAGCAACTTCTTAAAGCAAGCATCTCTAGACTTTGAGGAGATCAACAAGTAAAACCTAATACGCATAAGCCATACCGTTTTCTACAGATTGCGAGGAATTATGATTCAAAAGTTCTATTTTTTACAGTTGTATAGCCATGCGAATAGACATCACTTGAACCGAGCTTCTATTTCTACTTTTGGTAAGCATGCGTCGATAAAAAACCATTTGCAAAGCCTGACGCCTTAGCCGTTTGTAAAATCTAACTTTGATAACTATGTAATCTAAGCCACGAGAGGCTACATATTTGAGATCGGTTTGCTCGATTAGGGGTTAACCCATCCTAAGCGCGCAGGTTACGGCCCCAATGGGCGCTCCCGCTGGGGCAGCTCAACTAGTAGCGGCAGGAACGATGGATTGCCGTGCTCGAGAGTCAGAAACTCCCGGCAGGCCCAACTTGTTTTGAGCACCGGGAAACGACCCAGCAGCGTGCCTGTTGCCGCGGTCTCCAGTGGGCCTACAAAATCTGGCGGCGGCCAGGCGGCGCTGCGCAGCTGCTCCAACTGAGGGGCACTTACGCAGAAGCTGCCAGAATGGGGATTCGAGGCCTCCACAAAGCTGAGATCCTGGCCATCCCAGAAGCGACCGCTGGCCACCACTGTTTCATCACTAGCCCACACCGGCTGCATCTCTCCCTCTTTCTTGATTGGCCCATCCACATACAGATGCTGCGGTGCATGGGCCACCGCGAGCTCGTGGCGATGGGGCATCAGCACGCAACGGTGCTCCGTGCGCTTGTGGAACCAGGCCAGCTTGTCGGCATACTGCCGATCTTGAATCACCAGATCATCTTCCAGATACAGCGAAAGATCAGCAGGGGCTGGCATGTCGAGCAGCTGGCGAACCGCCGCCAGGGGCAGCTGACGCGGATCCTCCAGATCCAGATGGTGCAGCTGCAGCCGGGGCGCATACAGCTCCACCACCTCCTGCAGCCAGTGTTCCCCGCACACGAACAGATGCACCTCAACCTGCAGCTCTGCCAGACCGGCCAGGCACGAGGTCGGCGTGAGCTCCATCTGCTCTTCGGCAATGTTGAGAATCCAGTCACGCGGAGCGCGGTTCAGCGCCAGAACGCTTCCCAGACAGCGAGCCAGCGCCAGGCAACGCGGCAGGCGATTGCCGCTGCGCCCGGAGCCATAGCCGCCGCTACCCTCGCTGGCCCCCTCCCGGAAGAAGTGGGGGATCACCACCCGCAGGCGCAGAGCTGACACGATCAAGCCTTAAAGCTGCGGCATCATAATGAGCCACGCCAGAAGCGCTTGCCATGAAGCTGCTGTTCGTGCACCAGGGCTTCCCGGGCCAATACATTCATATTCTGCGGGCACTGGAAGCCCTGGGGGGCCATCAGCTCGTGGGGCTGGGGATCGAGGAGAGCGAAGAGGTGCTGCCCAGCGGCATGCATTACTTCCGCTACCGCCTGGCGCGCGGCAATCAGCCCGGAATCCATCCCTGGGTGCAGGACATCGAAAGCAAGGTGCTGCGTGCCGAAGCCTGCGCTCGCGCCGCCAGCCAGCTCAAACAGAAAGGCTTCACGCCGGATCTGATCTGCGGCCACCCCGGCTGGGGTGAACTGCTCTTCCTGCGCGATGTATGGCCCCAGGTGCCACTGCTCACCTACCAGGAATTCTTTTACAACACGCGCGGCTTCGATTACGACTTCGATCCCGAACTGCAGGGCGAACCCGACTGGGCCGGCTGCGCGCGGCTGCGGATGAAAACCACCAATCAGCTGGTCAATCTGGAAGCCAGCAGCTGGTGCGTGACACCAACACAGTTTCAGCGCAGCAGTTATCCGGCCGCCTGGCACGATCGCATCAGCGTGATTCACGACGGGATCGATACCGACAAGGCCTGTCCCAGCAAGGATCCCAAGGCTGTGACCCTCGCCGACGGCACCGTGCTCAGCCCGGGCCAGAAGATCGTGACCTTCGTGAATCGCAGGTTGGAGCCCTATCGCGGCTGCCACACGATGATCCGCGCGATTCCGCATCTGCAGCAGCTCATTCCGGACGCACAACTGCTGATCGTGGGTGAAACCAGTGGTGTGAGCTACGGCGCCGCTTGCCCCGATGGCGAATGGAAGGATAAGTTCCTGGCGGAAATCGAAGGCCAGTACGACCCGAGCTGCGTGCATTTCGCCGGCAAGGTGCCTTATGAGCAGTTCATCCCGATCCTGCAGCTCTCCCAGGCGCATGTGTATCTCACCTATCCCTTTGTGCTGAGTTGGAGCCTGCTGGAAGCGATGAGCTGCGGCTGTGCCGTGGTGGGCTCGGCCACTGCGCCGGTGCAGGAGGTGATCCGTGATCGCCACAACGGCTTGCTGGTGGATTTTTTTGCACCGCAACAGCTGGCGCAAGCGATTGCCGAACTGCTCAGCGAGCGCAAACTGGCCCAGGAGCTGGGCGAGGCGGCACGGGCCACCATGCTGCAGCACTTCCGGCTGGCCAACTGCGTGCAGCGCCAGCTGGCTTTGATGGAACTGGTGGCCAGCGGTTCGATCGGCGCCTTGAACTGAACTGGTTGGTCTGGACAGGCTCCATCCATTTCAGGTGCCAGCGTTTAAGGCCACACAGTCCTCTCGAAAGCAAAACTGCCCAATCTCAGATCAGGCTCGATGAATGGCTGCGGCTGAGGGCTTTCAACAATCCGGGTGGCGGTAGACCACCATCACCTGGTCGCGCGGATGGCCCCAGTCACCGATGTAGTCCATCTGATAGCCCTGATCCGCGCCAAACGCCTCAATCTGCTCGCGCGTATAGGCGAAATAACCGTGGTCGTGGGGATCACTTGGATTATCCCTCTCCTGCTCCACCTCGAAGAATGTGGCAAAAAAGCGACCATCCGGCTTCAGCCACGGCCGCAGCTTCTCGAGACAATGGCCGATCAGCGGCGGCGGCAGATGGGTAAACAAGGATTGGGCGATCGCCGCATCAACCGGCGTTGCAAACTGCTCAAAAGCAAAATCGGCGGAACACAACAACTTCGGGCGCTGGCTCGCCAGCAACGTCTCCCCCAGCTCCTGGTGAGCACCCGCATCAAGCAGCTGCTGCTCTTTGTCCATCCCCAGGTAATGGCCCGGTTGCAGGTAGGGGATCACCTTGACCCCCAATCTCAGGGATCCACAGGCGATATCGAGCAGCACCTGCTCCGGCCGCAACCCCTGCTGCTTGAGAAAGCTGAACTGGAGCTCACCAATCTCATCCCACAGACCACCCACATAATCTCGATGGCCGATCTGGGTAATGCCTTCAGGCCCCTGGGCCTTGTCCGAGGAAGTCGCGTCAGCCATCCGGTTGCCTCGACGCCACCACCAACCCATGGATCACTGATCTGACGAAAGGGACCTTAACAGCTCACCATTGCAACCCATATCGCCGCTCCATCGCCTCATATGTAGAAGCCAGCTGCCGGCGCAGCCTCTGCACCAGGGCTGGATCCAGATGCTTGGCTTCGCCGGCACCGGCATTGAGCCGCCCTACCTCATGGGGTAGCGGCCAATCTTCAAGCTGCAAATACGCCAGCACTCGCTGCCACAGGCCCTCAGGGTTCCCAAACAGATCCTCACTGCGCAGTAGCAGAAGTTGCTCTCTTGGGAACAACTGCTCGTAGCGCATGAGCTGTTGCTCATAGCGGCTGCGACTCAGATAGCTGTGCACCTGGTGGGACAAGTGGCGACCATCGTTGGCCGCCAGAACAGCCTCCGCCCCCACCAACCTGCCCGGCTCAGCCTCCAGGGCTTGCTCAACTTGCAGCGGCTCAAGGCCCAACCGGCGGGAATGGAACAACCCCGAAAGACAACGCTGCACCGGATCCCTGAGCAGCACGATCAGGCGCGCATCCGGCAGCAATCGCCGGATGCGGGCCGGAGCCTCAGGGTGAAACAGGTAGTAGGGCGTGATCTCGCCGCAGCGCTGCCCCGGCTGCGCCGCCACAAATTGCTGGCGATACCACTCCTCTCCCTCGCCGTAATAAAGACTGAAAAACTGCAGTTCCTTGGCGGGCGGCAGAAAGACCCCAGGATGCTCCTGCAACATGGCCTGCAGGGTGGTGGTGCCCCCCTTCTGCACGCCCACTCCAAGAAAGTCCGGCAGCCGGCCATCCATACACTGCTCCTGCTGGAGGGCTTATCGCGTCATGATCATCGCTGATTCCTTCCTCTGGCTTCATCTTCCCAAAACCGGGGGAACCTCGATGAACCGTCTGTTTCATGAGAGGCAGTTCAGCGGGGTTGAAGTGGACGATGATTCGACGCCCCTCAAGCATGACTCCGTGGCCCTGCGAGAGAGTCGAGGAGTATGGCGTGCCAACGCACGCCAACGTTTCATCACCAGCCGACGTCTGGAAGATTGGTTGATCAGCGACTGGGAACATAAACGCCGGCACATGAACTTGCCGGATCTGGATTTCGAACCCGTGCGCAGTGGTCTGTCCTATTCCTTGCGACTGGGCGGAACCTGGGTGGCTGCCGACTGGTGGCTCCAATACTTTGAAGTCGATCAGCAGGTCACCGCGTTGCGTCTCGAGACACTGCATGACGATCTCAACCGCCTGCTGCTGCCTCTGCTGCCAGTTGGCACAGCACCCTTTCAAGCGCCACCACGGGACAACTCACGGCCAATCAGGCCAGCCGAACCTGGCTTCAGCTCAGCCGAGCGACAGCGCATCGCGGCTGTGAACCCACGTTGGGACGCATGGCAGAAGCGTGTCTATGGAGCAGGAATCGCAGCATGAATCGTGCGCCATTGATCCTGGTGGTGGGCATGCACCGCAGTGGCACGTCCCTGCTGGGATCGATTCTCGAGGCCCTCGGCGTCGCCTTGCCAGGGCCTCTGATCCCCGCTGATGACCACAATCCCGCTGGCTACTTCGAGCGATCAGACATCACGGCCCTGCAGGAAGAGCTGCTGATTGATCTCCAGCGCTGGTGGCCCAGCGAACAGGGCACCCTGGCGCTTCCTCAGGATTGGTTAACAACGCCGCGCGCCCAGCGCGCCGCCATTTGCCTCAAACGGCTGCTGACGGTCGATCAGCAGCAACAATCAGGGCCCTGGGCCATCAAGGATCCGCGCAGTTCTCTGCTCTTGCCGCTCTGGCGAGATGTGGCTGCTGAGCTGAATCTGACCTTACGCTTGCTGCTCGCCTTTCGTGACCCTGCAGAGGTGGTCACGTCGCTCATCAACCGCGATGCAGCAGCCACCGAGATGACCAGCGCGCGAGCGCAGGCACTGTGGATTCGCCATCAGCAGCAACTGCTGGTCGACGCTGGTGATCTGCCTCTGCATGTGGTGAGTTACAGCAGGTGGTTTGATGCGCCCGAAACTCAGATCCAGGCCTTGCAAACCTTCTGCAGGCCAGACAACGACGATCCAACCGCCTTGCAAACGGCATTGGGCTGCATCTGCTCTGACTATCGCCGCAGCCAGACCCACGGCCAATCCCCCCTCCTGAAGCGCAAGGTCAGGCGTTGGCATCGACAACTAGAACAGGCCGCAGCCGGGTCGGTGGAAGCACTGCGGCAATGGGCCAGACGACAACCGGAGCCATCGGCGCGTCTCAACCCCCGGAACCTCTCAACGCCCAATCAGCACCCCTGGAGCCGAGCGCTCACGGCTCTGGGAAGTGATCAAAGTGAACTCCAGGCTGCTGGGATCCAAGCCTGGACCCAAAGCGGCATTGCTCCCATCAGCCTTGCTCAACTGAGATGTCTCAACCATCCAGGCTTCCCCGGCGATGACCCCAGTGCCGACCAGGGAGGGCCTCTCCCTCAGAGACTGAGGCTTGGCTTGATTGGCGGCTCCCTGGAGGACTGGACGACACACCTGTGGATCCACCACCTGCCACTCAGCCCAGGCAGCAATCCTGAGATTTGCTCGGCTGAAGCAGCAAGAGACGCGGCGTTGCATCTGCAAACGCTCGAGATCACGGCGCAAGACCCAAAACAGCTGTTGCATCTCACCAAGGTGGAGCGGGTGTTCGATCCCGATCCCGATCAGGTGAAGCTGTTACGGCTTCTCGGAGTAAATGCTGAACAGCTCAGCATTCACCACACCCTCCACAACGCAGCGTGCGAGGGCTGGCTCAACAGCAACAACGTTGAAGCCTCCGCCCAGTTAGGCCTGCCTTGCCCCGAAGCACTGGTGATGCTTGGCGGGGAGTGGCTCTGTCTGGGCAGCAGCGAACCAGAAGACAGCTGGCAAAGGCTCCCTGCTGCGCTCCTGCATCTGCCTGTCTTTCCCCCCGCGCCGGCCCTCTCTCCAGAGCAAGCCAGGCTGCTCGCGGCATGGGTTCAAGCTTGCTGCAGCGCCGGCCTCAATCTTGTGCGCATCAATCCCCAATCATCAGAGCCATTGCTCTGGAAGAGCCTGGGTGTGCTCTGTTTTCAACAGCCAATCAACCCCGAGGAACTGCTGGAGGAATTGGCTTGGCACAAGGCAGGCAAACCTGCCCCGGGCACGATCCACACACCATCACCAACATCGCAGGTGCTCTGGCAGCACGCCAGTGGCCTGCCGCCCGAAATCTCGATCTGCATCAGCTCCTACAACTACGCCGAACGGATCCCTGCCGCACTGGAGAGCTGTCTAGGTCAATCCCTGCCCGCCGTGGAGTTGTTGATTGTCGATGACGCCTCCACCGACGACAGCCTCAGATGCTGCCATGAATGGCTGGACGCACACGGGCAACGATTCTGCAGCGCGAAGCTACTGAAACACCACAAGAATTCAGGCCTGGCTGCTGCACGCAACACCGCGTTTGCCGTTGCTTCAGCTCCCTGGTGCTGGGTGCTGGATGCTGACAATCAGATCGATGTCAGGGCCTGCGAGCTTTGCCTTGGACTGGCCAAAGCAAGCCCGGACACAACCGCTGTTGTGCATCCGCTCATCCGGATCTGCAATGACGACGGGCAGCCTCTGGGATTGGTGGGAGGCGGCCATCCCTGGCAGCGCGAGCAACTGCGAGCCGGCAACATGATTGACGCGATGGCACTGGTGCGTCGCAGCGCCTGGGAAGCCGTTGGTGGTTACAGCCACATCCCCGGAGGCTGGGAGGATTTCGATTTCTGGTGCAAGCTGATCGAGGCCGGTTGGCATGGCGTGCTGTACCCACAACCCCTTGCCACCTACACCCAGCACGGCACATCGATGCTGCAGAGCCAGACGAATCAACGCCAACGACAACTCAGCCGTCTGCTGCTGCATCGCCATCCATGGCTGCAACTCGCTTTTGCCGCAGAGAATCGCTGATGCCGCGCATCCCAACCGCTCACGCCTTGAAGAACTCCCTGTTTGGACGGCGCATCAAGCACTATTCCCGTCTGGCCTACATCCAATTGCTCACCAGTCTTGGCATGGAGATGCAGGCGGGCGGACAACCTTTCCAGCCCAGCCGACCTACCGCCATCGTGGTGAGTCATGAGGCCTCCGCCACAGGGGCACCGATCCTGGCTCTCAATCTGGTGCAGCAACTCAGCCAGAGCCACAACGTGGTGGTGATGCTGCTGAAAGGCGGAGCCTTACGCCAGCAGTTCCAAGCGAGCGGCACTGCCTTGATCCAGGCAAGGCTGGCGTTTGTGAACCGCAAACTGGTCAAACGTGCACTCAAAACGGCCTGCAAGCAGGGAAATCCTGAATTTGCATTAGTGAATTCAGTGGTTTCAGCTCCTTTTCTGGAGCCCTTGCGCGGAGAGGGGATTGTCTGCCTCTGCCTGTTGCATGAGTTCGTGACTTACGTCAAGCCACTCGACATCTTCAACGAGATTGGCCGGTGGTCCTCGCGCGTGGTGTGTTCAACACCACTGACCTGGCGAGACGTGCTCTGCCATTGCAACGATCTCGCCGATGTCCAGGTGGCCGTGCTTCCCCAAGGGCAGTGCAAGCTGCCCGAAGAGACCCAAACAGACAAACCACAACGAGCCCAACAGAGCAGCAACGTTCAAGACGCCGCAACCTTTCTGCAACAGCTCCACCAGGACACCCTCCTGGTGCTGGGTGCCGGAGCTGTGCAACCCCGCAAAGGTGTTGATCTGTTTGTGGCCATGGCGGCTGAAATCATTCAGCAGGCGCCAGAGCTCAAAGTGAGATTCGCCTGGATCGGCAGCGGTTACGAACCTGACTATGACTTCAACGTCTCGATTTGGTTGAAAGATCAGATCATCCGCAGCGGGCTGACCAACCATCTTGTGATGCTGGATGAATCACCGGCATACCAGGACCTGATCGATCGCAGCAATCTTTTTGTTGTGAGTTCACGTCTCGACCCACTGCCAAATGTGGCGATCGACGCGATGCTGGCAGGAACTCCGGTGCTCTGCTTCGCCGAAGCCTGCGGAATCGCCAATCTGCTGGAACAGCAACCCCTCCTTCACTCAGCCGGCGTGGCCCCTTACTTCAATTGCACCGCCATGGCCCGCAAAGCTGTGGCACTTCTGCGCTCCCCTGAACGGATGAAACAGCTGGGAGCCCTCAGCCGCGAACAGGCCAGACGCTGGTTCCACATGCCCTCCTACATCAAGGCTCTGATCAAGCTGGCTGGAATCAGCCGTACTGAAGTTGAGCAGGAAGAAGCCGAACTCCTTCTGCTGCGTCAGAAGAAGCTTGTGAATGCCACTTTTGCTTATCCGATGCAACGGTTCACTGAGCGGGAGCTGAACCAACATTATTTACTCAGCTGGCGCAGCAATATCCAGGCACGAAAACCTTTTCCAGGTTTTCATCCAGGGATCTACAGGGAGCACCAACTTGTTCAGGGTTCCCGCCGTGACCCGCTCGCACACTGGCATCGAAAACGACAACCCAAGGGTCCCTGGCTGGTGCCAACCATTCAACCCCGAGATGTGATCAAACGCTTGCCCGCTTCCAGCGAGGTCGCCCTACACATACACGTGTTCTATCCGGAGTTACTGGCCCCCATCCTGGATCGCCTTGGTCAAAGCAAAGTGAAACCAGATCTTTTTCTGAGCTTCAGCGATCCAACGATCGAATCACAGATCTGCCAAATCCTGCACAACAACCAGCTGGAAGCCAGCCTTCACCCGGTGCCCAACCGAGGTCGCGACATCGGACCCCTGCTCAGCGAACTGGGCCAAAAGCTTGATCGCGACTACACCATTCACGGGCATCTGCACACCAAAAAAAGTGTGTTGATCGATAGCAGCACAGCCGCGCGCTGGCGTGATTTTCTTCTGGCCAACCTGCTCGGTGATGCCGAGCAACCCATGGCCGACATCATCCTTGCCGCCATCAACAGCGATCCCGATCTTGGCCTGGTGTTTCCCGATGATCCCGGCTGCCTGGGCTGGACTGAAAACCGCGCCCATGCTGAACAAGTGGCTGAGCGTCTTGGGATCCAACAACTGCCGCAAGCGATCAACTTTCCAGTGGGCACCATGTTCTGGACTCGTCAAGGAGCCCTGAGCAACCTCTACAACCTTGGTCTGAACTGGGACGACTATCCAGAAGAACCCCTGGGCTATGACGGCACCATGCTGCATGCCATCGAGCGGCTGCTCCCTCAGATCTGCATGGCCAACGGCAAGCGCTATGCCATGACACATGTGCCTGGGCTCAGTCGTTAAGACTGTCGCAAAGACGCTGAAGCCCCTCAGCGACAGACACCCTGGGCGTCCAACCCAGAGCCTGCTTCGCTCGTTCAATGCAGAGAACGTTGGTGGGAACATCACATCCCCTTGAGGGCAGATACTCAACATTCAGGGATCGCTGCAGCTGGACCTCCAACAGACCAACGAGCTGGTTGAGGCTCAGACCCTGGCCGGAGCCAATGTTGAACAGATACTGATCCGATTGAGAGCGAGCCGCCATCAACAGGGCTTCGACCACATCAGACACATCCAGGAAATCGCGCACGGTTGTTCCATCACCCCAGATCTGCAAGGGGTCGCCTCTCAGGGCTCGGCCAAGGAACACGGGGACCACACCCTGTGTTGCATCCAGGCGCTGACGCGGACCAAAAGGGTTCGCCACCCTCAGCACCACCGCCTCGAGGCCGTGCAACTGGCGATAAAGAACCACATATTTCTCGATTGCAAGCTTGGTGATGCCGTAGGAGCAGATGGGATCTGTGGGGTGGGTTTCTGGAATCGGCACCTCTCGAGGCACGCCATACACCGTTCCGCCCGACGACACCATCACGAAGCGCTTCACATCGGTGAGACGCGCCGCTTCAAGCAAATTCAATGATCCGAGCAGATTGACCTGCACATCCGCCTGTGGATCGCGATTGGAGGTCTGGGGAAGACTCCCGCAAGCCAGATGAAACACAACCTGCGCACCCTCCAGCGTTTGCTGCAGAGCCAGGCCATCTGCCAATGGCACGGAAGACAGCGTCAGATCGGGATGGAGCTGCGCCTCAGCACTGATCAAACCTGGAAGCTGACGCCCCAGGGCCTTGACCCTGTACCCCGCACGCAGCAGACCATCCACCAGATGGGAACCAATGAAGCCACTGGCACCGGTAACAACGGCCTGCATGCCTTAACGCCTGATCACGCGAGCGTAGATCTGTTCGAGCTGATCGCCGTAATCAGCAATCGTTCGTGGAACACCTCCACGATTCACCAAGGCCGCCAGAACCAGAGGATCACGAACAAATTGGCTGAGATCAGCAGCCAATCCTCGACTGTCGCCCGGCGAAAAGAGCATGGCATTCATGCCGGAAGCCACCTGATCTGCCATTCCATCAACATCTGAAAGCAAGAGCGGCAGTCCACTGGCCTTGGCCTGCGAGACAATCAAGGGCGCATTCTCTCGCCAAAGCGAAGGCACAACGAGAACATCGAGAGACGCCAACACCTCAAACACCTGATCTGAAGCGAATACGCCTCCAAAGCGAACCTGTGGCAGTGCTTCAGTCTGCCGCTTCAAGCTATGCCAATAGTCAAGATCATCTGCTGGGTTGCCATAAAGAACGGCTTCCCAAGACTGAATCCCGCTCATCAAAGACAAGGCCTCCAGCAACACGTGGGCACCCTTGGCCTGATTGAAACTACCGATGAAACCCACACGCAGTGATCGCTGCTCCGGCCCGGCCCAGGGCTTCCGCTGCGGCAGTGCATCAAGGCCTTGCAGAGAAATGCCATAGGGGCACAACGCGAAATGATGGGTCGAGACACCCATGTCTGCAAACGTGCTCCACATCAACTGGGAAGGAACCAACACCTGCTCAAATCGCTCAAACGCCTGGGCCATCAACAAAGGGCGCCGCTTGAGAGCCGAAAAAGGACTCCTGGGGATCAACGAGAACAAGGGGTAGAGCCAACGCCAGAGCCAAAGCAAGATGAAGGCCAGTGGAGGACCGAAGCGCCGAGCCAGGTAATTGTCAGGAAACTGCAGTTGGCCGGAGGGGCAGACCATCCAGTAATCAGTCAGGCTGGCCAATACCGGCACGCGGCAACGCTGGGCAGCCTGAACAAGGGTGAGGGTATGCCGACGCAGATGAAACACATGCAACAGATCGGGCTGCAGATCCCGAAGCAAGGCAATGAAGCCAGCTTCCAGTTCAGGCCTCCAATAACTCTGAGCGACTCCCCCCAAAAAAGGAGAAGCCTCAGGAGGTGGATTCAAACGGACCAGCTCAAGCCCTTCCCAGCTCTCACGCTGCCAGGTTGGGCAACCAGGCTCATAAGGGCCAGCGGTGAGAATCCAGACTTGATGGCCACGTCTCTGCAGTTCTTCCGCCGTTCGCCTCGTGAGCGTTTCCGTACCAGCGCGGAAATCAGGAAAAAACTGATGAACAGCGAGAAGAATTCGCATCAAGACGACTCATGTCGTGATGGCCTGGAGCACAACAATGCTGCATAAAAACCCGCTGTACGCCACCAGCCATGTTTGCGTAATCCCAGCCTCAATGCAGTCGACAAACGGACCCAAACCGAAGCACTCCACAACCGTTCAAGCCTGGTTGCACTCTCTGGCGGACCAAAACGGTTCAGACATGCCCGCAACTGCAATAAACCAGGACTGATCAATCGCTGAGCAGAACGCCTGAAGTGCAAAGCATCAACATCTCGAAGTCGTTTGATCAACTGCCTGCGCCATCCCCGCGCGCCCACCACATTGGCCTGATGCTGCCGGTAACTTGAACAAGCTTCGGGCCAATAGAACAAACCACCCGCCTGGGCGGCCACAAGAGCCAGCCACCAATCATGCAGAACCACTTCTGCTGGGAAGGGCAGAGATCGCTCAACCGCCGATCGATTCAGCAGCAACGCACAACCCGTCACCACGTTCTGCAGCCCGATCTCAAACAGGCCATCACGCTCAGGATGCAAGCCCTGACAACGATGAAAGGAAGGGTGAATCTGATGAGCCTCAGCATCAATCAGGCGCTGATCAGCATGCACGAGAAGGGGCTGGTCAGCACCAAGCCGCTGCTCCAGAGCATCCATCTGCTGCAGTAGGCGTGCGGCTTTATCAACATCCCAAACATCATCTTGATCAGACAACATCACGTGAGACGCCTTACTCGCATAGAGAAGTCGTTCAAAATTACGACAACTTCCCAAGCGCCCAGATTCCCTTGTTGTTAAAAGCTCAAGCGGCACATCACTCTTTTTTTGCCAATGGTGCAGTAATTCCAATGTCTGATCCGAAGAACAATCATCAGCAACCAACAAACGCTTAGGCAAAATGGTCTGCCTGCAAATTGATGCAATTTGCTGTTCAAGGAAGCGCTCACCATTACAAGTGGCCATGACGACTTCATAATTGCTCACCAGAACTTCCAACCCCACTTACAAAAATAACGCCAGGCGCTTTGAAAATTCACGACCATCAACCTGAGACTTTTATAATTTCCGCGCCCCCAGGAATGGACAACGGAGGCACCTGAAAAATGCTGACAACGACCCCATAAAGACATCTCACGGGTTAAATCCGCATCTTCCAGATAAAGGAAATAGCGCTCATCAAAGCCATCAATCTGCAAAAAAGGCTTGGATTGCATCACCATGCAACATCCACTCAAATAAGGAACGTCGAATTGATCTTCATACGAAGAATCAGCCATGACATACCATCGGTCATAGCGCTTCAACCAACCAGGCTTGAACCAATCAAGAATGAATCGCCGGCTCAACAATCCCAATACAGTGGGATTTCTCTTGCAGAGCTTCTGTTCATTGCCTGACGGGTCAAGAATCCGAGGCGCAACGAGGACCACATCTGGATGTTGATCCATCCAGGACATCATCGTCGCGAAAGTACCGTTATTCCACTGAAGATCAGTATTAAGAACGCCTAAATACTTGGGAATATTTGGCAAAGTTTTAACCAGGCGATTAACTGCTCTTCCATAACCTGGGTTATCTGAGTTGCATAGCCAACTATCTGCATACTCTGCCAAAAGATCGATCGGCTCACCAGGCAGATAATCATTCGCAACAACTGCATAACCAATATTCTCAGGAAGGGACCTCAAGCATGTGTTCAAACAATTCACCTCCCGCTCAGAAGGATGAAACGCCACCAAGAGCAGGATCAAAGATCGTAATGGAGCTTCTGACTCACTCATGAACCCGAAACAGCGCTCTGATCGGTAATTCCAATCCGCTCACCGTCGTATCCCGATTGTTCACGCACCGCTTGACACCAGTCAAGGTTCTGTAAATACCACTCAACCGTGGCCTGTAAGCCCTCCTCAAAACTGTGCTGCGGCTTCCAACCAAGTTCTCTGGATATTTTGCTGGCATCAATCGCATATCGGCGATCATGCCCTGGCCGATCAGACACACATTTGATCAAGCTTGCATAGGGCTCATTCTGTGGCCTGATTCGATCAAGAATCGAGCAGATCGTTTCAACAACATCGCGATTACTTCGCTCACTCGCAGAGCCATGATCACCGGCCCCTCCGACACAATAGTGATCGCCGATTCGACCGCGCGTTGCTGCAAGCAGAAGAGCATCAACATGGTCTTCAACATACAACCAATCACGGATATTCAAACCATCTCCATAAAGAGGAATAGATTCACCTGCAATGGCCTTGAGAATGACAACGGGAATCAACTTTTCTGGAAACTGCCAAGGACCATAATTATTGGAGCAGTTGGTCAGAACGACAGGCAAACCAAAGGTGTGGTGCCATGCATTAACAAGATGATCGCTAGCAGCCTTACTCGCAGAATACGGACTGCGAGGATCATAAGCAGTGGTTTCAGAAAAGCGTCCCTGATCTCCCAGCGAACCAAACACTTCATCCGTACTGATGTGATGGAAGCGAAAACGATCACGGCGATGGGGCGCCAGCTGCTCCCAGTGGAGACGCACGGACTGAAGTAAATGAAAAGTCCCAACGATATTGCTTTCAATAAATATGCCTGGGCCGTCGATTGAACGATCGACGTGACTTTCTGCAGCAAGATGCATCACGAGATCCGGATCCGCGATTCGGACCGCTTCCTGCGTAGCCTCGGCATTGGCTAAATCCACCCTGAGTAAATGGTGATGGGGATGGTCACCGATGCTTGTGAGGTCACTGGCATAACCAACTTTATCCAGATTGAAGACCTGAACATCTGAGTGATGCAAAAGCCTGCGCACGACAGAACTCCCAATAAATCCAGCTCCCCCGGTCACCAACACACGGAAATCAGCTGGCAGGTGAAAAGACATCACAATTCAAATCCTGATGGAAGGATAAACCCCCAAATGCCCAGAAAGGCGAGCTGCTGTTCAAGCTTGACTTCTTTTGCAAACGCCAATCAACCCATTTTCCAATCAACGATCGAAGCAGAACACATCCCTCCGCTTAAGTGAGACAATCAAAGCCAACAATTACAAAGCAAAAATAGAGAATGTCATGCGCGCCGATCCAAGCCTTATATTACACAATAATATCAGACGGCAATAATGAATCGACAATCAAAACAAGTGCCAAAATATCTAAACCTGCGAGAAAGTTACCGCAACAAACACGCAAAAGCGAGAAAAATTAAACCAACTTCGATTCAGATCATCATATTCGCAAAGGATAACGAACAATCAACCAATTCAAAAAATCAAATGGAAGCTCGCTCTACCCGACTCTCTAGAAGCAGATCATATATCAGTGGATTTGCAAATATCAGTGGCTGATGATCAGCTCAAACTCCTAGGAGACCTGCCTTTGAATCTGGTCGGCATCCGTTTTCCAGAAGCTGCATTAAGTAATTGCCATAACCACTCTTTTTCAAAGGTTCAGCCAAAGCCCGAAGCTGATCATCAGAAATCCAGCCATGCCTCCAGGCCACCTCTTCAGGGCAGCCCACTTTCAAACTCTGTCGATGCTCAAGTGTACGGATATAGCTGGATGCTTCATGCAAAGAATCACAGGTTCCAGTATCCAACCAGGCCATCCCTCGACCCATCAGCTCAACCTTGAGCAAACCATCCTTGAGATAATCACGATTGAGATCCGTGATCTCCAGTTCACCACGGGCAGAGGGTTTGACCTTTTTGGCGCGATCAACAACAGTGCTGTCATAAAAATAGAGACCAGTCACGGCGTAACGCGACTTGGGTCTTGCTGGCTTTTCCTCAATGCTGATGACGTGTCCATCAGCAGAAAAATCAACAACCCCGTAGCGCTCAGGATCTCTCACGGGATAAGCAAAAACGGTGGCACCCTGATCAGATAAATCATCAGGCACAAGATCCTGGCCATGGAAAAGGTTATCTCCGAGCACCAATGCTGCAGGATGACCGTCCAAAAAATCAGCGCCAATCAAGAAAGCCTGAGCCAGACCGTCCGGATCGGGCTGGACCGCGTAGCTCAAACGCATACCCCATTGACGTCCATCACCAAGCAAACTCTGAAATGCCGCTTGATCTGATGGGGTCGTGATAATCAACACGTCCCTGATCCCTGCCAGCATCAGAGTGCTCAATGGGTAATACACCATAGGCTTGTCGTAGACAGGCAATAACTGCTTGCTGACGGCCTTCGTAATCGGATGCAGCCTGGTGCCGCTACCGCCCGCAAGAATGATGCCTTTTCGAGACTGAGCCAACCCATGCATCCTCACTGCATGAATACTGCCACAACAACGGCCGCATGGAAGCCAGAAACAAATCAGTGGATCGATTGGAAAGTGAATGACACTTAATTTTTATCCATCGAAGAAGTGAGCCAACAATGATCTCAAAGTATTGAGAACCAACTCTAAAGTGCATTTAAATCTGTTGCATTGGACCAACTCATTGATCCATCGCTCATGTCACAAGTCGTCCAAAGGCAACGTGCCAGCACTGAATCTGAAATCACGTCACATATCAAGCTCTCACATCATTTAAAACTGAAAGACTGACAGGGCAGCCAAAAACCAAGCCACACAACACAACTCATGAGTCCAATACCATCCAATCAACCAGTCAAAAATAAAATCAAATCTGCTGGACCAGAGAAGACAATGGAATCATCGATCTATCAACATTTTGCAAGTTCAGGGAACCAAAATCAGCAGAAACTTGCAAATCAGCCCCAACTTGAAGAATCCTGAACTCTGATCCTGAAGCAACCAGCACACGATCTCCAGAGAAAAAATCAAAATCTGTCACCACATCGAAACCCTCAGACAGAACAAATGCATCAGCACCAACACCACCTGAAAGCCAATCATTACCTGATCCACCATTCAACCAATCATTGCCGAGGCCACCATGAATCCAATCATCACCCAACTGGCCATCAAGGCGATCATCTCCCTGATCACCATTGATCCAGTCATCACCATCACCAGCAAATAAAGCATCAACACCTAAACCACCGCTCACTATGTCATCTCCGCCCTTGGAGCGGATCATGTCGTCACCCAAACCACCAAGAAAGGCCTCTGAATAATCTCCACCTTCACGAGCTTCACCCAAGCTTGATAATTGCTGTTGCTCAGGCCCCCAAATGGCTGCCAACGCATTGAGGTCATTGGCAGTAAAGAAATCGGGCCATTGCCCAAACAATGGAGATCGATAAGCCATCACAGTTTCTTCTGGGTAGTTACTACTCCATGGATCTGTAATCCCTAGCGAAACATCACCATCGGAAGAATCGAAGGCATGCTCCAAGCCAAGTGCGTGCCCAAGCTCGTGAAGAAACACATAACGACGATAGGCTTCATCATCTTGGAGTGGGGGGTAGTTAACGAATAACTCCCAATCTTGGCCGGATGAAACCGCCAAACCAAGTGTTGTTTCTTGATCACCTAAATCAATGCCAGTGTCGTAAAAAAGATCAATATCAGCGGCTGCGGCACGATCAACAACACGGAAATCCAGATCAATAATTGCATCAAGCCTTGCAATCACCGAGCGAACAAATTCTTGATCGACCAAAGGAATGGGCACAGACTGAATCACTTGCCCACCCGAACTTCCGCCCGATACATTGACAACGCCGCCCGCAGACTGCATGTAGAAATCAAGAAAACCGTCAATTACCACTGCCCGGCGAGTGATGCTGACACTCAACTCATCGATTAATTGTGCAGGAGCAATCGAAAGCCCACTCAAAACACTGGGATCACTTGCTTGAGCAGGAACTGCCTGATGCCCTAATGACTGATGCTGATGGAAATAACTTGACAAAAGGATATTTAAAACTCTCTAACTTCAACCTAGACCAACGATTTGAGCAGGATGTGACCCAAATATGATTGAACACTGAGAATCGTCTGAGCGATCAGCGACCACCTGCTTTAAGCACCGTCTTGATAGTGCGGAACAGGATCACAAGATCCAGCCAGGTACTGAAATTCAAAAGATAATAAAGGTCATAGGACAGTTTGAGATCAGAGTCTTCGACACTGCTTGCATAGGGAGCACAGACCTGAGCCCAACCACTCAACCCCGGTCGCATCCAGTGGCGCTTTCGGTAATGCGGGATTTGTCGTTCGAGCTCCTGCTCCATTTCTGGTCGCTCAGGTCGCGGACCGATCAGACTCATCTCTCCCTTGAGCACATTGAACAGTTGAGGCAATTCATCAATGCGAAACCGTCTCAGCCAACCACCCACGGATGTAATCCGACGGTCTCCAGGCTTGGTCCAGGACGGCGGTTCGTGACTGGGCTGAACGCTCATTGTGCGTAACTTGATCACCCAGAAAGGGCGACCCAGCCAGCCACTGCGCTGCTGCGTGTAAAACACTGGCCCCTGATCTTCGATCCAGATCAACAGGGCGGAGATCACAACGAAGGGGAATGTGATCAGCAGCAGGGCTGCTGCCACAAGCAGGTCGGCCATGCGTTTGAGCTGGGCCTGCACGCTGAAGGTGGCAGCCCAGGGAAGGTCGTCATAGGCCAGACCGTCCTGGCCGATAAAGGCTGGAGGCAAACGCTCCTGCTGCTGTTGAAACAAGCTGAGCAGCGACAACATCCGAATTTCACGAGGATCACTGGTCTCGGAGCACTCCAGTAGCGGCAGCAATTCAGAGTGCTGACGCAGCGCTGGAGTGATCGCAAGCAGCAAAGGCTCGTCCATTCGCTTCATCCGTTCGAGTAACACTTCAGGCTGCGTAGGCCAGAGTCTCTGGCGCTCAGGCACGCGTTTCCAGGCCCGCATGACTTGCGCAATTTCATCGGGCTCCGCCAACAAAAACAAGCGAGGTGATTCCGGTAACAACAGTCCACGGCGCATCGCCAGCCGAACCGCAAACGCCCAGCCACTGACCCCTGTCATCCAAAGGAGTTGAACCCTGCGATGCACGAGCCACAACTCAACTCCAGGGTTCAAAAGCCAACGAACGATGGCAACAACCATCAGTGTCGCTACAGCGGTGAGCAGCAAACGCTGCAAAAGCACGGGCAATGTCAGCCGGCGCCAGCGCAACACGGTGTAGCTGCCAAACAACCATCCCAGGGCTGGATAGAGCAAAACCATGAACAGCAACCAGCCTGTCTGGCTGAACAACGTCATGCCATCACTCGGTAACCCCGCCAGGCGTGGGAACAGCATCACCAGCGCCAGAATCAACAGCTGCCCGAGCCAGTCGAACATCACCGCACGCACGAGCAGCGTGCGGGGATCATTCATTGAGCTCCCCCAGCACCTCATCAAGCATGGATTGCCAATGGCGGGGGGACACTCCCAGGCGTTCGTGAGTCGACGTGCCATCGAGCAAGGAATACGCAGGCCGATGGGCTGGGGTGGGGTAATCACTGGTGCGAATCGGCTTCACCTCAGCAGCTGACGAGATCAGACCCCGTGCTGCGGCTTGAGCCCCAATCGCAACGGCAAAGTCAAACCACGTGGCAGCACCAGCATCACTCCAATGCAGAATTCCAGCGGCCTGACGGGCGATGACAGTCCAGCAGGTCTGGGCCAGGCCAAACGTGGCGGTAGGACAGCCCACCTGATCAGCAACAACCCGAAGCGGTTCCTTGGCTTCTGACTTCAGCTGGTGCAAACGCAACATGGTCAGCAAAAAATTCTGTCCCACCGGGCCGTACACCCAACTGGTCCGCAAAATCGCGGCACGGCCATCCCCTTCTGTGCCCAGCAGCTCACGCACAGCCTGTTCGCCAGACGCCTTGGTGGCGCCGTAAACCCCGAGGGGATCAGGGCGCTCATCCGTTTGATAGGGACGCCCCTGCTCTCCGTTGAAGACAAAATCCGTGCTCAGCTGCAACAGACGACCGCCTGGGCAAAACGAGGCCAGGGCCTGCGACAGAGCACGCGGTGCACCCGCGTTCACGGCCTGCGCCAGCACAGGTTCCGATTCAGCTTGATCCACAGCGGTGTAAGCACCGGCATTGAGAACCCAATCGGGGAGATGGTCCTGCACCGCTCTCTGGCAAGCATCGTGATCCGCCAGATCAAGAGCTTCCAGGCCTTGGCCTCCACTGCGGCTCGTGCTGATCAACTGCACCCGGGGAGGCTTGGATGCAATCAGCGCCTGGCCGAGCTGACCACTGGCACCAGTGAGCAGAACTTTCAAGCAAACACCTCGTTTGCCGCTTCCAAGACCACCAATTTTGGAGCCTCGGCGTCTTTTTCAGCGAGAGAGGGTGCAGCTCCAGAGAGCTGTTCCAGAGGCCACTGAATCGCCAGGGCTGGATCGTCCCAGCGCAGAGAGCGTTCACACTCGCGGTTCCAGAAACCACTGGCCTTGTATTGCACCTCAGCGACCTCACTGAGGGTCAGAAACCCATGGGCAAAACCAACTGGCACCCAAAGCTGCTGGTGGTTGTCGGCACTGAGAGTCGTTCCCACCCACTGCCCGTACGTTGAGGAATGCATGCGTAGGTCAACCGCCACATCAAAAATGCTGCCAAAGCTGCAACGCACGAGCTTGCCCTGGGGCTCGGGAGGTAACTGAAAATGCAAGCCTCTCAAAACACCACGACTTGAGCGAGAGTGGTTGTCTTGCCGGAAGCGGAGGGCCTGAGCCTCATCTGCAGAACAGCCTGAAGCGATCAGTTCGGCGCGGAAACGTCGCTCATTCCAGCTCTCAAAAAAATAGCCACGGCGATCACCAAAGATCTGGGGAGTGATCAGCAACGGGCCCTGAATCGATGCTCCAGAGACGGTTTTCAGAGTTTCAGCCGTCATAAGTCAACTCCGGAACCAGGCTGATCAGGAGAGACGGAGACTACAGCTCGCAAGGAACACTCCCTCACCAACAGCTGACACAAACATGCATTCGAAGCCTTGAAAGCCTCGCATGACGCTCATCCTCAGGCGGTGGCTGTCTGCTGAGCAGCTGGTGGTGCCGGCTGGAACATGAACATGGAGTAGATCACGTTGCGGCGCATGTTGGTCATCATGTCCAGGAACATGTCGTACCCCTCGTTCTTGTATTCGATCAGGGGGTCTTTCTGTCCATAACCGCGCAGACCCACCGATTCGCGCAGGGCGTCCATGGCCTGCAGGTGTTCACGCCACAGCGTGTCAATCTGCTGAAGGATGAAGAAGCGCTCGGCCTCACGCATCAAGCCTGGACGCTGCTGCTCGATCTGACCCTCTTTGAGGTCATAGGCGTTACGCAGCTGTTCCTGCAGAAAGGCCTTGAGCTCCTCCATCGATAGACCCTGCAACTGCTCGGCCTTGAGATCCTCAAGCAGGTAAACAAACTCCTGCACCTTGCTCACCAGCTGCGCCACGTCCCATTCCTCGGGCGGCAGGTCGGGATTCACATAGGCCTCCACGATCTCGTTCATGGTGCGCTCGCCATAGCCCACCACCTGCTTCTTGAGCTCGCGACCATCGAGCACACGACGGCGCTCTGAATAGACCGCCTTGCGCTGATTGTTCATCACTTCGTCGTACTCGAACACCTGCTTGCGGATGTCGTAGTAGTAGGTCTCCACCTTTTTCTGGGCTCCCTCCAGAGAGCGGGTGAGCATGCCGGATTCAATCGGCATATCTTCTTCCACACGGAAGGCATTCATCAGTCCGGCTACGCGCTCACCGCCGAAGATGCGCAACAGGTTATCGCCCAGAGAGAGGAAAAAGCGGGTTGAACCTGGATCACCCTGACGACCGGCGCGTCCACGCAGCTGATTGTCAACACGGCGCGACTCATGACGCTCGGTACCGATCACATGCAGGCCACCCGTCTCTCTCACCCGGCCTTCTTCCTGCTTCACGACCTCGTCGTATTCGGCCTTCACCATGGCGATGGCAGCACGCAGAGCCGCAATCTGGGCATCGTCGGTGGGAGCCTTCTCAGCAGCTGTTGCGATGCGATCCTCCAGTTCGATCACGCTGAGAGCGCGGTCGCCCCAGGCCTTGACCAGATCCCTGGCCAAGCCGGCAAGAGCCTGGTCGGTTGAATCGGTGAGCTGACAGGGATAGAGGCTGCCGATGGCCTTGGCTTCACTGGGGGCACTGCCATGGGGCCCGGAAGCCGGCGCTGCTTTAGCTGCAAAGCCATCACCACCATCGGTGCTGCGCTGCAGCGGCACCGGCGGGCGATGCCCCTCTTCCGGCCGCACAAGCCGGGGCAACAACACCTCCCGCAGTTTGAGACGGGCCATGTAATCGCTGTTGCCGCCAAGGATGATGTCGGTGCCACGTCCGGCCATGTTGGTGGCGATGGTCACGGCGCCGGAGCGACCGGCCTGAGCCACAATTTCAGCCTCCCGCTCCACGTTTTCCGGCTTGGCGTTGAGCAGGTTGTGGGGAATGTTCTGTTCCGCCAGCAGGGAGCTCAGCAACTCACTTTTTTCAACGCTGGTGGTGCCCACCAACACGGGCCTGCCCTGCTGATGCACCTCAGCGGTCTCCTGCGCCACCGCACGCCATTTGGCCTCTTCAGTTTTGTACACCTGATCAACCCAGTCCTGACGGGCACGCACCCGGTTGGTAGGCACAATCGTGGTTTCAAGCTTGTAGGTCTTTTCGAACTCGGTTTCCTCCGTCTTGGCCGTGCCGGTCATGCCCGCCAGTCGCGGATAGAGCAGGAAGAAGTTCTGATAAGTGATTGAAGCCAGCGTCTGGGTTTCAGGCTGGATCTGCAATTCTTCCTTGGCTTCAATCGCCTGATGCTGGCCATCACTCCAGCGGCGACCAGGCATCACACGACCGGTGAATTCATCCACGATCACCGCTTCACCATCACGCACGATGTAATTCACATCGCGCGTGAACAGATCCTTGGCCTTGAGAGCGTTGGTGATGTAGTGAGCCCAGGGATCCTGAGGGTCATAGAGGTCATTGACGCCGATCATCTGCTCGGCCTTGGCGAAGCCTTCATCGGTGAGAGTGCAGCTGCGCTGCTTCTCATCCACCTCGTAATCACCCTCAGGATCAATACCGTCTTTGCCCATTTCAGCTGCACGCGCCAGGGCTGATGCCACCTCAGCAGCCTTCTGGTATTTCTCCTGCGGACGTTCAACCTGACCGGAAATAATCAGAGGCGTACGGGCTTCATCAATCAGAATGGAATCGACCTCATCGATCACACAATACTGAAATTCGCGTTGAACCACTTCACTGATATCTGCGGCCATGTTGTCGCGCAGATAATCAAACCCGAGCTCGGAATTAGTGGCATAAGTGATATCGCAGCCATAGTTGATGCGACGCTCAGCAGGAGCCATATCCTGCTGAATCAGGCCCACTGAAAGGCCCAGGAAACGGTGCACCTGACCCATCCACTCGGCATCACGACGGGCCAGATAATCATTCACGGTCACGACGTGAACCCCACGGCCCGTTAAAGCGTTCAAGTAGCTGGGCAGGGTGGCCACCAGGGTCTTGCCCTCGCCGGTCTTCATCTCACCGATCTGGCCCTCGTGCAGGACCATCCCGCCGATCAACTGCACATCGAAATGACGCATGGCCAGCACCCGCTTGGCGGCTTCGCGCACCACGGCGAACGCCTCGGGCAGGATCTCGTCGAGAATCGGGCGCTGATTCTCAAGGCTTCCGGCATCGGCCAGACGTTGCTGAAACGCAGTCGTCTTGGCGCGCAGCTCATCATCAGTCAGCGGGGCGATCTCCTCCTCCAGCAGATTGATGTCAGAAACAATCGGCTGATACCGCTTCAGCTTGCGGGCATTGGGGTCACCCAGCAGGAGCTTGAGCATGGTGTCGACAACTACCCTCGGACCCGAAAGCCTACCGGGGTCTGGGAACGATTCAGGGGTTTGCTCCAGTGGTTGAGCCGATCCAGCCAGATGCTGCGGCAGAACAATTGCTCGTAGCGAAGGCGCGCCTGCACTCCGAGATGGCACAGCAGAGCCGGGTCATCAGCAAGCTTTTGCAGCACCCGCGGCAAATCCTCCGGCGTCTGAGACCAGTCGAGATCAGCCAGCTGACAGACCCAACCCATACCCGAACGCCAACGCTGAAAGGCGAGAGCGGGCAAACCAGCAGCCATCGCCTCCAGTTGAACGATGCCAAACGCCTCATTGGAGCTTTGCGAGGGCAGAACAAGCAGATCGGCCTGCAGCAGCTGAGTCAGTTTGTCGGCCTCCGACAAGCGGCCATGAAATCGCACGACCCGATCACGATGAGTTGAAGTCAGTTCACGACTGAGTGCTTCAAATTCAGCCCGCCGCGGCCCATCACCGACAACATCCAGCGACCAGGAGCCCTTGACACTGGCAAGACTGTGCAACAGCCAATCCAGTCGTTTGTAGCTGCCTAAGCGGCCGATGAACAGCACCCGCATGGGCCGATTGGCTCGCGGTTGAGACATCGATCCGGTCGCCACTTGTGCCGCAGCTTCCTGGTCGTGGCTGAGACAACAGCTCAGAACCGCAACGCGTTCAGGCCGGCAACCGCAACGCACCAATTCGGCTTTCAGCAACGGCGAAGTGGTGATCACCCCCGGAAGCCAGGACACAACCCTGAGTGCCAGCCACTGGTAAACGCTGAAAAAGCATCCCTTAAAGCCTGAAGCAGGTTCGAAAAAGAAGTGCCAGTGCGCCGTAACACGACGCCGGGGGCGGCCCAAATGGGCGAGCAGCAGCACCAGAAGCACCCCGATGGAAGGCAGATGACCATGCAGAGGCTGATCAGAACGCAACAACGACCACAGTTCAGGCGAAGGCAGCGGCAAGACCAGACGTCCAAGGGCTGGCGTGCGCGCCAGTCGTCTGCGCGGGTAGTGGGCAGGGATGGCGTCGTGCTCGCTCAGGCTGCGGTTTTGCGCATCCAGGCTCCAGACCGCCCCTCCCCAGACCATCGCCAATTCATGAGCCACCCGTTCAACACCGCCATAACCCGGTGGCCACTCGCGCAACAACTGCTGGATGGTCTGGGGCCGCTGTTCAGGAAGCCGCTGTTCAGGAAGCCGCTGTTCACCAGGCACTGACGTCATGACCTCGGCGCATCAAAGCCTTGGAACAAATGAATTTTGGTGCACACAACAAGTGAGGTCGCAGTGAGACGGATGATGAGGCCTGCATCAGAAGACGATGGCCCGCATCCATCTGGTTGAACATGCACCAGGAGCCCCAGGCCTGCGCCTGATTGGGCTGGGGCCAAACCTACGCCCGACGCGCGGTCTGCTCAAACTGCGGCGCTTACTCAATAAACACGCCTTCTGGGCCCAGGGCCGCAGCCGTCAACAACTGCGTCGGATGCTGCAAGGCAGCCCGGTGGTTGTGAGCCTTTGGCGCGGCAAACGCATGGTGGGCTTCGGCCGAGCCAGCAGCGACGGGATCTACAGGGCCGTGCTCTGGGATGTGGTGGTGGCCGGAGACCTTCAGGGACGTGGGCTTGGACGGCGGGTCGTTGAAGCGCTGCTGGCTTCCCCAAAACTGCGTGAGGTGGAGCGTGTGTATCTGATGACCACCAACAGCAACGGGTTTTACGAACAAATGGGGTTCAGAGCCGTTTCCTCTCAGCAGCTGCTGATCCGAAAACAATGATTCAACAAGCGGATGAAGAGATTCGAACTCTCGACCCTCTCCTTGGCAAGGAGATGCTCTACCACTGAGCTACATCCGCAGGCCAGCAGGTGAATGTCACCTGACGACCCGAGAAGCATGCACCACCAAGGGGCAGTTGGTCAATCCACCGTTCAAGCCGCTGGCAATGCCTTAACAAGAGACCCCATTTCCAGAGCCTGCAGGGCATAGCTCCATCCCAGATTGCTCTTGATCCCTGCCCGCTCAAGGGCCTGTTGCATCGTGTCGGTTGTGAGCACACCGAAAATCACCGGCACACCGGTGTCGCGGGACACGGTGGCAATCCCCTTGCTGGCTTCGGCCACCACCACATCGAAATGGGGCGTGTCGCCCCGAATCACTGCGCCAAGGGTGATCACCACCTGATAGCGACCGCTGCGAGCCAACTGCTGGGCCACCAGCGGCAACTCAAAGGAACCAGGCACCCAGGCCGTATCGAGCTGGTTGCTGTCTGCTCCGGTATCAATCCCATGGCGTCCAAGACAATCAAGGCAGCCGCTCAGCAACTTGGCTGTGACCAGATCGTTGAATCGAGCAACAACAACGGCGATGCGCAGGCCCTGCACATCAGTGAACCGTCCTTCAAAGGTGGCCATGACGCCTTGATCGGTTCATTCCATGTTCACACCCAGCCGACGTGAACTGGACAAAAAAGATGCTCGCCGACCTGGCTTCAGACCACGAAGAAGCTCATGCCCCAGTTCACGAGCACCAAGGCCACCCAGGCGATGCCACCAAGCAGGATCAGGCGGTTGGAGCGGCCGCTGTCCTCATTCGAGGCGTAAAGGACGGGCACAGCCACGATCAGCGCAAAGGACATCACCACAAGTGCCAGAACGGTGAGGGTGTTAAGGATTTGCATGGTGAATCGGTCGACGCCAGGTCGTTCCCGGGGATTCTCACACGTTGGGGAGAGCCCTCTCCGTTGCCTGCGCATCAAGCTTCACAGCTTGTGTTGAACAGGATCGGTACGATCCAGCCACTTCCGGATGTCCCATGCCCCTCACCTGCCCCCAGCCCGAGGAGCAGTCACTGCAGGGGAATCTGTTCGGGGCTCCGGAACCGACCAAAGGGCCCTCGCCCTCACCTGCCAATGCCTCACAGGCACTGGCAGGCGATGCATTGTCAGAGGTCAGTGACGCCGACCTCAGCGCTGATGCAGCCTCTCGCCCCAGACAGCGTCAGAGCAGCGGTGATCCCGACCAGGCCTCCAACCCGGACGACGACCTGACCAGCTCAGACAACGACGACAGCGAGGCCCCGGCCTGGGCCCACCACAGCCAGGTGGATCCGATCCTGCTGACGCCGATGTTGCGCCATTACGTGGAGCTCAAGGCCGAACACCCTGAACGCGTGCTGCTGTACCGACTCGGCGACTTCTTTGAATGTTTCTTCGAAGACGCCGTCGAGCTCTCGCGAGTGCTGGAACTCACCCTCACCGGCAAGGAAGGGGGCAAGGCGATCGGACGTGTGCCGATGGCGGGAATTCCCCATCACGCCGCCGAGCGTTACTGCGCTGAGCTCATCCGTCGTGGTTACTCCGTGGCGCTGTGCGACCAACTGGAAACCACCCCCGCCAAGGGAGCCCTGCTCAAGCGGGGCATTACCCGGGTGCTCACTCCGGGCACAGTGCTGGAGGAAGGCATGCTCGCTGCCCGCCGCAACAACTGGCTGGCCGCAGTGGTGGTGGAACCTGCCAGCGGCAAGCAACCCTTGCGCTGGGGTCTGGCCAGCGCCGATGTGAGCACCGGTGACGTTCAGGTGCTGGAACGCAGCGGCAGCGATGCCCTGCATCAGCAATTAGCCCAGCTGGAGGCCTCGGAACTGCTCTGGGCAGCCACGGACGACGCCGGCACGCAGCGACCTGCCTGGTGTCCTGAACGGCTGATGCTCAGCCCGATGGCGCTCACACCCTTCAGCCGCCCCCAGGCCGAACAGGCCCTGAAAACGCACTACCGGCTGGCCGGGCTGGATGGCCTTGGCCTGCAGGAACTACCCCTGGCCCTGCGGGCCTTTGGTGGGCTGCTGCAGTACGTCAATGACACGCAACCGCTCGAGGAGGCAGCGCGAGTCCCCCTTGATGTGCCGAAGATCGTGCAGGCCGGTGATGCCCTGGTGCTCGATGCCCAGACCCGCCGCAATCTGGAGCTGACGGCCACCCAACGCGACGGACAACTCCAGGGTTCGCTGCTCTGGGCGATCGACCAGACCCTCACGGCCATGGGTGGGCGATGTCTACGCCGCTGGCTGGAGGCGCCGCTGATGACTCTCACCACAATCCGGGAGCGACAAAGCGTGGTGAGCTTGCTGGTGAGCCAGAGGCCCCTGCGCCAGGGCTTGCGGCGTCTGCTCAGACCGATGGGGGATCTGGAAAGGCTGGCGGGTCGGGCCGGCGCCGGACATGCAAGCGCCCGTGATCTGGTGGCCATCGCCGATGGCCTGGAGCGGCTTCCCCGCCTTGCCAGTCGCCTGATGGGAACCCTGGAAACATGGCCACGCGTTCTTGAGGCACTGCTGCAGCCGGATCCAGCGCTCGCTGAACTGGCCTCCGCCATTCGCCATGCCTTGGTGGACGCTCCGCCCCTTTCCCTCAGCGAAGGCGGGCTCATCCATGACGGAGTGGACCCGCTGCTGGATGGCCTGCGCAATCAACTCGATGACCAGGACGCCTGGCTGGCCGAGCAGGAACGGTTGGAGAAAGAGCTCAGTGGCATCAGCAACCTGCGTCTGCAGTACCACCGCACCTTCGGGTATTTCCTGGCGGTGAGCAAGGCGAAGGCGTCCTCCGTGCCCGACCACTGGATCCGCCGCCAAACCCTTGCCAATGAAGAACGCTTCATCACTCCTGAACTGAAAGAGCGGGAGGGCCGCATCTTCCAGCTGCGGGCAAGGGCTTTTCAGCGCGAATACGAGCTGTTCTGCAAGTTGCGCGACCAGGTGGGCAGCATGGCGACACCTATCCGCGAAGCAGCACGCGCCACGGCCGGATTGGATGCACTCTGTGCCCTGGCTGACACGGCCGCCACCGCAGGCTGGTGCGCCCCCCAACTGAGCGACGACCGTGAGCTGGCGATCACAGCTGGCCGTCACCCAGTGGTGGAACAGTTGTTGGTGGAAGCGCCCTTCACCCCCAACGATCTGGCTCTCGGACGTGACACCGACCTGATCGTGCTGACGGGACCCAATGCCAGCGGCAAAAGCTGCTATTTGCGCCAAATTGGCCTGATCCAGCTGTTGGCTCAGATCGGCAGCTGGGTGCCTGCCTCCGCCGCTCAGATCGGCATAGCCGATCGCATCTTCACGCGGGTGGGAGCCGTGGACGATCTGGCCGCAGGCCAGTCCACCTTCATGGTGGAAATGGCCGAAACCGCCAACATCCTTCACCACGCCAGCGACCGCTCCCTGGTGCTTCTTGATGAAATCGGCCGCGGCACAGCCACCTTTGATGGCCTATCCATCGCCTGGGCCGTGAGCGAACATCTGGCCGGCGATCTCAAGGCGCGCACGGTGTTCGCCACCCACTATCACGAGCTGAACAACCTGGCGCAGGAGCGGCCCAACGTGGCCAACTTCCAGGTGATGGTGGAGGAAACCGGCGAGGATCTCGTGTTCCTGCATCAGGTGCAGAGCGGCGGTGCCAGCCGCAGTTACGGCATCGAAGCGGCCCGCCTTGCAGGGGTCCCCTCCCCCGTTGTGCAACGGGCCAGGCAGGTGCTCGATCAGCTGGCGGCCTGAGCCGCTCGCAGCAGGGCATTCGCCGCCGCCGCCGCCAAACCTGCACCGCCACGGGTACCCTCCAGGCGGATCTGAGCCAGAGCCGTCGCCGCCAGACGACGCTTGCTTTCAGGGACACCAACGAAACCAACGGGCATGCCGATCACCAGCGAAGGGGCCGCGGCCCCGGTATCGAGCTGATCCAGCAACTGTTCCAAAGCCGTGGGCGCACTGCCCACAAGCAGCACCGGCATGGGCTGCCCGCTCGCGTTGGCCGCCTGTGTGAGCTCCGGCCAGGCCCTCTGCATGGCCGCAGCGGAACGGGTGGACTCCTGCGGTGAAACCTCAGGAGCCCAGTCGAGCAGGCAGCGCACGGTCGTGCCCAGTGTGCGCATGGCCATGGGCGTCACGGCAGCCGCGGCCATGGCTGTGTCGGTGAGGATCGCTGCTCTGCCCTGCAACGCCGCAAGTCCCTGCTCGCAGGCCCCCTCGCTGAACCGCAGCAACGGCTGCAGGCCTGGATCTCCGCTGCTGTGCACCAGACGCTCCAACACCTGCTGCTGCAGAGGATCGAGTCCCGTGTACCCCATCAAGGCCCGAATTCGACGGATGCTTTCCGTGAAGATCGGATGGTCAGCCATTGCAGCAAGTTCCTCTGACGGGGGCTGCCAGTCAGGGCAGACTTCGACATTGTGCGACGACACGCCTCAATGCCGATCCAGTTGTTCTGGGGCGATGATTCCGCCGCGCTGGAACGGGCGGTTCAGGCCTTGATCGAGAAGGCAGTGGATCCAAGCTGGGCGAGCGTGAACGTGAGTCGACTGGATGGCAGCGAAGCGGGACAGGCCAGGCAGGCACTGGAAGAAGCACGCACGCCACCCTTCGGCGCTGGATCCAGGGTCGTGCTGCTGCAGCGGTCTCCCTTCTGCAACGCCTGTCCCAGCGAGCTCGCCGATCGCTTCGAAGCTTCTCTGGATGGCATCCCTGAAAGCACCCAGCTGCTGCTCTGCCATCCCTCCAAACCTGACGGTCGTCTGCGCACCACCAAAGCCCTGATCAAACGCATCAAGGCGGGAGAAGCCTGCGAGCGCAGCTTCAAGTTGCCTGCGGTCTGGGACGGCGCCGGCCAGCGCCAGCTGGTGGAGCGAACCGCTGAGGAACTGAACCTGAGGCTGGAGCCCGGTGCTGTGGATGCCTTGATCGATGCCATCGGCAACGACAGCGCAAGGTTGACCATGGAACTGCAGAAGCTGGCTCTGCATGCTGAAAGCAGCGGAGAGGCACGCATCAGTGCCAGCTCGGTTGACAGCCTGATCGAGGGTCTAAGCACCAACGCTCTTCAGGTGGGTGATGCCCTGCTGGCAGGTGATCCAGGCGAGGCGATTGCCTTGCTGGATGCCCTGAACGATGCCGGCGAACCGGCCCTGCGAATTGTGGCCACACTCACCGGTCAGATCAGGGGGTGGCTCTGGGTGATGCTGCTCGAACAACAAGGAGAGCGGGACGTGGGGGTGATCGCCAAAGCGGCAGGAATCGGCAACCCCAAGCGCATCTATGTGATGCGCAAACAGCTGCAGGGGCGTTCACCCCAGCGCTGCCTCAACCTGCTGGGCCGTCTGCTGGATGTGGAAGCAGCCCTCAAACGCGGCACCCAGCCGGGAGATGCGTTCCGCGATGGGCTGCTTGGAGCAGCACAGTGAGACAATCTCCTGCGACATGAGGCGGCATGGATGGCCCTTCTGGTGCAGAAGTTCGGCGGAACCTCCGTCGGCAGCGTGGAGCGCATCCAGGCCGTGGCCAGGCGTATCGCCAGCTGCAAGGAGGAGGGGCACGATCTGGTGATCGTGGTCTCGGCCATGGGTCACACCACCGATGAATTAACCGCCAAGGCCAACGCCATCAGCAGCAATCCACCCCAGCGGGAAATGGACATGCTGCTGGCCACCGGTGAACAGGTGTCGATTGCGCTGCTCTCCATGGCGTTGCATGAGCTGGGCGTCCCTGCCATCTCCATGACCGGCACCCAGGTGGGCATCGTGACTGAATCCGCCCATGGCAAGGCACGCATCCTCGATGTGCGCACAGATCGACTGCGCAGCCGACTGGCCGAAGGCCGCGTCGTGGTGGTGGCCGGTTTTCAGGGCACGAGCCAGAGCAGCGGAGGCACCGCCGAAATCACCACACTGGGGCGCGGAGGCTCCGACACCTCTGCTGTAGCCCTTGCGGCAGCCCTGGGTGCCGCGGCCTGTGAGATCTACACCGATGTGCCAGGGGTACTGACCACCGATCCGCGCAAGGTGGAAGACGCCCAGCTGATGCCTCAGGTGAGCTGCGACGAAATGCTCGAGCTGGCCAGTCTCGGCGCTGCCGTGCTGCACCCGCGTGCCGTGGAGATCGCACGCAACTACGGCGTCACGATGGTGGTGCGCTCCAGCTGGAGTGATGAACCCGGCACAACCCTCACCAGCCGCAACTCCCGGCCCATCGGCCGCGAAGGTCTTGAACTGGGCAGGCCGGTGGACGGCGCCGAACTGGTGGAACACCAGGCGGTGCTGGCTCTCTCCCACGTGTCCGATCAGCCCGGCGTTGCCGCCCAGCTTTTCGAAAGCCTGTCTGAGGGAGGCGTGAATGTGGACCTGATCATCCAGGCCACCCACGACGGCAACAGCAACGACATCACCTTCACCGTGGCTGAAACCGACCTGGAGAGAGCTCGCAGCATCTGTGGATCCCTGATCCAGAAGCTGGGCGGTGAGCTGGTCGCCCAGTCCGGGATGAGCAAGCTGAGCATCAGCGGCGCCGGCATCATGGGCCGCCCGGGCATTGCCGCCGGTCTGTTCCAGACCCTCTCCCGGGTGGGCATCAATCTGCGTGTGATCGCAACCAGTGAGGTGAAGGTGAGCTGTGTGATCAACGCCGACGTGGGCAGCAAAGCCCTGCAGGCCATTCAGGAGGCCTTCAAACTGGAAGCCGGTCAGATCAGCCTCAATCCCAGCGCGAGCGGCGAAGCTGAGCCGGAAGTGCGTGGAGTGGCCCTCGACCGTGACCAGGCCCAGGTCAGCGTGCGCCATGTACCCGATAAACCCGGAACCGCCGGAGCCCTCTGCAATGCGCTGGCCGACGCGGGCATCAGCCTCGATGCCATCGTCCAGTCGGAACGCCAGCACGCAGATGGCAGCCGAGATATCAGTTTCACCTTGAAACGTGACGACCGCACTGCGGCGGATCGCGCCCTGAGTGCTTTGCTGGCTCAGTGGCCTGGAGCCCTGCTCGAAGACGGTCCAGCCATTGCCAGGGTCAGTGCCGTGGGCGCGGGCATGCCTGCAACGGCGGGCACCGCAGGCCGGATGTTCCGTTTTCTGGCGGAAGCAGGCGTCAACATCGAAATGATCGCCACCAGTGAGATCCGCACCAGCTGCGTAGTCGCTGAGGCCGATGGTGTGGCAGCACTTCAGGCCGTACATGCCGGTTTCAAGCTGGGCGGCAGCACCCGACATGCAGCCGAGGGAAGCGAATCACCCCTGGTGGCCTAGCGGAGGAGCCTCAGCAGCTCAGCTCTGACCCACAAGCTTCTGACGCAGCTTCTTGATCCGATCACGAAGGTTGGCAGCCTCCTCAAAATCAAGCTTCTTGGCCGCATCCTTCATCTTGACCTCGAGCTGATCGATCAGTTCGGGCAAGGCATCGAGAGCCAGGCCATCAGTGTCATCTTCCAAGGCCTGAACTGCCTTGCCGGCCACTTGCACCAGGTCTGCGTCGGGGCCATCGGTCTTGAGTTTTCGCGAGAGCTCCAGAAACGAAAGGATTGAATTGCTGGCCTTTTTACCAGCCGCCGTCGGCACAATTCCATGCTGTTCGTTGTGGACCTGTTGGATCTTGCGCCGCCGTTCGGTCTCCTCGATCGCCTTCGCCATCGAATCCGTCATGTTGTCGGCATACAGCAGCGCAACCCCCTCCACATGCCGTGCAGCCCTGCCGATCGTCTGAATCAGTGAACGCTGGGCTCGCAGGAAGCCCTCCTTATCAGCATCAAGGATCGCCACCAGGCTGACTTCGGGCAGGTCGAGGCCTTCCCGCAGCAGGTTCACACCCACGAGCACGTCGTACTCACCCAGGCGCAGATCCTGAATGATCTCGATGCGCTCAATCGAATGGATCTCCGAGTGCAGGTAGCGCACCCGCACCTTGTTCTCGGCCAGATAATCCGTGAGGTCTTCCGCCATGCGCTTGGTGAGCGTGGTCACCAGCACGCGCTGCTGTTTCTCGGCCCGCGTGCGGATCTCTCCCAGCAAGTCGTCGATCTGACCTGTTGTCGGCCTCACCTCCACAACCGGGTCCAGCACTCCCGTGGGACGTATGACCTGCTCTGCCACCTGGCCATCACTCACCTTCACTTCCCAGTCACCAGGCGTGGCACTCACAAACACGGTCTGGCGTGCCTTCGTCCAGAACTCTTCGCCTTTGAGCGGCCGATTGTCGGCTGCACTGGGAAGACGAAAACCGTGATCGATCAACACCTTCTTACGAGCCTGATCGCCGTTGTACATAGCCTGAAGCTGTGAACAGGTGACATGGCTCTCATCAACAATCAGCAGCCAGTCGTCGGGGAAGTAATCGATCAGGCATTCCGGCGCGGAGCCCGGTTCACGTCCTGCCAGATGACGGGCGTAGTTCTCAACGCCATTGCAATAGCCCACCTGCTGCAGCATCTCCAGGTCGTAGGTGGTGCGTTGCTCCAGGCGCTGAGCTTCCAGCAACTTGCCTTCGGTTTGCAGAAACTCCAGTCGGTCTTTGAGCTCATGGCGGATATCCTTGACAGCCGAATCCAAACGATCCTTTGGCGTCACAAAGTGCTTGGCCGGGTAGATGTTGATGGAGTCCAGGCTCTGCAGAATTTCGCCCGTGGTGGGGTCGACATAGCGGATCGCCTCCACCTCATCACCGAACAACTCCACCCGCACTAAACGATCTTCATAAGCAGGACCGATTTCCAACACATCGCCCTTCACGCGAAAGCGACCGCGGGTGATGTCCATGTCATTACGGCTGTACTGGTTATTCACCAATTCGCGCAAGGAGCCTCGTAAATCGAGAGACTCGCCCACCCGGAACTGCACCGATGCCTTCAGGTATTCGCTGGGAATTCCCAGTCCGTAGATGCAACTGATGGAAGCCACAACAATCACATCGCGCCGTTCAAACAACGATCGCGTCGCTGAGTGGCGCAGCATGTCGATCTCTTCATTGATCGATGCTGTTTTGGCGATGTAGGTATCACTCACCGGCACATACGCTTCCGGCTGGTAATAGTCGTAATAGGAGATGAAATATTCCACAGCATTGTTGGGAAAGAATTCCCTCAGCTCATTGCAAAGCTGTGCCGCCAGAGTCTTGTTATGAGCCAACACCAGGGCAGGACGTCCGGTCTGAGCAATGACATTGGCCATCGTGAACGTTTTTCCCGTGCCGGTCGCACCCAGAAGAGTCTGATAACGACGACCACCATTCACACCTTCCACCAGTTGAGTGATCGCCGTCGGCTGATCACCTTTGGGGGCATAGGGCGCAGTCAGGTCGTAGGCAGGCATGGTCCTCGCGCTTTAAACCCTGAATTGGGCACTCACGTTACGGGGCCCATTGGCGCGCGCGTGTCCGCAGCAATCAGACGCGGCTGGCGACCTCACGACCTAAGGCTTCACGCAAACCACGCACCACAGCAACCATGGACAACTCATCATCGAGGCGGTTCACCGCGGAACCAACGCCCACACCCGCTGCGCCAGCTGCGATCGCCATCGGCACGGTGACAGCTGAAAGACCCGATGCACACAGCACCGGTGCCGTCTCACCGGCATCCTGCAAAGCAGCACTGATGCTGTGAGCCGCGGCCAGAGTGGGAGCTGCCTTCTCAATCAGGCCAAGGCTGCCGGCGCTGAATGGTTTGGCACTGGTACCACCCTCGGTCTGGATCAGATCGGCACCGGCCGCCACCAGATCCACGGCCAGCTGTTCCTGCTGATCCATCGGCAACACGTGGGGAACGGTGACGCTCAGCACCACCTCAGGCAGCAATCCACGAGAGCGGCGTGTGAGTTCCAGCACCTCGTCGGCTCCGAAGATGCGCCCCTGGGGATAGAAGCAATCGAAATTACCGATCTCCACCATCGCAGCTCCTGCAGCAACAGCAGCGGGAAACTGCTCGGGCTCAACAGACGACACGCAGACCGGCAGGCCAGCGGATGCCTCAACCGCCAGCTTCACCAGTTCCGCATCACAGGCCACATCAATCAAATTGGCCCCACCCAGACCAGCGGCACGGGACACACGGGCGACCGATTCCGCGTCGAAGTTCATCAGACCGGCAATCACCTTCAGCGAGGAACGCTGTTCCAGGCTGCGGCGGAGAGCAGCAGGCAGCAGAGAAAGGCGGGACATCAAGCTGACATCAGATGGATAAATTCTCCCACCGCATGAACAGCCAGGATCGAAGCCACACCCAACCAGAGCAATGACAGCCGGCGAGCCTTGGCTGAACTGGCACGACAGGCTTCACCGCCAACTTCTACAAAATCCCCAGCTGTTGCCCAAAGGGGCAACCCTTTTACTGGCGATTTCCGGCGGTCAGGACTCGATGGCTCTGCTGGGGCTGCTGAGGGATCTGTCCAGTCGACATCACTGGACTCTGCAGCTCTGGCATGGAGACCATGGCTGGCATCCAAGGTCCGCTCGCATTGCCGCAGATTTGACCAGCTGGTGCCAGAGGCATCAACTGCCCCTGCTGGTCAGTACCAGCACATTCAGCACCACCGGCAGCGAAGCCAAAGCTCGTGCATGGCGTTACGCCCAGCTGCATCAGGCCTGTCAACAGCTCAACCTCAACAAGACAGGCGAACCGTGCCGCACGGTCGTGACCGCACACACCGCCAGCGACCGAGCCGAATCCTTGCTGTTACAACTCAGCCGAGGAACGGATCTGGCCGGGCTGGGCAACATGCGTTGGCAGCGGACCCTGAATGCCGATGCAAAGGATGACATTCAACTGGTCCGACCATTGCTGCATTTCAGCCGTGACGACACGTCCGCCATCTGCCGGGACCTGCAACTGCCGATCTGGACAGATCCGAGCAACAGCGATCCACGCTTCGATCGCAACCGCATCCGTGAGGAGGTCCTACCGGTGCTGGAGGCCCTGCACCCCGGCTGCAGCAGGCGGATGGCTGAGCTGAGCGAGCGAGTGTCCCAGCTGCAGGACACCCAGAACGCACTGGTGAAGATGAGTCTGGAGAATCTGAAGGGTGCTGACGGTGCCTTGAAGCGAACGCCCCTACAACAACTCCCCGATTCGGCAAGACGACTGCTTTTGCACGGATGGCTTCAGGCCCAGGGCATGCCAGCACTCTCGGCCCGACAGCTTGAAGAACTGAGCAGTGCCATCGGTCCCAGCCAACCGCCCGGCGAGCGCCATCTGGCAGGGCAGAAGCGACTCCACTGGTGCCGGAACTGGGTACAACTGGAGAACAACCGCTGAACCCCATTGGACGGCGACTTCCAAAGCAAGTACCTCGCCGCTGAAAAAGCCTATGGCGCTGGTGATTTCGAGGCTGCGCAATCGATCACCCTTGAACTGCTCAGTCAGCTGGAACCAATACCGGAAGAGGGTGCTGAACGGGATGCGGTTCTGGCATGGCGAGCCTTCGTGGCTCTGCTGGCAGGTCACATTGACCTGTATGGCTTTCAGGAGCCTGCTCAAGCTCGGAAGTTTTACCAACTGGTACTGGCCAGCAACCCCCAAGACACATTGCGGGAACTGGCGGAACAAGGCCTTGAACGGACCCGTGGCACGCCGGAGTTGGTGACCGGATCGGAGCAGGTGATTGATCAAGGTGAGGATCAATGCACGCAGCCTGCACAAACAACAGGCTCGCTGGCCTTGATCGCTGACCCCTTTCTCAGCGCGGCATCCGCCGAGGAGGACTCTCTGCAGCCGACGGTGATCGCAACCGCGATGCCCTGGCTCAAGGACGAGCAAATCGTGGACAGCCACGACCAAACACCCTCCAACCAGATCAACGCTCTGGCTGAGCCTGAGCCCGAAGCGGAAGCTCAGCCCATCACTGAACTGGAACCTGAACCTGAGCCTGAGCCTGAGACAACATCCACGATCACCGAGATCAGCACTGTGATCAACGACGAGCCATCAGACAGCATTCTTGACCAAACACCCTCCAACCAGATCAACGCTCTGGCTGAGCCTGAGCCCGAAGCGGAAGCTCAGTCCATCACTGAACTGGAACCTGAACCTGACTGCGAATCTGAACCCAGCGGTGAGCTCGCCCATGGAACAACAATTGAAGTCGTCCCCATCGCAACCAAGCCCAAAGCCGATCCGGAGATCAATGAAGCCTTCATCAAACGGCTAGAAGCGGGGAATTTGCTGGTGAAGCTCCCAGATACGGCACTGGTGGAGCCCACCAAGAAAAGCTCGGTGGGCGACCAGCCCAAAAGCCGTTGGTCGTGGCTGCGAACAGCCTTACGCAGCCGCTGAGCGGCGACGACGGGTGCGGCCAGCGGGCATGTCCTGATCGACTGCTGGGGCTGGAGCGGCGGGCGCAGGCACCTTGGCTGGCTCAGGGGCTTTGGAAGCTGCAACCACAGGTTGCTTCGCTGCAGCCGACTTGGCCTCAACAGCAGCTGAGCGAGCTGTCGTGATCACCCGCGCTGGCGTGGCTTCCCGGTTGCGATCTCGACCACCACCGTCACGACCTCCACCGTGGCGACCAGCTCCATGACCACCACCATGGCGACCACCACGTCCACGCGGCGCCGGGCGATCATCGGGCTCGGAGTCCGCTCGACCCTTGTACACAGGTGTTCCTGCCGGTGCGGGCTGTACCAGACAGAGAATCAAGGGCTCCACCTGAAGTTCACGGCGCATTCGGCGGCTGAGGCCGACCTCCACTTCCCGCTGTACACCCATCCAGTCCACATCAGGGGCTTTGCCACCGGTGTTGCGGGTCAGCTGCTTCCAGCGATTCTCGAGCACCCACTTGATTTCGCGTTCAGTCCACAGCGACATCTTGCGGGCGTCGGCAGTGGTGACGACACCGCGAAGATTCACGCGAGGCGGGGCCACCATGGCGCCGTCGGTGCTGATTGCAGCCAGGATCGTGACGATGCCGTCTTCCGCCAGTTGCTGACGCTCCTTGAGCACGCGAGCGTCAACAATGCCGTTCCGTGACTGATCGAGCAGCTCGATACCAGCCTTCACCGGGTCCGACTTGGTGATGGAATCAGCGGTGAGCTCAACAACATCGCCGTTATCAATAATCAGCGTGTTGTTCTCGGGAACGCCCATGGAATGACCGGTCCTGGCATGACGCACCAGCATGCGGTGCTCACCGTGCACGGGCACGAAAAATTTCGGACGAGTGAGCGCCAGCATCAGCTTCTGGTCCTCCTGGAAGCCGTGGCCAGAGACATGGATACCTTCGCCTTTGCCGTACACCACCTTGGCTCCCAGCATCATCAGCCGATCGATCGTGTTCACCACGGAAATGGTGTTTCCGGGAATCGGACTCGCCGAGAAGATGATCGTGTCGGAGCTCTTGACTCTCACCTGCGGGTGTTCACCACGGGAGATACGGCTCAGCGCTGCCAAAGGCTCACCCTGACTGCCGGTCATCAGCAGCAGGGTCTCGCGATCGGAGACATTGTTGATCTGCTTGATCGGCACAAACAGTTCATCAGGCGCACGCATGTAACCCAGTTCACGGGCCTTGGCGATCACGTTGAGCATGGAGCGTCCCAGCAAGCCAACCTTGCGCCCGTTCTTGAGGGCGAGCTCAAGGATCATCGACACACGATGGATTGAACTGGCAAAGGTGGTGACGATCACTCGCCCATCGGCCTCGGCGATGTGACGGTCAAGGTTGGAGAACACAGACCGCTCGGGAGGACAGAAACCCGGCACCTCAGCATTGGTGGAATCGCTGAACAAACAGAGAACTCCCCTGTCGCCATGGTGAGCTAGACGGGCCAGATCGAAGTGCTCGCCGTCAACAGGGGTGTGATCGAACTTGAAGTCGCCTGTGAAAATGATCGTTCCGACAGGCGTGGAGATGGCCAGCGAAAAGCTGTCGGCCATCGAGTGGGTGTTGCGGATGAACTCCACTGAGAAGTGCTGACCCACCTTCACCACGTCGCGAGGTCCGACGGTCTGCAGGGTGGTGCGATCGGCGACGCCGGCTTCATCCATCTTTCCGGTGAGCATCGAAAGAGCCAGTCGAGGCCCGTAGATCACCGGAATATTGAAGTGCTTGAGATGGTGGGCGATCCCGCCGATGTGGTCTTCATGACCATGGGTGACGATCATGCCGCGGATACGCTTCTGGTTCTCGCGCAGGAAGCTGGTATCAGGCAGAACGACGTTCACGCCGTGCATGCCATCGCTGGGGAAGGCGAGGCCGGCATCAACCAGCATCAGGTCATCGCCGTATTCAAAAACGCAGGTGTTCTTGCCGATTTCATGCAGTCCTCCGAGAGGGATCACTCTCAGGGTTGGTTGCTTGGTCTGGGCAGTTGTGACGGTCATGGGATCGCTTGGGTATGGAGAAAATCAATCAGGGAGGCGCACTTCAGCGCTGGTCAACAGCCTTGGCGTCAGGTCTGACGCAGGGCATCAAGGGCTTCGGAGAGGGCAGCGCGCATGGCAGGCTCCAGCGGAACGAGGGGAAGTCGGGGAGCACCCACCGGCCAACCACTCAACTCGAGAGCGGCTTTGACCGGAATGGGGTTGGTAGTGGCGAAAAGGGCCTTGAACAACGGCAGTAACTGCTCGTGATGTGAAAGAGCGACTGCGTTCTGACCAGCCAGATAAGCCTCAATCATGTTGCGCAGTCGACGCCCCACCACATGGCTGGCCACACTCACGACACCCACAGCGCCCACAGACAGCATCGGCAGTGTGAGGCCATCATCACCGCTGTAGATCGCCAGGCGGTGACCACAGGCCTGTCGTAACTGGGACACTTCTTCGGTGGTTCCACTGGCGGCCTTGAAGCTCACTACATTGGCGCAATTCATCAGCCTGGCAACTGAGTCCGGTTGCATGCTGCAACCTGTCCTGCCGGGAATGTTGTAAAGCATCAGCGGCAGGTCATCAGCAGCCTCAGCGATGGCGCGGAAATGGGCTTCCATCCCGTCCTGAGGGGGTTTGTTGTAGTAGGGCACCACCACTAGAGCACCATCAGCACCGGCTGCCGCAGCCTCGCGGGTGGCCTCAACCGCTTCGCGGGTGCAATTACTGCCGGTTCCTGCCAGCACATGCACACCGGGACCAACGGCCTGCCGCACGGCCTCGAACATCTTCAGTTGCTCGCTCCAGCTGAGCGTGGGGGACTCTCCGGTGGTTCCACACACCACGAGACCTTCCGAACCCTCATTCACCAGGTGACGGGCCAGACGACCTGCGAGCGCCAGATCCACGCCGCCTTCTGCATCGAAGGGGGTGACCATGGCCGTCACCAAACGACCGAAAGGAGTTGGGGAGAGTTCTGCAGCGGTACTCATAACGTTCAGGCGGCGGGCAACAGCAATTCGGCGATCTGAATGGCGTTGAGGGCCGCACCTTTACGGATCTGATCTCCACAAAGCCAGAATTCGAGTGCTTTTTCTTCACTGATGTCCTGTCGGATCCTCCCCACAACAACGGGATCACGACCAGTCACGTCCGTAGGCATGGGAAAACGATTGCTGGCAGGGTCTTCAAGCAGTTCCACACCCGGCGCAGCAGCGAGCAGCTCCCTGGCTTCAGTCACGGAAAAGGGCTCTGTGAATTCCACATTGACCGCTTCTGAATGGGCACGAAGGACCGGCACCCGCACACAGGTTGCCGTGAACCGAAGCTGTGGCAAACCCATGATCTTGCGGGTTTCATGGACCATCTTCATTTCCTCTTCGCAGTAACTGTTGGACTGCAGTGGTGAGTTGTGCAGAAAAAGGTTGAAGGCCAGCGAGTGGGGAAGCACCTCACTTTTGGGGGTGCCGCCATCGAGCACAACCCGGGAGAGATCCTTCAGTTCCTCCATGGCCCGGGCACCGGCACCACTGGCTGACTGATAGGTGCTCACGACAACCCTGTGCATCGGACGCTTGGCAGCAAGAGGGGCCAGAGCCAGCGTGAGGATGATCGTGGTGCAGTTGGGGTTGGCGATCACCCCCTTGTGCTCAGCAGCAGCCTCCGGATTCACCTCAGGAACCACCAGGGGCACGCCGTCTTCCATGCGGAAGGCACTGGAGTTATCCACCATCACGGCACCTGCGGAAACAATCGCTTCTCGCCATTGGCGCGACACCGAACCGCCAGCGGATGCCAGCACCAGATCAACTCCCTGGAAGGAGGACTCAGAGACTTCCTGAACCGTGATCGTCTGTCCGTTCCATTGACAGACCTGCCCTGCTGAACGGGCCGAGGCCAGCAGACGCAGCTCGGCCACTGGGAAATTGCGCTCCTGAAGCAGCTGAAGCAACTCCTGCCCCACCGCACCACTGGCACCGAGGACGGCCACCGTCAGAGGTCGATTCGGTAACTGGTTAACGGGGGTCAAACGGACGGGGACTCAGATACAGACGGGCAGGTGGTGCAACCACCGGCTGCAACAACCCTGAACACTTGAAGACAGGGTGTGGCTTTTCCTACAAAGCAGCTTACGCGGGGGTGATGGTCAGGCACTTAATTAATGTGTTGGGCTGCTTGTACCTGCGACCCAGCCGATGAGTGCCGCCAGCCTGAAGGTTTCCACCTCCTCCCGTCCCGGTAGCCGACTGGCAGTGGAGGTCGCTGTTCCTGCAGAACGCTGTGAGGCCAGTTACGAGGAAGCAATCAAGCGGCTGAGCCGCAGTGTCAATCTGCCGGGCTTTCGCAAGGGCAAAGTTCCCCGCACCGTTCTGTTGCAGCAGCTGGGTGCTCTGCGGATCCGCGCTACAGCACTGGAAACACTTGTTGACAGCGTTTGGCGTGATGCCCTCGAACAGGAAACGATTGAAGCTCTCGGCCAGCCCGAACTGAGCGGCGGCTTCGATGAACTGCTCGAGAGCTTCAAGCCTGGAGAAGGCCTCACTCTGACGTTGGAAACCGACGTCGCCCCAACACCGAAGCTGAAGAGCACGAAGGGGCTGAAGGCCGAGGCCGAAAACGTCAGCTACGACCCGGCGCGCGTGGACGAAATGCTGGAGGACTCACGCCGCCAGCTGGCCACCGTGGTTCCCGTTGAAGGACGCAAGGCGGAGAAGGGAGATATCGCTGTTGTGGGCTTTAAGGGCATCTACAGCGATGACGGCAGTGAGATCGAGGGCGGCAGCGCCGATTCCATGGATGTCGATCTCGAGCATGGGCGCATGATCCCAGGCTTCATTGAAGGTGTGGTGGGCATGGCAGTCGGAGACAGCAAGACGGTGGACTGCACATTCCCTGAGGACTATCCCAAGGAAGATGCACGCGGACGCAAGGCCAGCTTTGACATCGAACTGAAAGACCTCAAGACTCGCGAGCTGCCTGAACTGAACGATGAGTTCGCGAAGCAGGCCAGCGAGCAGGAGTCCCTGGCGGATCTGCGCAGCGACCTTGAACAACGTCTCAAGGATGACGCCGAACGCCGCGCACGCAGCAACCGCCACGACGCTCTGCTGGCCGCTCTGGTGGAACAACTGGAAGTCGAACTTCCCGAAAGCCTGATCCAACAGGAGGTTCGCAATCTGGTGGAACAGACCGCTGGACAATTTGCCCAGCAGGGAATGGATGTGAAATCGCTGTTCACTCCCGAACTGGTCCGCAACCTGATGGACTCCTCACGCCCTGAAGCTGAGGAGCGCCTGCGCCGAAGCCTTGCTTTAACAGCCCTGGCAGAGAGTGAAAAGCTCACTGTCGAGGACAGCGAGCTTGAGGCCAAACTCGAGGATGTGAAGCAACAGCTTTCCGGCGAGCGCGACATCGACCCCGAGCGCCTTCGTCAGGCTGTGCTTGATGATCTGCTTCAAGAGAAGCTTCTGGGCTGGCTGGAAGAGAACAGCACCATCACCGACAAAGCTCCGGAAGACTCTGAGAAAGAAGACAAGGGATCAGCCAGGAAGGCCGCAGCCAAGAGCGACAAACCCGCTGCAAAGAAAAAAACAACCAAAGCAAAAAGCGCCAAGAAGGACAGTGATGGCGCCGAAGCCTGATCTGCAGCCATAGATTGCTTGCAAAGCCCGCTAGCCGCCGAGTGATCGACGACCGCATTCACCATCCGATTCAGAACCGCTGGCGGGGGATTCAGCCTGTCTCGCAGCATCCTCAGGCAGCTCCTGGCGTGCTGCCGACAGTGGTTGAGCAGTCCGGTCGAGGTGACCGTGCCTTCGACATCTATTCCAGATTGCTGCGCGAGCGGATCATCTTCTTAGGCACCGGTGTGGACGATCAGGTGGCGGACGCCCTGGTGGCTCAGCTGCTGTTCCTGGAAGCGGAGGATCCCGAGAAGGACATTCAGATCTACATCAATTCCCCAGGCGGCTCTGTGACTGCCGGCCTGGCGATTTACGACACCATGCAGCAAGTGGCGCCTGACATTGTCACCATCTGCTACGGCCTGGCAGCTTCCATGGGAGCCTTCCTGCTGTCCGGAGGTGCCAAAGGCAAGCGACTGGCGCTTCCCAATGCTCGAATCATGATCCACCAACCCCTTGGTGGTGCTCAGGGGCAAGCAGTGGATATTGAAATCCAGGCCAAGGAGATCCTGTTCCTCAAGCAAACCCTCAACGGTCTCATGGCCGATCACACCGGACAGCCACTGGAGAAGATCGCTGAAGACACGGACCGTGACAACTTCATGTCTCCCGCCGAAGCCGTCACTTACGGCCTGATTGATCGCGTCGTGGACAGTTTCGGAGACGGAGAAATCGTTACGGAGGGCTGACATCAGCCCGTTCTGTCGCGATCCTCAGTACCTGGGCCGAGTTCCATTCGATCCAGCTCTGTGTTCCGACTGACCTGCGAAGCGCCCGATGGCCAAGTTCGACGCCCATCTGAAGTGCTCCTTCTGCGGAAAGTCCCAGGAGCAAGTGCGCAAGCTGATTGCAGGCCCTGGCGTCTACATCTGTGATGAGTGCATCGATCTCTGCAACGAGATCCTGGATGAGGAGCTGATCGATGCTCAGGGTGGTAGCCGGCAGGGCAATGAGCCGACCAGGAAGAGCGGCTCAAACCAGCCCCGCAAGACCTCCAAGCCTGCGCCGACCCTCGCCTCCATTCCCAAACCACAGGAGATCAAGGGTTTCCTGGACCAGCAGGTCGTGGGACAGGACGCTGCCAAGAAAGTCATGTCGGTGGCGGTTTACAACCACTACAAGCGCCTGGCCTGGCAGGGAGACGGCAAAGGGGAGACTGAACAGACCGCCACCAGGCTGCACAAATCCAACATTCTTCTGATCGGCCCAACGGGCTGTGGCAAGACGCTGCTTGCCCAAACCCTCGCGGAGATGCTGGATGTGCCCTTCGCCGTGGCCGACGCCACCACCCTCACGGAAGCGGGCTACGTCGGTGAAGACGTGGAGAACATCCTGCTGCGGCTGCTCCAGAAGGCCGACATGGATGTGGATCTCGCCCAACGGGGGATCATCTACATCGACGAGATCGACAAGATCGCCCGTAAGAGCGAAAACCCATCGATCACCAGGGATGTTTCCGGTGAGGGAGTGCAGCAGGCTCTGCTCAAGATGCTTGAAGGCACTGTGGCCAACGTTCCGCCCCAGGGCGGCCGCAAGCATCCCTATCAGGACTGCATCCAGATCGACACCAGCCAGATCCTGTTCATCTGTGGTGGTGCCTTCGTGGGATTGGACGATGTGGTGCAGAAACGCATGGGTCGGAACGCCATTGGCTTCGTGCCCAGCGACAGCCGCGGTCGCGGCAAGGCCACGCGCGATCTTCAGGCTTCACAAGTGCTGCGTCACCTCGAACCGGATGATCTGGTGAAGTACGGGCTGATCCCCGAATTCATCGGTCGCATGCCCGTGAGCGCTGTCCTGGATCCGCTGGACAAACACGCTCTTGAATCCATCCTCACCGAACCGAGGGATGCCCTGGTCAAGCAGTTCCGAACCCTCTTGAGCATGGACAACGTGAAACTTGACTTCGAGGCAGGAGCCATCGAAGCCATCGCTCAGGAAGCGCATCGTCGCAAGACCGGCGCCAGAGCTTTGCGCGGCATTGTGGAAGAGCTGATGCTCGATCTCATGTACGAGTTGCCCTCTCGCAAAAACGTGCCTGACTTCACGATCACCCGCGCCATGGTGGAGGAACACACGGGCGGCAAGGTGCTGTCTCTGCCCGGCAAGGATCGCCAGCAGGAATCAGCCTGATCGCCATGGCCAACTCTTGATGGTTCTGAACACAACTCATTCAGACCCAACCACTGCGGTTCGGAAGCCCCCAGTTCCTGAGAAGGAACTGCGCGACAGACTTAAGCGAGCCCTTCTTCACGGCCATGGCCACCGCCGACCATCTGAGGGTCCCTCGTCAGCACGGTTTGTTTCTGCACCACGGGATCGATCTGGGCGATGGAACGGTCGCCCATTACCTGGAGGGTCGTGAAATCCTGCGCAGCTCCCTGGAAGATTTCAGCCGCGGTGAGGAGGTGAGCATGGTCAGCCATGAACAGGCCTCACCTGCTGGGGTGACCCTGAGAAGGGCCATGAGCAGGATTGGCGAACAGAACTACAACCTGCTGTTCAACAACTGCGAACACTTCGCCAACTGGTGCAAAACGGGACGGCACAGGAGCGGTCAAGTGGAGGACTGGCTCCACACAGGCAGCCTCGGTGCACTCGCATTCGGCCAGCTGATGCCTGCGGCTCTGCTCACCGGACTGGGTGTGTTGCTGCGTAAAGGGGCGATCGATGAACAGTCACGCCAACGCGCCCGGCGAGCTCTGGAACACCTGCAGAAACTGCGAATACGCCTGATGCAGAAACTGGACAGCACCCTCGAGCAGGCGGAGACCTGGATGCAAGGCATGCCTGGTCAGGGAGCCGATGAACGGGTGGATCGACGCAGTCGGCAGCTGTTGCTCACGGGCCGGGGCATCGCCGATGAACTGGCAGCCGTCGAAGACATGGAAGACAAGCTGCATTCACTGCTGGATGAGACCTCTCAAGAAGAAGGCACAGTTTCAGGACCAGAACCTCGGTAGCCTCAGAATCCTGCCGGCAGTGCATGAGCCAGCCGTACCAGCCACTGCATCACAAGTACCGGCCCCAACGGCTTGATCAGCTGGTGGGTCAGGAAGCGATTGCAGCCACCCTCGGCCATGCCCTGCGAACCGGACGCATTGCACCGGCCTATCTGTTCAGCGGACCTCGAGGAACGGGTAAGACCTCCAGCGCCCGCATCCTTGCCCGTTCACTCAACTGCCTCAGCAACGACGGCCCGACGCCGGAACCCTGTGGCAACTGCGAACTCTGCAACTCAATCGCCGCAGGCACAGCACTGGATGTAATCGAGATCGATGCCGCCTCCAACACCGGCGTCGACAACATCCGCGACCTGATCGAGCGCTCAAGATTCGCTCCTGTGCAGGCGCGCTGGAAGGTGTACGTGGTGGACGAGTGCCACATGCTCTCCACAGCCGCATTCAACGCGCTGCTCAAGACCCTGGAGGAACCGCCTCCACAGGTGGTGTTCGTGCTGGCCACAACTGACCCACAGCGGGTTCTGCCCACCATCCTCAGCCGCTGTCAGCGGTTTGACTTCCGTCGAATCCCCCTCGAGGCACTCGAGCAGCACCTTCAGTGGATCGCTGCGGAGGAATCGATTCCGATCCAACCGGAAGCTCTGCATGTGGTGGCCCAACGAGCCCAGGGCGGCCTGCGTGATGCAGAAAGCCTGCTGGATCAGCTGAGCCTGCTGCCCGGACCGATCGAAGCCGGCGCGGTATGGGATCTCTTGGGAGCAGTACCTGAACAGGAGTTGCTGGAGCTGGTGAAAGCCATGAGCACCAGTGAGCCGGTGACATTGCTGGAAGCCAGCCGGCAACTGCTTGACCGCGGCCGCGATGCCGGATCGGTGCTGCAGGGAATGGCAGGGATCCTGCGGGATCTCGTGCTGATGGCCGCTGCTCCAGATCGACCTGAGCTCACAGGTGTCTCTCCACAGTTCCGCGATCAACTGCCTCCCCTGGCCAAATCCATTGGCCGGACACGACTGCTGCAATGGCAGGGCCAGTTGCGAGGTGCTGAACAACAGCTTCGTCAGAGCGTGCAGCCTCGCCTTTGGCTGGAGGTGCTGCTGCTCGGTCTGCTGGCTGAACCAGCCGCCGCGACAGTCGCAGCAACTCCAGCACCGGCAGCAACTCGCGTGAGCTCTGCAGCTCCGGTGTCCTCATCAGCTGTTCCACCGCCAGCTCCTGCCCCGGTTCCAGCTGTTGCTTCAACAGCCGGTGCTTCAACAGCTGTGCCAGAAGTGAGCCTTCCCGACACATCTACAACCCCTTCGCCACCAAAGCAGTCCACTAGTGCATCCGAACCGCAGGCACAAGAAGCTGCAACGACTGCTACTGCAAGCCAAGACCTCGGCGAGCTCTGGCAGCAAATTCTGGCCAGCCTGGAACTTCCCTCCACGCGAATGCTGCTCTCGCAGCAAGCCCGACTGACTCGGATCGACAGCCACCGCGCTGTGGTGCAGGTGTCCGGGAACTGGATGGGCATGGTGCAGAGTCGCGCAGCCTTGCTGGAGAAGGCAATTGCAAGTGCCATGGGAGGCAACCGTCAACTGGTCCTCGAAAACCATGGAGGAGCAGCACCCATGGCAGCTATGCCGAGCGCACCTGCACCCAAACCTGCACCAGCGCCGGCAGCAGTTCCCAGCAATGGCGCTCAGCTTCCTTCACCCGCTCAGTCGGCCGCTGTTGTTCCGAACAATGCAGCATCTTCAGCACCCCCATCAACAACAGCGCCTGCCCAGCCACCGCCTGCAGCTGCAGCTCCCTCGATGGCAAGCGGCCAGGCTCCTTCCGTGCAGACAGGCCATGCGACGGTGTCTTCTCAACCAGCAACGGCTCCACCAGTCCGCTCTGAGCCTTCAGCCATGGATGACAAAGTGAAACGCTTCGCTGACTTCTTCAACGGTCAGGTTCTGGACGTGGACCTCAACAGCTAGATCCCAGGCTCTGAAGCCTGAAGTGTCTCTCCCTCTCCGCTGTGCGTGGTCTTGGCCCAGACCAGTCGTTTGGGAAGAAACGCCATGCGCAGGGTGACCCAGGGGATCACAAGGAACCAGTGACTGAGATAGGCGATTCCAAGCAGAAGATTGAAAACACCTGGCGAAGGCAAATCGGGCCCTTCGCTGGGGCGTCGACAGCCACGCCAGTAGGCAACACCGGACACGCTGAAGGCCACGATCGACAGAGGCCAGTAAGCGGGCGTGGTGCGGCTGATCACACTCGTGAGCAGATCCGCCCAGGAGACCACGGGAAGGGCATACTGAAGCAGGAAGAAACAAGCCACATCGCTGCGCTGAGCAGGGGTCAGACGCGACGAAATCAAGCCAGGCCAGTAGTCGAGAAAGCGTTGCAGTCCTCCTTCGGCCCAACGCTGACGCTGCTTCCAGAGTGCCTGAAGCGACTCAACAGCCTCCTCCTGCACGGGTGGATCCCAGAGAATGCCGATCCGAGCTCCCTGCAAGATCAAACGAAAACTCAGATCCAGATCGTCGGTGACGGTGTCCTCGTTGAAACCACCGCAGGCCTCCAGCAAATCGCGGCGCAACAGCTCGCCATTGCCACGAAGTTCAGCCACTCCACCACCGGCAAGCCGTCCATCCTGAAGCTGGGCATCAAAGGCCATCTCCATGGCCTGAGCACGGGTTAACCAGTTGCTGCTGGCATTGGTGACTGCCTTGCGCATCTGGACAGCTGACCACTCGCCGCTGGTTGCGAAGGGCATCAACCGTTCCAGCTGATCAGAACCCAGCTGTGCATCCGCGTCAAGAATCAGCAGCCATTCACCCTTGGTCTGAGCCAGGGCGGCATTGAGAGCACCGGACTTTCCTCCACCGGCATTGCGAGGGCGGCTGATCACCTGTAGGGACGGGAATCGGATCTGAAGCTCTGCGAGGCGGTCGGGAGTGCGGTCTTCGCTGCCGTCATCCACCACACACAAGCTCAGACGACCATCGGGGTAGCGCAAGGCACTGAGCCGCTCTACAAGCCGGGTGACAACCGCTTCCTCATCTCGGGCAGCAACCACCACATCCACTGTGGGGAATAACTCTGCAGCCTTTGAAGGGGAATCGTCCGAATCCCTGCCGTTGTTCTGCGTGGTCTGCTGATCATGACCTCGCATCAAGGTGCGCAGGGCATACCCCCCGAGCAGCATCGCCAGAGTGAAGGCAGGGATCAGGCTCCGGGATGGATCCAGCCAATGGGGCACCGCACCGGCCCAGCCACAGGCCGCCAGGAAGAAGACCGTCTTGCCGCGTCGGTGATCTCCAGTCCCTGCGGCCACAGCCCTCCCACCACGACGAAACATTGGGACTTTAGGGGGCCTCAGCAGGTACGGACCCGGCAGGCACTGTGAATGGCCCCAACTGGGTTCCGGGGTAATAGTGCTGAAGGATCCGCTGAGCACTCCAACCGCGATCGGCCAGATCGATTGCACCTGCCTGGGACAGCCCCACTCCATGGCCAAACCCTCCGCCTCGGAAGCGCCAGACCCCCGCCCCTTCAGCTTCAACAACAAACAACGTGCTGGGCAAACGGCGAAGGGTGCGCCGGATGGCATCCAGTTTCAGAACCACAGGCGCCGCTCCACGATCCCGGTCAAGTTCAAGCGAGAGCACCCGGCCACTGGGCCCGCGCTTCTGCACGCTGATCGATGTGGGAGCAGCATTCCCCTGACCGGCAGCGGCAAGTGCCTGACCAAGCTGTCCTGCGGTGTAGACGCGACTCCAGCGAAACCGGGGATGACCTGCTCCATAAGCACCATCCCCGCCTTTCAGCAGAGACTGCACACCCTGGTTGCTGCTCAGAGGCAGGGAGAGCGACTGACCCCAGGAGCTCAGGCCATCCGCCTGCACCCTCACGTAGGGCAGTGGCTCCATATCCCAGGCCTCCTCAGCGTGAGCACTGACTCCGCCATTGGTGGCGTGATACACGGCATGAATCGGCTGCCCATCCCACAACAAAACCTCACCAGCCGTGGCACGGATGGCCTGTCGCACCGATGGGCTGGCCATCCGTGGATCGCTGTACACCTGGCATTGGGTGTCACTGCAGAGGTGATATCCATCCAGAGCGAAGCGATGGCTGTTGGCCAAAGCCCAGGTGCGGGCCAGCACGGCCTGGGCCTGTAACGCCGCCGCTGGGGATCCGGCTCCGATCTCGTGGGGCACCACACCCTCGAGATAACGCTCGAGCGGAAGCTTCTCCAGCAACGTCCAGCTGCCGTAGGCATCCGCCTGAAGACGGAACGGTCCACGCAGAACCCCACCCTTCCAGCGCATGCCGTCGGAAGCTTGCACCTGCAGAGGCCCCTGCAGGGTTCGACCACCCGTGGGGCCCTCGAGCACGGGCATCACCACACTGCTGATGCGCTCACTGACATCGCGCAATGACACACCTGAAAGATCCTGCGCATCAGCAGGAGCCCAAACCTCCCATTCGCCTGGATGGGCCACCTGAGCCTTCACCCCCTGAGCACCCCATCGCTGGGCGATCTGGTCCGCAGACTCGAAACTCGCGAAGGGTCCCGCAACACGTCGGGCCACGTCGAGAGGTTCCGGAAGAGCAACCAGTCGCCAGCTGAAGCGCAGCCGGTCAGCCGACGACACAAGCTTTCCGGTCCGATCACGCAGTTGCAGAGGAGCCGCTCCCGCGCTGATCAACGTCAATTGAGCAGCCGATCGATCGGGCCGCGTTCCCACCCCGAGATGATCATCGAGTGATACCCAGAGAACGGAATTCCTGGCCGAGGGCGGCAAGGGAACGCCTCGATGAGTCGGAACCGCAACAACCTCAGACTGAGGAGAAGGCTGCTCAATTACCTGCTGCTCAATGACCTCGGCCTGACAGCCCAGGGCAGCACAGACCGGAAGCCAGATCCAGGGGAGGAGTCTGAAGACTGCATCTGGTGCAGAACGAGACATGGCAGCGAGCTTGACAGCGGATCTGAGCATGAAGCTGGACAAAGGGTTTGGCTGAAGGGGGGGGTGAGGTTCTATGTTTGTCGTTTGTGCAACGCGCCGCCAGAGAAATGCCCAAGCTCAAGACCCGCAAAGCAGCCGCCAAGCGGTTCAAAGCAACAGGCACAGGCAAATTCCTGCGACGTCGCGCATTTCACAATCACCTCCTGGATCACAAAAGTCCGAAATTGAAGAGACACCTGAAAACGAAAGCTGTCGTTGATCGCACTGACGAAGAGCGCGTGGCCCTGATGATGCCCTACGCCTGAGTCCTAGCTCGCTTCCAGAGCAGTGACGGATCTGAACACATCTCCCTTAACTCCCTTTCTCAAGACCCATGGCACGCGTTAAAAGAGGCAACGTCGCCCGTAAGCGGCGCAACAAGATCCTCCGCCTGGCTCGCGGCTTCCGCGGCAGCAACGGAACCCTCTTCCGCACCGCCAATCAGCGGGTCATGAAGGCTTTATGCAATGCCTACCGTGACCGGCGCCGGCGTAAGCGTGATTTTCGCCGTTTGTGGATTGCCAGAATCAACGCTGCAGCTCGCTTGAATGGGGTGAGTTACAGCCGTTTGATCGGTGGCCTCAAAAAAGCGGATGTACGCCTGAACCGCAAAATGCTGGCACAAATGGCAGTGGTGGACCCCTCCAGCTTCGCCAATGTGGTGAATGCAACTCAGGCTTGAATAGCGTCCCTTCACGGGCGCTTAACCAGCCTTCATGAATTCCTTCCTGCCGCAGACCTACCTGCTTGGGCTGATCGGCTTGCTTGCAATTGCTGCCGTCATTGCAGGTCGTCAGCTTCTACGAGTGCGTCGTGATGAATTGGAGCTCATTCGTCTCGAGCAGTCCGAAGCCGGATCCTCCAAAGATGCCGGTGATCTTTATGAGCTCGCCTGTGTCCAACTACGCAAGCGTTTGTACCCGAAGGCCACAGCGACATTGCGTCAGGCCGTGAAACGCCTGAACCAAGAACCTCAGGAAGCACGGGCACTGATCCAGAACGCACTGGGATTTTCTCTGGCTGCTCAGAAGGATTTTTCTGGCGCTGTGCGTCATTACAAATTCGCTCTGCAGGCGAAGCAGGATTATCCAGTGGCCCTCAACAATCTCGCCTTTGCACAGGAGCGACTTCTCAACAGGGAGGAGGCAGCTGAGCTGTACCGCAAAGTGCTAACGCTTGACCCCGCGAACAAAACAGCAAAAAACCGACTGAAACGTTTGGAGCGGACAGCCAAAGGTCGAACAAGCAGCTCATTCATTGAACCGCAGAAGAACTCACCAGAGAGCCCTGACGGCAGGGGCTTCTGAACCAGGGCAGCTTGGAGCCAGACTGAGGCTGCCACCACGATTGGTGATTCGTGGAGCCTGCCAACTCGAAAGAGTCATCCCTTGAAGACCGAGGTAACTGCCACCCGGCTCGAGTTCATCCGTGAGCTGGCTAGCGAGAGGCAATAAATCCACCTGATCAGATGAGGCATTGAGATTGCCCTGCACCGGAGTGCTGATCTCGCCGATCTGCATGTTTCCCCTCAGATCAACCATCTGTCCGATGGGCTGAACACTCGCCAAGGTGAGCTTCACATCCACGCTGTTGCCGCTTGTGAAAGACAGATAACTGCCGCACCACTCTCTGGGCATCGACGTTGCGATATTGGCGGCCCTGGCGATCGGATCAAAACGCTGAACCAAACCTTCAATCTCAAGGGGATCCTCCAAGGTGGAGGCATCAAGAGGTAAGGACGGTTCGAACGTCGCCGGAATCTCGATCGGCGCGTTCATGTCCATAGTGATGGGCATGACGAGAACGGATGATTGCCGCAGGGTAGGTCCCTCAACCATGGCCTGTTCGACTTCCGATCCGGTTCCCCACCAGTCCGCAGCTCCTTCAATGGCATCGACCCCGCCCAGCACCGACCCACTTCTGATCGGTGGTCGGCAGTTCAACAGCAGGCTGTTCACCGGCACGGGCAAATATCCCAATCTGGAAGCGATGCAGCAAAGCCTCGTTCGCTCCGATTGCGACATGGTGACCGTGGCCGTCAGGCGCGTGCAAACCGTGGCAGCCGGACATGCCGGCCTGATGGAGGCCATCGACTGGACACGGATCTGGATGCTGCCCAACACCGCAGGCTGTGCCAATGCTGATGAAGCCGTGCGCGTAGCCAGGCTGGGCCGCGAGCTGGCCAAGCTTGCAGGTCAGGAGGACAACACGTTTGTGAAGCTGGAGGTGATTCCTGACAGCCGTCACCTGTTACCTGACCCCTTCGGAACTCTTGAGGCTGCCGAACAGCTTGTGAAGGAAGGATTTACGGTGCTGCCCTACATCAATGCCGATCCGCTGCTTGCACAACGGCTGGAGGAGGTGGGCTGCGCAACAGTGATGCCTCTGGGCTCACCGATCGGATCCGGTCAGGGGCTGCGCAACGCTTCCAACATTGCACTGATCATCGAAAATGCTGGTGTTCCAGTCGTGGTGGACGCAGGGATCGGGGTACCGAGTGAAGCCGCTGCGGCCCTGGAAATGGGTGCTGATGCGGTCTTGGTGAACAGCGCCATTGCCCTGGCGGGCAACCCAGCGGCCATGGCTGAAGCGATGGGTCAGGCCGTTCAAGCGGGTCGCACGGCTTACCTTTCAGGCCGACTTCCGAAACTCGAACAAGCCAGTGCCAGCTCTCCGACCACCGGTCTGGTGAAGTAAAGAGTGGTGAAGTGACATGAAGCAAGCGACATAAAAGAGGTCGTTAAGCAATTGCACTCATAAGGTCCGTCCAGTCACAAAGGACCCATGCAGGTCACAACCGAAGACGGTGGACGTCTGAATGCCTTCGCCAAGGAACCGCGCATGGACGTGATTGCCAAGGAAACCAGCCGCAGCAGTGCCTCCAGAGTGTTGATCATCAGCGGCTCAGTACTGGTGGTGGCACTGATGGCCCTGACCGTGGCGATCAGCTGAAAACCCTGTAGTAGCTTGCACCTCATTGGCGGCTCGCACGCTTCAGCAGGAGTTTGGGGTGAAAGTTCTCGTTCTCGGTGGTGACGGCTTCTGCGGCTGGCCCTGCGCCGTGAATCTGGCGGATCAGGGCCACGATGTTGTGATCGTGGACAACCTGAGCCGGCGCAAGATCGACATCGATCTGGAGGTTGAATCACTCACACCAATTGCGAACATCGGTGATCGCCTCAAAGCCTGGCAGGAGACAGGCGGCAAGCCCATGCGCTTCGTCCATATGGACATTGCGCATGAATATCAGCGCCTGGTGGATCTGCTCAACCAGGAAAAACCCGAAGCTGTGGTGCACTTCGCGGAGCAGCGCGCAGCTCCCTATTCGATGAAAAGCAGCGCAACCAAGCGCTACACCGTTGACAACAACGTCAATGGCACCCACAACCTGCTGGCCGCCATCGTGGAATCCGGCCAAGACATTCATGTGGTCCACCTGGGCACCATGGGCGTCTACGGGTATGGCTCGCACAGAGGCGCCACCATCCCTGAGGGCTATCTGAAGGTGGAGGTCCCCCAACCCGATGGCAGCCGCTTTGAGGAAGAAATCCTTCATCCAGCCAGCCCCGGCAGCGTCTATCACATGACCAAGACGCTGGATCAGTTGCTCTTCCTCTACTACAACAAGAACGACAAGGTGCGCATCACGGACCTGCATCAGGGCATCGTCTGGGGCACGAACACAGAGGCGACGGATCGCGACCCAAGGCTCACAAATCGTTTTGATTACGACGGCGACTACGGAACCGTGCTCAATCGCTTCCTGATGCAGGCGGCCATTGGCTATCCACTCACCGTGCACGGCACAGGAGGCCAGACCCGTGCCTTCATCCACATCCGCGACTCCGTGCGCTGCGTCCAGCTGGCCCTGGACAATCCCCCCGACCAAGGCGAACGGGTCAAGATCTTCAACCAGATGACTGAAAGCCATCAGGTGGGCGAGTTGGCCAACAAAGTGGCCGCACTCACCGGAGCCAAGGTGAACAACCTGCCCAACCCTCGCAATGAAGCTGTTGAAAACGACCTGATCGTGGACAATCGTTGTTTCATTGAGCTGGGGCTCAACCCCACAACACTCGACGACGGTCTGTTGAAAGAAGTGGTGGAAATCGCCACTCGTTACGCCGATCGCTGCGATCGCAACCGCATCCTCTGCACCTCTGCCTGGACCAAAACCCAGGCACAAGCCATCGGCTCCGCCTCCTGAATCAGGCCCTTCCCTTGAAAATCGCCTTCTTCACCGAAACCTTCCTGCCCAAGGTCGACGGCATCGTGACCCGCCTCACCAAAACGGTGAAGCACCTGGTGGACGCCGGCGATGAGGTGATGGTGTTCTGCCCGGAAGGCTGTCCAGAGGACTACATGGGTGCCCGCCTGATCGGTGTGCCCGCGATGCCTCTGCCGCTCTATCCGGAGCTGAAGCTGGCTCTGCCGCGGCCGGCTGTCTCCGAAGCGATCGACAATTTCCAGCCTGACCTCATCCACGTTGTCAATCCAGCGGTGCTGGGGCTCGGGGGAATCTGGCTGGCCAAGACCAAATCCATCCCGCTGGTTGCCAGTTATCACACCCATCTGCCCAAGTACCTCGAGCACTACGGCATGGGCATGCTCGAACCACTGCTGTGGGAACTCCTGAAAGCCGCTCATAACCAGGCCCTTTTGAATCTGTGCACCTCCACCGCCATGGTTCAGGAGCTGAGTGACAAGGGCATTCAGCACACGGATCTCTGGCAGCGAGGGGTAGACACCGAACTGTTCAGTCCTGAACTGCGCAGCAATGCCATGCGTCAACGCCTCACGGGTGATCAAGACGACCGCGGTGCTCTGCTGCTCTACGTGGGCCGGCTTTCCGCCGAGAAGCAGATCGAGCGCATCAAACCCGTGCTCGAAGCACTTCCCGATGCTCGTCTGGCGCTGGTCGGCGACGGACCCCACCGCCAGCAGCTGGAAAAGCATTTCGAAGGCACGGCCACCACATTTGTGGGCTATCTCGCCGGTGAAGAGCTGGCCAGCGCCTATGCAAGCGGTGATGCCTTCCTCTTCCCCTCCAGTACGGAGACTCTCGGACTGGTCCTGCTGGAAGCGATGGCAGCCGGTTGCCCTGTGGTAGGAGCCAATCGCGGCGGCATTCCCGACATCATCACCGACGGCGTCAATGGCTGTTTGTATGAACCCGACGGCAATGATGGAGGTGCTGCCAGCCTGATCACAGCCACGCGTCGCCTGCTAGGCAATGACATCGAACGCCAGTCGCTGCGAAGAGCTGCCCGGGACGAAGCGGAACGCTGGGGCTGGGCTGGTGCAACTGAGCAGCTGCGCGGCTACTACCGCAAAGTTCTCCAGAAGCAGCAAATCAGCGCTGCCGCCTGAATCATGGCTTGCCGCGCGTGCGGTTCCAGACCTCCATCACCTTTTTGGCCATCGGCAGTGCGTGCACTGATCCGCCGCCAGGTGTGTTCTGAGCGAACGCCACGATCACGATCTTCCCCTCCGGATAGGGCGCATACGTAGCGAACCAGGCATGGTCCGGTCCGCCGGTACTGTCTTCAGCTGTACCCGTCTTGCCCCCGGCCGGTGGAATGCCAGGACCATTCAATCCGTAACCGGTGCCATCAGACACCACCTTGAGCAAACCCTCGCGGATCTTGTTGAGGGTGGATGGTTTGATATCCACTTTAGAGCGCCTGGCAGGGTCAGTCCAGTCCAGCCCCTGATCAGCCAGATGAGGCGTGACCAGCCAGCCACCATTCGCGAACACCGAATAAGCCCTGGCCAGCTGCAGGGGAGTGATCTGCACCACCGACTGGCCGATGGAAGCACTGGCCATGTCCTCAGGAATCCACGGGGTTGTTCCGGGGTCGGCCCAGCCCCGACCCGCCGCCGCCCAAGCTTCGTCACCCACCAGGCCCACACTTTCCTCCCAGCCGATCTCGATTCCGGTCTTTTGTTGGAAACCGAGTGCGTCTGCAGCTTTCTTCAGCGCAAGGGATCCCGAGCCAACACCAACTTGGTAGAAGAAGGTGTTGCTGGAAAAACGCAAGGCATCGGCATAGCCAATACGACCGAAGCCTGCACCGTTGTGATCAGGGAAGCAATGACCTCCGTAGGTAATGCAGGCGGTGGTGTTGAGTTTCGTATCGGCAGGAAACTTACCGGACTCCATGCCGGCCATCGCCGTAACGGCCTTCCATGTGCTGCCGGGGTCATAGGCATTCATGGACCGGCTGAGCAGGGGCTTTTTCGGATTGGAAAACAGTGCGTCGTACTCCTTCTGGGTGGTGACGAGCTTGGAAAAGAAATTGGGATCGAACGTGGGTTTGCTGGCCAGAGCAAGAATGGCGCCATTTCTGGGATCCATGGCGACGATCGCGCCACCAGGCTTGTCAGCTAATGCCTGCTCCGCAGCCTTCTGAAGATCCAGATCAAGAGTGAGCTTGAGGTCCTTGCCTGCCACCGAAGGACGATCCCCGAGATGACGCTGCACCTCGCCCATGGCATTCACCTCCAGCATCTGCCCACCCCAGGCACCGCGGAGATGACTTTCATAGGCCGCCTCCACGCCGATGCGTCCAATGCGATCTCGAATTTTGTATCCCTTTTCAGCAAGGGTCTTGTACTCCTCCTCCGTGATTGGCTGGGTGTAACCCAGGGCATGGGCTGCCAGGGTTCCGTGGGGGTAGAAGCGCAGAATGTCCACATCCACCTGGGCACCCTTCAATCCCAGCGACTGCTCACGGAAACGCAGAACCTGTTCAGGCTTGAGGTCCGTAGCCAGATTGATGCGATAACCGTCCCGCGCCTGGCCGCTGCCACGGCGCTGATCCAGCACGGCCGCATCAAGGCTGAGCAAACGGGCCAGACGATCACGCAGGTCGGGCCAGCTGGCATCATCCACCAAACGTGGCTCGACATAGAGGGAATAGGTCAATTTGCTGGAGGCCAAGACCCGCCCTTTGCGATCCAGCAGTCGCCCTCGCGTGGGTGAACGAGGGACAAGGCGAATGCGATTCTCATCAGCCAGTTGGCGGTAGCGGGAACCCTCAAGCAGCTGAAGCCACACCAGACGAGAGACCATCGCCGCACTCACCAACAGCACGAGCGCCAGAAGCACCAGTGGCTGCTGGCGCAAACCAGTTTGACGCTGACCATCTCGTTGCGAGAAACCGGAACCCGCCATCCCAGTCAACTCACCTTGTTCATCAGCGCATCCAACCGCTGGAGACGCCCATCAATCCTTTCCAGGACGTCCTGCAACTGCAAAGAGTCACCCTGATCCGACTCCAGCCGGACCTGCGGCTCCACAGGATCATCCACCTCCACCTGCACTGACACCACAGGATTGCCCAACCCAGGGCTGATCTGATCCAGACGTTCACGGACCTCCCGTGCCGCTGCTTCACCCTGCTGGCGCAGATCACCAAGGGGATCATTGCCCCTGGCAACAGACTCCACCGCCTTGGCAGGACCATCTCTGCGGACGCGATCGACAAACGCCAGTCCCATCGGCAGAACCTCCTGCATCAGCGCCAGGCGCAACGAATCGAGTGGTTGGCTTTCAGCCATAGAGGCAAGCCTGATGATTCAACGCAGTCCAGTCTGCTCCGCAGGGAGAACAAGTGTCGGACAGGCTGAACGAGATGATCCCAATGTCCAGCCGATCACACCTGACAACACAACGATCGCCACGATCGGTACCAAAGCATGATGCGTGGTGTCGAGGGCAATCCACTCGGACCAGCCGCGCCAGAATCGATCGCGTTCGAACCGCCGTTTCTCCCTCGTTTGAAGTCGAGAGCGCCTTCGGTACGACTTCTCCACCCAACGTTCGAAGGAGCGCTTTTTGGTGATCGCCATCTTGCGCTCGACCTCAAGCAGTTGACCGGAAGTGAGCTCGGGATGAAAGGTTCCGATCAGTTCCAGGCTTTTCAGGAACATCTCCACGGCGCCATCCTTGATCTCCTGATCTGTGGGATCCAGCAGAGACCACTCCAACTCTGGATAGAAACGACCACGGTTCTGCTGGATCTGATCCTCATTCAGCTGTCCGGGTTCTCGCAGCCAACGGTCCGTGTTGCTGTCAAAACGTCGCCAGTAGAGGAAAGGGTTGATGTAAATGGTCTTACCAGCAAGCTGGATGCTGTCCTGCTGTAGACGTCGCTGCAGTTGCTGGTCCTGCTGTTGGGCAGCGGTCACATCCTTGATGCCGGGGGCCAAGGATATCGGTGCTGGCATCGACCTACCAGCCCCCTGAAGGGACTCATTGACACTCCACTCTCCAGCCAACGTTGAATGGCATGAAAAAGCGTTGGCTCTTTTCAAAGAACCAACGCTGAACTGATCAGATCAACGCACTGTCTGACTCAGAATTGAGACAGTGCTCTCCACTGCGTGGGAAGAAGTTTGGCCACCAGTTCAAACTGACCGTTGCCCATCGGCTTCACCACATAGGAAACTCCCATTGGATCGGGATAAATCCCATCGGGCGGCACCACTCCCATAGTGACTCCCTGGAAGGGATCGTCATGACCAACGAGAAATGTATTGGTGCCTGAGGCCGGCTTTGCCGAAAGGAGCGGAGCCACCCTGTTGGCATATTCCTTGTAATCCTGAGGCGTGCAATCCACACACGGCAGGAAATTCAGATTTGAATTTTTTGAGTATTTACCAAAGGCAAGCTGAGCGGTGTTGTATGCACGGCAGTAATCGCTGGAAATCACATCGCCAACTGGAACTCTTGCCGCCTTGACGCCCCGACCAATCTCAACAGCCTCTTTTTTGCCGTCCGGGCTCAGACGACGCTGCGTGTTGCAATCAGCGAGATTCAAATTTGGACTGACCTGATCACCCCAGTCCTTGTTGGTTCTTGCGTGACGCAAATAGATCACATATCCACCGCGGCGCAGATCATTGACAAGCTGTTTTGCACCAACACGATTAATGAAATCGGTGTTTCGCTGATCTCCAGAGATCGTCGCGGCATTAATTTCGTAATCCTCAACGGCCGCTTTCGCCGAATGGGTGTTCGTCACGAGTGATGTTGCCAGAAGACCTCCGGCGACCAGAGCCGCAGAAGTCGAAACAAGACGAATGTTCTTCAAGTAATTCATTGCAGAAAGCAATATCAACTTGAACGTAGACATGAGGCCATGCCAGGACAAGTAAAATAAATTACATCAACCCAGGGGAAGACTAGAATGTATCAACAAGCCCTCGATTGATATTAATTTGATACATTTGATCCTTATTCTGCCTGGAAACAAAGTTGTCGAGCAAATAAAAACCATCCCGATCGGAAAATAAATCTGACAAAAGCAGCTTTCAGGCAGTGATCCTCAGATCACAACCGTCTTTCGACCATTACAAATCTAGGGATGGCATGAACAAAAAACATCCAGAGAGCGATTCTCTGGATGTTTTGCACTATTCCCACTCGATGGTGCCAGGCGGTTTGCTGGTGATGTCCAGAACCACACGGTTCACACCTTTCACCTCATTGACAATGCGATTGGAAATGGTCTCCATCAGGTCGTAGGGCAATCTTGACCAGTCTGCGGTCATACCGTCTTCACTGGAAACGCAGCGGAGCACAATCGGCCAGGCATAGGTGCGCTTGTCACCCATGACTCCCACTGACCGCACAGGCAACAGAACGGCGAAGGCCTGCCAGATGTCGTGATACAGACCGGCTTCCTTCACCTCTTCGCGCACGATCAGGTCCGCGTCACGCAGGCAATCAAGTTTCTCCGCTGTGACTTCACCAAGGATGCGAATCGCCAGACCCGGACCAGGGAAGGGATGACGACGCACGATCTCCTCAGGAAGTCCGAGCGAGCGACCGACTTTGCGCACTTCGTCTTTGAACAACTTGCGCAGCGGTTCCACCAGCTTGAACTGAAGATCCTTGGGGAGGCCACCCACGTTGTGGTGGCTCTTGATCTTCACAGCCACCCGCTCACCGGTCTTGGGATCGACATTGGTCCCAGCACTCTCGATCACATCGGGATAGAGCGTGCCCTGGGCCAGATAATCAAAGGGACCGAGGCGACGGCTCTCCTCTTCAAAAACACGGATGAATTCGGTGCCGATGATCTTGCGCTTCTGCTCCGGATCTGTGACGTCCTTGAGTTTGGTCAGGAACCGTTGCCGGGCTTTGATGTACTCAACGTATATATTGAACTTGCGGTCAAAGAAGTCCATCAGGAACTCAGGCTCGCCCTTGCGCATGAAGCCCTGATCAATGAACATGCAGGTGAGCTGATCACCAATGGCCTTCTTGAGCAGAAAGGCCAGGGTTGAGGAATCCACGCCACCTGAGAGAGCAAGCAACACCCTCTTCTCGCCGACCTGGTCGCGAATCTGTTTGACAGCTTCCTCAATGAACGTTGCTGTAGTCCAATCAGGCTCACAGCCACAGATGTGATAGACGAAATTGCGGAGCATCGCCATGCCGCAGGTGGAATGCACCACCTCGGGATGGAACTGCACCCCATACAACTGGCGCTCATGGTGAGCGACGGCCGCCTCAGGAGTATTCGCCGTATGGGCAAGGCGCACGAAGCCCTCCGGAAGAGCTTCCACCGAATCCCCATGACTCATCCACATCGTGGAGCCGTTATCCACATTGGTGAGCAAGTCCGTGGGATCGTCCACCTCGAGCGGTGCTTTGCCGTACTCCGCTTTACCGGTGGCTGCCACCACACGTCCGCCCAACTGCTGCACCATCAGCTGCATGCCGTAACAGACGCCGAGCACCGGAATCCCCATCGACCAGATCTGTGGGTCACAGAGAGGAGCACCATCGGCATACACCGAACTGGGGCCGCCGCTGAGGATGATCCCCTTGGGCGCAAGTTGGCGTAGCTCTTCAACAGAGGTGCTGTATCCCAGCACCACGGAAAACACTTCGGTCTCTCGCACCCGGCGGGCAATCAGTTCGGAGTACTGGGAGCCGAAATCAAGAATGACGATTGCCGGCTGTCGCTGACCTTCAATCGGAACCTGGGACATCTCACACGAAAGCCGTGGAACGGTAGGCCGCGGAAATCGGCCGCCAATAGTTCAGCGTAGAGAAGGGCCTTGACCTGAATCAGCAGCGACGGGATGGAGTTGAAGGCCGCAATGCCGAAGCATCAGTCGTCCTTCAGGGCCTGCCCAATGCAGCTGACGCTCACGATTGAACAGGGCTGCCCCAACGTGCATGCCGGTGCAGCCATAGCGCTTCAGATAAGCCTCACTCCGCCCTTCAACCGCCTCAGCCACCGCCATCCAGAGCGCCATGGCCTGCTCACGATCATGGGCTTGCAGCCAACCCCAGGCCTGTTCGATCGAGGCGGCTTGAAGCAGGGCGCGAATGGATTCCAGACTGAGATCCTGCTGCACGGCCAGAGCAGCCAACACCTCCAGGCGTGCATCAGCGAGGTGGTGGTGGGTGTGAAAGATCCCTCCTGCCAATTTGATCAGTTTTCCGTGGTAACCGAGCACGAGCAGCTGCTGTACTCCGGATTCAGCAGCAGCCACCAACAGGGGCCCGATCCAGTTTCCTGACTTCAATAGCGGCTGCTGATCGGACAGTCCCAGCTGCTGCGCCAGATCCAAACCGTTTTCACCGATGACAAGCGTCAACCGACCTGCGAAACCGGTCTGATCCGTGAGCTCACGCAACCGCTCACGAGCCAACTGCAACTGATCAGGGGAAGCACTGGTCTGCACCTCCGCCTGGGTGCCAATCAAGGCGAGACCCTCAACCACACCGAAAGCGGAATTGCTGGTTCGCAGTGCCAACTCCCGACCACGCGGCAACACCACCTCCACGTCCAGGCCGCCCAAAACCGGCAACAGATCGCTGAGATTGAGCTCAAGCAACTCTCGGGCGAAACCAGAAATACAAAGTGAACCGTCGTCCTCCAGCCGACCAACGCCCTCGCCGGCGCGGATCTGCAATCCCTTTCTGGAGGAGCTTCGGCTTACAAGCACCCAGATCTCCAGGCCGCGGGTGAGATCCAAACCAGCACCGGGATCACAGATGCTGATCGCCAGTGCCTTCTGACTGCCATCCAGCAGCGATGCCGCATGCACCTCCACCCGACGCACTCCTTGCTCAGAAGGGATCCTGAGGTCAACACTTTCGGGTACGGCAGACCCAGCCAGTACAAGCGCCGCAGCGCGCGCCGCCGCCGCCACCCAGACAGGCAGAGTCAACCCGGTTCCGGGAAAGGCGGATGTTGTGGCGATGGGAGGCCATGCAGATCATTTTTTAGAATGAACGATTGGCACCCCCTTGCGCCCGTGCAGGAAAAGCTCACCCTGATGATCCCGGGACCCACTCCGGTGCCCGAAACAGTGCTCAAGGCCATGGGCCGTCACCCGATTGGCCATCGCAGCAGCGAATTCCAGGCCGTGGTGGAACGCACCAATGCGCAGCTGCGCTGGCTGCATCAGACCAGCAGCGATGTGCTCGTGATCACCGGTAGCGGCACTGCCTCAATGGAGGCGGGCATCATCAACACGCTCAGCCGTGGAGACAAGGTGCTCTGTGGTGATAACGGCAAGTTCGGTGAACGCTGGGTGAAAGTGGCAAAGGCCTACGGCCTGGATGTGGAAGTGATCAAAGCCGAATGGGGTCAACCCCTCGATCCAGACGCATTTCGCAGCGCACTGGAAGCCGACACTGCCAAATCGATCAAGGCTGTGATCCTCACCCACTCCGAAACCTCCACCGGAGTGATCAATGACCTTGAGACCATCAGTGGCCATGTAAGAGCCCACGGCACGGCCCTCACCATTGCTGACTGCGTCACCAGTCTTGGAGCTGCCAATGTTCCGATGGATACCTGGGGCTTGGATGTTGTTGCCTCCGGATCCCAAAAGGGCTACATGATGCCCCCCGGCCTGAGCTTCGTTGCCTTGAGCGAACGAGCCTGGAAGGCCTACGAACGTTCCGATCTGCCGAAGTTCTATCTGGACCTTGGCCCTTACAGGAAAACGGCCGCCAAAAACAGCAATCCCTTCACCCCAGCAGTGAATCTCTATTTCGCTCTGGAAGCAGCATTGGAGATGATGCAAGCCGAAGGTCTGGAATCAATTATTTCCAGGCATGCAAAGCACAGCAATGCCACCTTGGCAGCCATGAAGGCCATCGGTCTGCCGCTGTTCGCCGCAGAAGGCCACAGCAGTCCTGCCATCACCGCAGTAGCACCCGATGGCATCGATGCCGAACAGTTACGCAAGGCTGTGAAAGAGCGATATCACATTCTGCTCGCTGGTGGCCAAGACCATCTCAAAGGCAAGGTGTTCCGTATCGGACATCTTGGATTTGTCTGCGACCGGGATTTGCTGATGGCGGTGGCAGCAATCGAATCAGTTCTGCAATCGCTCGGCCTGCATAAGGGATCCATGGGTGCTGGATTAAGCGCAGCCTCGGAAATCCTGAGTCAGTGAGATGCCAGAATGACTTCCGGAAAACCGTAGAGTTAGGATAACATTATTAATATGCGGGTGTAATTCAGTGGTAGAATGTCAGCTTCCCAAGCTGAACGTCGCCGGTTCAAATCCGGTCACCCGCTTGAATTGATTGATCAACAATGATCAGTAGATGATCAACTTCGATTACCCCAGCTTGACGTTGAAGCCCTGGGTTTAATCAGTTGAACCACCTGGGGCCCAACACTCCCAGCCCTGCGTTCGTGATTGAGAGCCTTCAAGATCAGTTGAGCTGATCCAGCGGTGTTTCCTTCACTTGCCTGGGCGCGAGCTTGTTCAAACCATTGTCTTGCGCGACTGAGCAGTTGCTCTCGGTCAGGCTCCACGGATTGAAAAGGTACAGGAGATTTCAACAACGCCGTCACAGCAACAAATAAACCATTGCATTGATATTAACAAATGACCGCGGAAAATATCAATCCATAAAAAAGCTCACATAAGAATTATGAGACCTCAAGCATGCATTTCAACAGCGCTCCATTCAGCGATCAAATGACACCTCAGGTGCCTGGTTCTTCGATATTGCCGCCCAGGTCAGCAATCTGAGCACGCAACTGATCAGACTTGGATTGATCGCCGCGGGTGATGGCTACGGCCAAGGCGAATTCAAGCTTTTCAAGCTGATGACCACCCTCGAAGAAGCCGCTGGAGCCGGCTGACGACAATCCCGATGAGCCTGGAGCAAGGGAACAACGGCTCTTGCCGGTCTTGCGAGGACCAGAGGTTGAGAAAGTGGTGGCTGCCATGGTCGACTTTCTTTTTATTTTGCCACCTCCGACCAGCCTTATGCGGCCGCAGCCTCGTGTTCAGACTCACTCATTGAAGGCTGAGACAACATTTCAGCTGAATTGGAAACCGCATCCGAACAAAGCTCAGTGCTGTTCAACAACTCCTGGCAATCGAGCAGCAGTTGATCCACGTCATCCAGACGCTGCCGTTGTTCAGCCGGCATGGTTTCGGCCTCACTGCGCTGCTGACGCACTTGCAGCTCCAGGCTCTCCAGGCGCTGTTCAAGCTTGACCAGACGCTGCGACAGGGCGTTGAGCATCTGGGCGACATCTTCCGCCGTACGAGTGATGCGGAAGGATACGGACTGAGTCATCCGAAGACGGGCGAGTGCTGGCCTGATGACAACACATGGGTGACCAAGTCTCAAGAGCTGTCAATCGAAGCGATCCCGCTCTGGCCTCAAACTGAGAGATCTGCTGCCTGCGGCTGCCATGCCTTCTCTGATGATCCTGCTGGTGTATGCCCTGGCCGGAACTGGAATGGGACTACTCGCTCTGAAAACTGGGATTCCAGCTGCACCGCTTGCGGGCGCACTGATCGGTGCTGCGGTGGTGAGCATGAGCGGGCGTCTTGAGCTTGCCGAATGGCCGCCCGGTACGCGCACTGCTCTTCAGATAGGAATCGGAACGGTGATCGGCACCGGACTGACGCAAACATCTCTCGAGCAGCTGCAAAATCTCTGGAAGCCAGCGGTGCTGATCACGCTCACGCTGGTGATGACAGGTCTGGTGGTTGGTCTATGGGCCAGTCGTCTGCTTGGCGTTGATCCTCTGATCACCCTGCTGGGAGCAGCGCCCGGTGGAATCAGCGGCATGAGCCTTGTCGGAGAGGATTACGGCGTCGGCGCCGCTGTTGCGGCACTGCATGCAGTGCGACTGATCACCGTGCTTCTGGTTCTGCCACTGGTGGTGAAACTGCTCACACCTCTCGGGCTTGGCAATTCCTGATTCCCCTCTGGACAGCCAAACACAAGCCGATACGTTGACGCAGATCGCCTTTTCTGTCCATCGATGGCCAGCCTCCGCACCCGCCTCGCCGTCCTGCTGCCACTGGCTGGGATGCTGCTCGCAGCTGCACCTGTTGAGGCTGCGAGCGCCGACTCCAAAAAGGGCGCTCAGGTGTATTGCTACATGCGCAGCAACGGCAATGATCACTCTGTGAGCTTCAAAGCCTCCTATGCCCTGATCAAACGTCAGAGCAGTGGCGTGTTCAAGACATCTCCAGAGCATGCGGCTGTGATGATCACCGAAACAGTGGTTGAGGAACCCGGCAGCTATCCGGATTGCGGTCGATATCTGGGGGATCTGTTTGGACGCAAAAGCTCCAAGAAGTCTTCAAGCGCCAGCAGTGCCAGCTCAATCACGAACAGCAGCTCCAACGGTGCAACTTCAACAGACTGGGATGCTGATGATCGATACAGCTACTGAAACCGTTGACATTGCTTAGGCCTGCGCGAGCCGATTGGAGGTCCAGATGGCCGCATTCGCTTCTCCTGATCGGCGCTCTGCTACTCACGATCCAGGCCTGCAGGAACGCCAAGAGTCCCCAAGCTGTTTCAGCCGATGCCCAGGTGAAAGCATCCAGCTGCCTTGAAGATCTCAATTTGCAGCGACTGGACAAAGCCCTTGATCATTGCAATGCGGTTGTGGTGAGTCACCCTGGCAATCCAGTGCCGCTGACCGACAGGTCACTGATCCAGACACTGATGGGGCGTGATGAAGAGGCCTGCGCTGATGTGAGCCAGGCCTTATCCCTGCTCAAAGACCAGAACAAATCCAGAGATCCTCTGCTCGAGCACGAGCTGGACGTGCGTCAGCAATCCTGCAAACAACGGGACACCATGGCTGGTAACGGCTGACGATCCACGCTGATACGACGTGGGCCCAGCAGCAACTCGATCTTGTCAGCCTTGCTGGCCACAAGACCATCCACAAGCTGATCGGCCAGACCAAGCTGAAGCCAATGGCTGGTCAGCCCGCCATCCATGCCGATGCGGTGGCAACGATCCTCCGCCTGGTCAACATCGCCCGGGGTCCAGGGCCTCTCCAGAAGCACGACCTGACGTGCCCGATGCAGTGTGAATCCCAACCCTCCGCAGCCGTAGGTCGCCAAAAGCAGATCCGTTCCACCAGCCTGAAAATGATCCACAGCAGCCTGTCGCTGTTCCGGTTTTTGCCGACCGGTTAACAGTTCACCACCCAGCCGCTGCTGCAGGAGCTGAAGCGGTGACACGAAGGAGCTGAACAGCACGATCGCCTGACCATCAGCACGCAACTGCTCCACCAGCGCCTGAGCAGCTGGAAGCTTAAATTCCGCCGCAATCATGCGCAGGGAGGTGAGCACGGCAAGTGATTCAGCATCCGAACGCACTTCACCGATCTGCACACGGCGGCGATAGTCCTCCACCACAAGACGCAGGCGGTGATCGAATCCAAGCGCCTGATCAGCAGCCAGTGAAACGCCATGGCAGCGACGCTGCTTGGCCGGAAGACCCAGCACCTGCTGCTTGCGTCGATGCAGAATCAATGGTCTGGTGAGGCGCCGCAACTCCTCCAGACGACTTGCACCATCAGCACGCCAACGGCGCCGACCACCCTGTTCACTCCAGTGTCCCTGGCAAAAAATCTCCTCAAATGAACGCTGATCGCGAGCCAGTGGATGATCCATGGCAGCCAGCAGCGGAAAAAACTGAATCGGTCGACCATTGCGGACGGGTGTGCCCGTGAGCATCCAGACCGCCCGCAGCCGCGGATGGCGGGCCAAGCGCAACAGGGCCTGGGTCCGCTGAGCCTGAAGTGACTGGGCGTAATGGGCTTCATCAACCACCAGAAGTGTTCCCGCTTCCGGAAGGTCACCCGGTAAGCGGGCCCAGCTGTGCAGTGTGCACTCGAGATCAAGAGACTTCGCTTCACGCTGCCAGTGCGGGTGAAGTCCCACAGGAGCGATCACCATCAGGCGCAGAGGCACTACACGCAGCAAGGCGCGAGCCGCCAGAAGGGATGTGAGCGTCTTTCCCAAACCCATCTCATCAGCCAACAAGGCTCCACGACGAGCCAGCAGCCAGCGCGCACCCGAACGTTGATGAGGAAGCGGTGTACGACCATCAGCAAGAGGCCGATCCAGGTCGGCACTGGCCATCAGCTCCCGGTGATGAGGAAGAGGCGGCAATGGATGACGGTGCCAGTCCAGCCAACGCACCAGTTCCTCTTCAACCCGAAAACGTGAGCCCAAACGGTCGAGCAGGCACTCTGCTGCGGCCAGGGGAAATTCCCAGCCATGCTTCGAGCCTTTCCAGAGTCCCCGAGGCCTGATCCGACCCATCTGCGCGTGGGTCACGGCATCAAAGGGGTAGGTGACCCTCACAAGTCCTGAAGGGGTGAGCCCAAGGCTGCAGCTGGACGTTGATGAAGCCGTAACGACAACTCAGCAAATGGAATTGTATTGCTTCTTCTGAGCACCACAAGGGGCTTGAACCTCAAATATCACACTTGAAAAAGTGCCAAAAATGCAGCGAAGAACACATTGACGAAGCCAGCGAAAGCGACAGAATTATCACAACCGAACCATTCGGATGCATAACAGGGACGCGGTTTTCCTTGAAGATCTATGCCCTAAACTGCGAGTCCGAAGATGGCGTCAATCGCTACACACTTACACCGGCAAAAGCTGTATTTACTGCGGTAAACAATCAGAATCGATCGACCATATTCTTCCAAGAGCTAAGGGTGGTTTAAGCATTACAGAAAATTGTGTTCCCGCCTGCCTCTCATGCAATGGGCACAAATCAGATTCCGATGTTTTTGATTGGTATCGACGCCAGCGCTTTTACGATCCGCGCCGAGCCATGGCGATCCGTGCCTGGATGGATGGTGATTTGCGCCTTGCACTGAGACTTCTGCAATGGGCACAACCGGAACTGAATCAAACCACCAATGCATCGATGGCACCGGATGCATCCCTCAACAATCAGGGACATCAGGACTGGGGCTTTGAGGCTGCCTGAACCAACGCAGCCCGATCCCTGATCACCAGACTCTGCAAGCCTCTGCTGAATGATGCTGCTGACAGATTGATGCCTGCTGTTGAGGCTGCTCAGGTGCCAGCAAAAAGGCCGCACTCACCAAGACCGAGGCAAACAAAGTCGCAGCCAAGCGACGCAACGCAGCATTCTCGCCAGTCGAGATCACAATGCTGCGATTATCGGCGCTTCGAGGCAGCATGGACGCCGGATAGGACATCAGGGGAAGACAGGAACTGGTCACGGCTGCATTGCCACTGATACGTTTGTACTCATGCCGGAATCGCTTGTCAACCGTTGCCGATCGCTGCCCACTGGATCCACGCTGTGCATCCTTGGAGCTGGCTTCAGTGGACGTCGGGTCGCGGCCCTGGCGGAAGCCCTGAACATCAGGGTGCTCACCACTCGCAGAAACCCCGATCCCAAGAGCAGAGCTCTGCGCTTTGACACTGACCAGTACGTGCTGCCATCGGACTCAGAGCTGCATGGTGTCACCCATCTGCTGAGCACCATTCCCCCAGGCCGTGATCAGACCGACCCTGTTTTGCGGACACTGGGGTCTCAGCTCAGTCGACTGCCCCTTCGCTGGGCCGGCTATCTGTCCACCACCGGCATCTACGGCGACACAGGAGGGGCCTGGGTCAGTGAAACGGATGCACCGCGACCAGGCCAGGATCGCAGCCGCAGACGTCTGATCTGCGAACGAGAGTGGCTGAACAGCGGACTCCCCGTACAGATTCTGCGCTTACCGGGGATCTACGGACCGGGTCGCTCACCTCTGGCCGCAGTGAAGGCTGGCACCCTGAAACCCATACACAAGCCAGGACAGGTGTTCTGCAGGGTGCACGTCGACGACATCGCCGCGGCCTGCCTGCACATGATGCACTGCTCTGCCGCAGGGCAGCACCCTCCGGTCGTGAACATCTGTGATCACGAGCCAGCTCCGAGTCATGTGATGCAGCGTCATGCCGCAGACCTTTTGGACTGCGATCTGCCGGAAGCTCGCCATTACGAGGATGCCGAGGCAGACATGAGTGCCATGGCCCGTAGCTTCTGGGCCGAAAATCGCAGGGTGAGCAACGATCTTCTCTGCAAGACACTTGGCTACACCCTGATTCATCCCAACTTCCGCAGCGGACTCTCCCACTGCCTGGAAGCGGAGAGACTCACGGAGGATCCGACTCGGTGCGCTCCGGACTGAGCAGAGGAATCCGATCCAGCCTCAAGGGCTGATCAGGATCAATGAAGTTCAGACCTGCATCATGCAGCATGCGACTCCACTGAACTTCCAGCCAGCCCTGGCGAAGAGCCGTTCCCAGGCCGTAGAGCAACAGGCCGATCACCAGCCAACGCAGCATGACCTCATCCATCGAATGCCATGACGCTAAACAGCGCCTTGTGATCGCACTCGGAGATCCTGCTGGAATCGGCATGGAAGTCACGCTGAAAGCCCTGGCTGATCCCAGGCGACCAGCGGACATGCCGATGCCCGTGCTTGTGGGCTGCAGGGCCAGCCTGCAACAGACCGCTGACCATCTGAGATTGCACACGCCAGACCCCATCGCGGATCCAGATGCACTGACGATTGAGGATCTACCGGTACCTGGAGGGCCTCTGCTTCCCGGCGATGCAGGAGTCAGAAGCGGAGAAGCCGGGTTCCGATGGCTGAGCAGAGCTGTGGAGCTGGTCCAACAACAACAAGCACGGGCACTGGTGACAGCACCGATCGCGAAACATGCCTGGCATCAAGCCGGACATCACTATCCCGGTCAGACCGAACGTCTGGCGGAACTCGATGGACGCAAAACTGCCTCCATGCTGTTCACGGCTGTCTCCCCGGCAACCGGATGGAGGTTGAACACTTTGCTGGCCACCACGCACATCCCGCTTGGTCAGGTTCCAGCAGTGCTCACGGCAGACCTGGTTGAACGCAAGCTCGATGAACTGGCAGGGTTCTGCCTGCGCTTCAATCCTGCTCCTCAATTGCTGGTGGCCGGCCTCAACCCGCATGCCGGAGAGCAGGGGCAACTCGGAGAAGAGGAGCAGCTGTGGTTGAAGCCGTTGCTGGAGCGGTGGGCGAGCGAGCATCCCTGCTTTCAGCTGAAAGGCCCCTTACCGCCAGACAGCTGCTGGCTGAGTGCGGCCAAGGCCTGGAGCAACGATTCTGGTCAGATCGGACCTGATGGAATCCTGGCCCTTTATCACGATCAGGGCCTGATTCCGGTGAAGTTGCTGGCCTTCGATCAGGCCGTGAACACCACTCTGGGCTTGTCTTTTCTGCGAACCTCTCCAGACCACGGCACAGGCTTTGATATCGCCGGACGAGGAGTGGCAAGGGGAGCAAGCATGCTGGCCGCCATCCAGGCGGCCTGGGAGCTCAGCCGGGCTTGACGCGCATCAGCACCTGACCGAATTCCACCGGAGTGCCGTTATCCACAAGGATTTCCACCACCTCGCCTGCAACCTCCGCTTCCAGCTCGTTCATGAGCTTCATCGCCTCAAGAATGCAGATCGTCTGACCGGCATTGATCCGATTACCGATCTCCACGAAGGGAGCTTCCCCCGGAGCAGGAGCGGTGTAGAAAGTCCCGACCATCGGTGCCGTGACATCAACCAGATCAGAACGGGAACCCGCCGCAGGCGGTGGGGCTGCTGAAGCTGTTTCCCCCTGGGCAGGGACATCAGCGACAGGGGCCGGGGGCACAGCCTGGACAACAGGGGCCACCGGGGCAGCCACCGCTGTGACCGGCAGGTTGCGACGAACCTCCAGGCGAAAGTCGTCGCCTTCAAGGCGGAACTCCTGGATATCACTATCACCCAGGACATCCAAAAGCTTGTGCAGCTGATCGTGATCGAGTTGCATGATCAGCTGCTCTCCCGACCCAGGTAGGAATCGTTGCGGGTATCCACCTTGATCTTCTCGCCAATCGAAAGGAACAGAGGAACCATCACCTGAGCACCGGTTTCGAGGATCGCAGGCTTGGTTCCACCAGTGGCAGTGTCACCTTTCACGCCAGGGTCGGTCTGGGTGATCTCCAGCACAACGGAGTTGGGCAATTCAACTTCAAGGGGCTTCTCGTTCCACGAGACCACACTCACTTCCATCCCCTCCTTGAGGTATTTGCGGCTGTCACCAATCTGCTGAGCGGTGAGCCGGGTCTCCTCATAGCTCGACATGTCCATAAAGACATAGTCCTCACCTTCCATGTAGGTGTGCTGGAGGGTGGTTTTCTCCAACAAAGCCTGAGGCACCATCTCTCCGGCGCGAAAGGTTTTGTCAACAACGCTGCCGGTCTGGACAGCCTTGAGCTTGGTGCGAACGAAGGCCGAACCTTTGCCAGGCTTCACGTGCAGGAACTCGACCACGCGCCAAACGGCACCGTCGAGCTCAATCGTGGTGCCGGTGCGAAAGTCGTTGCTGGAGATCATTCCCGCCGAACGGTTCAGGGGATCATACGGCTGTGCCAAAGTCCTTTCAGCACCTGGGGTTCTCCTTGGCGATTCGGTTGGGATTTCAGCGCTTGAGCGCATGGCTTATCAGCCTGCTGATGCTGGTTGGGGTGACCTGGACCCCAGCGGCCTGGGCGGGACTCCCCCAAGGAAACGCCGTGCAGGATCCAGCGGCGATCCTGCGCGATTCATTACCCATGAATCAGCAGGACCTGCGCGATCTTCAGCATCAGCTTGAAGGCACCAGTGATGACCTGCGTGCCAAGCGCTGGAGCGCTCTCGGACGCGGCCTCAAGCGCACCCAGTCCCAGCTGAGCGATAGGAGGAGCGCAATCATCGCCGCGATGCCCAGCGACGATCAATCAAAGGCTGAACAGATCCTTGATGCGGTAGCTGATGACCTGAACGTTCTGCAGGAACGCGTTGAAGACAAAGACAAATCGGGATTTATCCAGTCACGGCGCCAGACCCTCAGCCAGATCGGTGATCTGGAAGCACTGCTGATTGATGACCGACTGCCAGCGATCCCTTCGGAATTCGATGCCCTGCCAAGGCTGGCCGGCCGAGCCACTGTGGTGATCGAAACCACGGAAGGCGATCTCACTGCCGTGGTGGATGGTTACAACGCACCGCTCACCGCCGGTGCCTTCATCGATCTCAGCCTGAAGGGCTTCTATGACGGATTGCCTTTCAACCGTGCCGAAGACTTCTACATCCTGCAGAGCGGCGATCCCAAAGGCCCTGACATCGGCTATGTGGATCCAAAAACCAAGCAGGAACGTCACGTGCCCCTCGAAATCCGTGTTCCCGATGAGCCGGAAACCCTCTACAACCAGACCTTCGAAGACGTGGGTCTGTTCAAAGCCACTCCAGTGCTTCCCTTCGCCACCCTGGGAACGTTGGGTTGGGCACACTCCGATCAGGCCCTCGATGACGGCTCATCCCAGTTCTTTCTGTTTCTCTACGAAGCGGAGCTGACGCCAGCAGGGCTGAATCTTGTGGATGGGCGCAATGCAGCCTTCGGCTATGTCGTGGACGGGTTCGATGTACTCGAAGAACTGGGCGTCAACGATGAGATCAAGAAGATCAGAGTTGTCGAAGGTGCAGATCGACTCCAGCAGCACGCCTGAGCTCCGTGACGCTCACACTGGCGAAGCTGGGTGAAGCGGAGCTGCTCAGGCGGCTGGCCTGCTTTGCTCCACCGGGCCAGCTGGCTGATGACACGTGCACCCTGGCCGCCGACACCCGGCAGCTGCTTGTGAACACCGACGTTCTGGTGGAAGACATTCACTTCAGTGACCGCACGACTAGCCCTGAGGATGTGGGCTGGCGGGCCGTCGCGACCAACCTGTCGGATCTGGCAGCCAGCGGTGCCATTGCTGTGGATGGGATCACGGTTGCTCTGGTGGCACCTGGAAACACTCACTGGAGCTGGGTGGAGGATCTTTACCGCGGGATCAACGAAGCTCTCAGCTGCTTCGGAGGCATCCTGCTGGGAGGGGATTGCTCCGCAGGCAGCCAAAGACTGATCTCGGTCACCGCACTGGGCCGTGTCGGCCCTCTGCGTCTGCACCGCGCTGATGCCTGTCCAGGTGACTGGCTTGTGACCAGCGGAGCCCATGGCCTGAGCCGGCTGGGGCTTGCACTTCTGCAGGGCGATCCAGCACTTGATGAGAACGAGACGCTGACGGTCGGCCTGCGGGACCTGGCCATCTCCCGGCATCAACGACCCATTCCGCGGCTGGATGCCTTGAACACTCTGTTGGATCAAAAACCCAAGGACATGCCCTGGCGAGCCGCCGGCACAGACAGCAGCGATGGCCTTCTGGCAGCGGTTCAGGCACTTTGCAGCAGCAGTCATTGCGGTGCTCAGCTGACGCGGGAATGGCTGCCAAAGTCAACGGACTGGCCTTCAGGCAGCCGATGGGACGAATGGTGCCTCAACGGCGGCGAGGATTTCGAGCTGGTGCTGAGTCTTCCACCGGCCTGGGCACAACGCTGGATTGACCATCAACCGGGCAGCCACCGGATCGGCTCGATCACGGGCGACAGCAATGCAATTGTGTGGAGTGACACCAGACGTCCTGTTGCCGCTGCAGGATTTGATCACTTCGGCTCCTCACTGAATGATGCATGACCAAAAAAAATCCCTCCCGCAGGGAGGGATGAGCCATCAGATCAGATCCTGATCATTTCCAGTTTCTGGCCACCACCTCGGCGAGGTCCACGACTCTTTGGCTGTAGCCCCACTCGTTGTCGTACCAGGCAACGATCTTGAAGAAGTTGTCGCCCATGGCAAGGGTCAGATCCGCGTCAAAGATGGTCGACTGATTGGTACCCGCGTAGTCGCTGGACACCAGGGGCAGATCGCCGTACTTGATGATCTTGCTCATGGGGCCATCAGCAGCAGCCTTGAGGATCGACTTGATCTCATCGACGGAGGAGGCACGGTTGGACTCAAACACCAGGTCAACGGCTGAAACGTTCGGAGTGGGAACGCGCATCGCGATACCGGTGAACTTGCCCTTCACAGCGGGATAGACCAGAGCAACAGCCTGGGCTGCACCGGTAGAGGTGGGAACCATGTTCACAGCAGCAGCGCGGGCACGGCGCAGATCGCGATGGTTGTTATCGAGAATCCGCTGGTCGCCTGTGTAGCTGTGAATGGTGGTCATCAGGCCACGATTGATGCCGATCGACTGATCGATCACTTTCACCAGGGGAGCGAGGCAGTTGGTGGTGCAACTGGCATTGCTGAGGATGTCGAAATCTTCATGACGGTATTGATCCTCATTCACGCCCACCACGAATGTGCCGACCTTGGGGCCTTTACCCGGAGCGGTGAGAATCACCTTCTTGGCGCCGGCCTGGATGTGCATGCTGGCCTTCTCATCGGTGTTGAAGACACCGGTCGACTCCAGAACCAGATCGACCCCCCAGTCCTTCCAGGGGCAGTTGAGGGGATTGCGATCGGAGAAGAACTTCACCTGCTTGCCATTGACGATCATCGAGTCGTCAGTGGTTTCGATCTTCACGCTGGGATCAAGCTTGCCCAGGATGGAGTCATAAGTGAGCAGGTGAGCACTGGTCTTGGGGTCTGAAGTGGCATTCACACCGACAATCTCGATATCGGTGTCTGCGCCACGGCTGATCCAACCCCGCATCACATTGCGACCGATTCGGCCGAATCCATTGATCGCAACGCGCAGGGTCATAACAGAAGCGGACAATCCGCAGGATGGCCGCTGATCATACAGAAATCGCTAATTTCCAATGAATGAGCTTCTTCATCGAATGATTGAGGGAGCGAGCGCGACAGTCTGCGCCAATTAGTGGTCAGCAGGAAATGCTGATTTATGGTGCGCGTCCATGGCATTTGTTTTTGAGCAGATCGCTTGACAGCCCTTCCTCAGTGCACTTCATCGGTGCGGGCGGAATTGGCATGTCTGCCCTGGCTCGAATTCTGCTCAGCCGCGGTCACAGAGTGAGTGGCTCCGACCGCAGGATGTCTCCCGCAATGGAAGCGCTGCAGTCGCTTGGGATGGTTGCTTTCTCCTCCCAGACGGCACAGAACTTTGATGAACTGAAAAAACGAGGTGTAGCAACGCCGTTGGTGGTGATCAGCAGCGCCATCCCTGACAGCAATCCGGAACTGGCTGCAGCCCGCCAATCGCAACTGACTGTCTGGCACCGCTCCGATCTGCTCGCTGCCCTGATCGATCAACAGCCTTCAATCGCGGTTGCGGGCAGTCATGGCAAGACCACCACGAGCACGGTGGTTACCTCACTTCTTCACAGTGCTGGAGAAGATCCCACCGCTGTGATCGGTGGCATCGTTCCCTGCTACGGAAGCAATGGACATGCAGGTTCAGGCCGTCTGCTGGTGGCAGAAGCCGATGAATCCGACGGCTCCCTGGTGAAATTCAACGCAACCCTGGGCGTGATTACCAATCTGGAACTGGATCACACTGACCATTACAGGGATCTGGATGATCTGATCACCACCATGCGGCGCTTCGCAGCCGGTTGCGGTCGACTGCTTGCCAATCAGGACGACCCGATCCTGAGCGAACACTTCCAAGCTGATGCCTGGTGGTCAGTGCAACGCAGCGACAACGTTGATTTCGCCGCTCTGCCGGTAGCCCTCGAGGGCGACCACACGGTTGCAGATCTCTATGAACAATCCGAGTACGTCGGTCAAATTACGTTGCCGCTGCCAGGCATTCACAACCTGAGCAATGCCCTGGGAGCTCTCGCTGCCTGCCGTTTGGAGGGAATCCCTCTCGAGCGTCTGGTCAAACACCTCAACGAGCTCAAGACACCTGGTCGCCGCTTCGACTATCGCGGCGACTGGCAGGGACGTCTGGTGGTGGACGACTACGCCCATCATCCCAGTGAGGTGGCTGCGACCCTGGCGATGGCCACTCTCATGGTGTCCAGTGGGCGAAGCCCGCTGCCACGCAGCCCGAAACGACTGATGGCCGTGTTTCAACCCCATCGATACAGCCGCACGCAGGAATTTCAGAATGAATTCGCGCTGGCGCTCTCCAACGTCGACATCGTTGTCTTGGCTCCGGTGTTCTCAGCTGGTGAAGCCCCCATCCCCGGTGTCAGCAGCTCAGGCCTGGCGTCATGCATTCAGCAACATAGTTCCGATCAGACGGTTCTGGTGGCCGAGACCATGGACGAGCTGGCTGATCTGGTTCGGGAACACAGCTGTGCTGATGACCTCGTTCTGGCGATGGGAGCCGGTGATGTGAACAGTCTCTGGTCGCGGCTTTCACCGAACTCATTTCAGGAGCAGACGTCATGTCAGTCGACACTGACAGCTTGAGAGACCTGAAGGACATGGGAATCCTGCAGGAGCGGGTTTCCCTGGCCCACTACACAACATGGCGAGTGGGCGGACCGGCGCAATGGCTGGCCGAACCGAATGAGGCCAAGCAGATTCCCACCCTGCTTCATTGGGCAACCAATGAAGGGTTACCCCTCCGCGTGATCGGTTCAGGCTCCAATCTGCTGATTGCTGATGCAGGGCTTCCAGGACTCACGCTCTGCCTGCGACGGTTGCAGGGACTTGATCTGGATGCCCAGAGCGGCAGGGTGCGGGCAAGCTCCGGTGAACCGATCCCAACCCTGGCAAGGCGTGCCGCGAGAAAAGGATTGCAGGGGCTTGAATGGGCCGTGGGCATCCCTGGGACGGTGGGCGGAGCCGCTGTGATGAACGCCGGTGCTCAGGGTGGCTGTACAGCTGAACGATTGATCAGCGTGGATGTCGTTCCTCTGGAAGGCAACGATTTCAGGATCAGGAGGCTTGAGCGGGAATCGCTCGATTTCGCTTACCGCCACAGTGCTCTTCAAACCCAGCCGTTACTGGTCGTGGCCGCTGAATTTCAGCTTGAAGCAGGTCATGATCCGGTCGAGCTGCAACAACGCACCAGCGGAAATCTCAACCATCGCACCAGCACCCAGCCCTACAAACAACCGAGCTGTGGCAGCGTCTTTCGCAATCCAGAACCTGCCAAGGCCGGTCGTTTGATCGAGGGCCTTGGCCTGAAAGGCCGACGTGTCGGTGGGGCGCAGGTCTCTGAAGTGCATGCCAATTTCATTGTCAACACCGGTGGAGCCCGAGCTGCCGATATCCGTAACCTGATCGGCTTGGTGCAACGGGAGGTGGCCGATGCCCACGGCATCCAGCTCCAGCCTGAAGTGAAACGACTGGGATTCGAGATGGCGGCCTAACCTTTCTGTTCCTTCAGCGATGCCATGGCCGGGTTCGGACTTCCCAATTTTGGACAGCTCACCGAAGCCTTCCGCAAGGCACAGCAGATCCAGCAAGACGCTCAGAAACTGCAGGAAGAGCTCGATGCCATGGAGATCGAAGGCAGCAGCGAAGACGGACGAGCCTGCATCTGGCTCTCCGGCAACCAGCAGCCACTGCGTGTGAAATTGGATCCCAGTCTGCTTAGTGAAGGGCAGGAAGCTGCTGAAGCCGCCACACTCGCAGCGCTTCAATCGGCCTACGAACGCTCAACTGGCACCATGAAGGAGCGGATGCAGGAACTCACCGGCGGCCTCGACCTCAACCTGCCCGGAATGGGCGGCTGATCTCAAGAAGCTCCTCCACAGCTTTGCGATACTTGGGATAACGCTCCCAGTCGCGGGTCACACCACAGCCCGGTTCATCGCGGTGCAGGCAGTCACGGAAACGGCAGGGATGTTGGTCAAGCTGGACACGCAGCTCTGGGAACAGCACCTCCAGATTGGAGACATCATCCGGTAACTCCGGGCGGTTGAACCCCGGAGTGTCGGCAACCCTGGAGCCAGGGGAGAACGCATGCAATTCCACATGACGCGTGGTGTGACGCCCCCTCTGCAGGCGACCTGACACCTCACCCACCCGTAACGCCAGTCCTGGCAGGAGACCATTCAGCAACGAACTCTTTCCCACCCCCGAGGGGCCGCAAAGCACAGAGATCGGAACGGTCGCCAGGTGCGCGCGCAGCTCCTCAAGCCCCATGCCAGAACGCGTGGAAACAAGAATCGGTTCATAGCCCCATCCCTGCAGACGTTGGCGTAGTTGTGACAGAGCATCGGCATCCAGCAGATCGCACTTGGTCAGCACCAGCAGAACCTGCAATCCGGTCTTCTCAGCCGTGAGCAGAAACCTGCTGACCTGATCGGCATCAAGAGCAGGTTGCTCAACGGCAACCGCCACCAGGATGCAGGAGGCGTTGGCCACGGGAGGACGAACCAGAAAACTGCTCCGAGGTTCCACATCGGCAACCACGGCCCTGGCGTGATCACAATCAATGGCTTCCACCCGTACACGATCACCCACATGGACCGCTGCACCACGATGGTTGAGTCGGGTGCGACGTGTGCAGAGAAGACGGGGAGGAACATCGACAGGCGGGGCCTCAAGCTCCACCTCGAGGTAGTTGGCCTGAAGTGCAACAACCATGCCCGGATGCAGTTGATGGCTAATCACCGGCACAGATCACCTTCAGCCGCACCTGAGCATCGGAGAGGCGCTCCACATGGACCTGATGGCCATCACGACGCAGTCCCGGAACCACCATCTCTTCAGGTTCACCAGGATCAAGATCCACCTGAAGGCACTGACCGGAGGTCATGCTCTCAAGCGTGAGCCGACAGCGAATGAAATTGAGCGGACATGGCGTCCCACAGAGATCGAGCTGACGATCGGGGAGACGTTCCGTCATGGTCAACGCTGTCCGAACAGACGTGCAAACAGACCGCTCTTGTGGTGGTGATGCTGCTCTCCCCTGGCGGAGTGATGACCGGCAAGCTCCTCAAGCAGTCCCCTTTCTTCATGATTGAGACGGGTGGGGAGCTTCACATTGACCGTGATGCGCTGATTGCCGCGGGCCACAGGATTACCCAGCTTGGGAATGCCTTTGTTTTCCAGAGTCAGAACAGCATTGGGTTGAGTCCCAGCAGGAATCTCAAGGCTGGTTGGACCATCCACGGTGTCCACCTCGATGGTGTCTCCAAGGATCGCCTGGAGGTAGCTGACCTTCACCTCAGAGTGGACCGTCAATCCGTCCCTCTGCAAGGAGGGGTGTGGTTTGACAGTCAGGAACACGTACAAGTCGCCAGAGGGACCTCCGCGAAGACCGGCATTGCCCTCACCGGTCACCCTCAGACGGGTACCGGTGTCAACACCGGCTGGAATGTTGATGCGCAGCTTCTTGCGCACCTGAGTCACGCCCTGACCGCCGCAGGCATTGCAAGGATCAGCAATCACCTGACCACTGCCATTGCAGCTGGGACATTCAGCCACCTGGGTGAAACTGCCGAAAGGGGTCCGGGTTGCCCGGCGCACCTGGCCGACTCCACCACAGGTGGAGCAGGTGGTGGGACCACTGCCGCTCTTGGCACCACTGCCGGAGCAGGTGCTGCAGGTCTCCAGATGAGGAACACGAATCTCCCGCTCCTGTCCGAACACCCCCTGCTCGAAGTCGATCGTGAGGTCATAACGAAGGTCATCCCCTTGCTGAGGGCCACGGCGACGTTGCTGACGACCACCACCGGCGGCCCCACCGAACCCACTGAAGAAGGTTTCAAAAATATCAGCGAAACCACCCATGTCGCCCATGTCGGGCATGCCAGCAGCACCCCCGAGCCCAGCCTCACCGAATTGGTCGTAGCGGCCTCGGGTCTGGGGATCGCTGAGCACCTCGTAGGCGCGACCGATCTCCTTGAAGCGATCCTCTGCGCCCGGATCCTTGTTGATGTCGGGGTGGTACTGGCGAGCCAATCGCCGATAGGCCCGTTTGAGGGTGTCGGCATCGGCATCCCTGCTGACACCGAGCAGCTCGTAATAATCGGCCATCAGCTGGACGTCCCGAAGATCACAGTAAAAGCAGATGTCTGATCAACTGTTGGCATCTCCCGAAGCCTCCCCTTCAGACGCGACCTCGGCATCAGAGGTGGACGTCTCGCTGCCGGCAGCCTGTTGCGGGCCAGGCCCCATTGACACCTTGACCATGGCGTGACGCAGGACGCGGCCGTCGAGGTGATAGCCGCGCTGCAGCTCCTCAATCACCACGTCTTCTGGATGCTCCTCACTGGGCTCACGCAGCACGGCCTCGTGCAGGGTTGGATCAAACTCCTGGCCGACCACTCGCATCGGAGCAACACCCAGCTGTTTGAGCACCTCAACCAGCTGTTTATAGAGCCCCTGGTAGCTGCGGTGGAGCCCCTGGGCTTCCTCCGTCTGAGGATCGAGCTGCTGACGAGCACGCTCGAAATTATCCACGACGGGAAGGATTTCACTGAGAGTGCTGCAGATGAGCTGAAGCTTGAGATCGTCCTGGTCACGACTCTGACGCTTGCGAAAGTTGTCGAAGTCGGCAGCGATGCGAACGTACTGACCGCGCAACACCTCATGCTCCTCTCTCAGAGCGGAGTGTTCCTTCTCGAGCTGCTCAAGACGGGCCTCGTTGTCCACGGACTGGGAAGCTGACTCCGATGCGGCTGCGCCTTCAGCAGACGATGCCTCATCCACGGCTGGTGTCGTGTCCAAAGTTTCGGTTGGATTCACTGCAGGTTGCTGGCCGTCGGAACCAGCCGATGACGGATCCTGCGCTGGGGTGGAAGCATCGCCACTCATGCTGACCGGTTGCGAATTCACGTCTAGACATGTTGATAGGTGAGGCAGTCCTCCCACAAGCGGGGGAAGCCCGCACCTTTCTGCGAATTTGATCCGTGAGCGACAAAAGCCGGCCTCTGGAACTGGAATTGCTCCTTCAGAGGACCCTTCCAGGCAATCTTGGCATCGCTGATGAACCGGTTCTGCTCGAAGAACTGGAGACCATGGGATTTGATCCCATTCGTCATGCCGCGCTTGCAGAGAGCCTGACGGAGCTGCTCAGCAGGAAACCCACTGTCAGCGAGGAAGCTGCTGCGCCCTACCAGGAACCGGCAATCACGGAAAAGTCGCAGCAATCCAACGCTGAAGTGGCGACCAACAGCCAGCCCACGGATCCGGAAAATTCAAAAACCGAAACCGTGGCGGAGACCGCCACCTCCTACCTCAAAGATTTCAGCGTCGACGGGGTGCTGGAAGCCGATCCAAATGAGGATGATGCCGACTCCTCGAAACCGGTCGATCTTGAATCCGGGCTCAACGATGCAGAACGCTCACCGGTGATCGATCTGGTGGATCGCATCCTGATGCAGGCCCTTGAACTGGGTGCCAGCGACATCCATGTGGAACCTCAGCAGGCCGGCCTCCAACTGCGCTTTCGTCAGGACGGCGTGCTGCAGAGACAGATCGAACCGCTTCCGAGCCGGCTGGTGCCTGCCGTGACCTCCAGATTCAAGATCATGGCGGAGCTGGACATCGCCGAACGCAGGCTCCCCCAGGACGGCCGCATCCGACGCCGCTTCCAGAACCGGACCGTGGATTTCCGGGTCAACAGTCTGCCGAGCCGCTACGGGGAGAAAATCGTTCTGCGGCTTCTGGACAGCTCCGCCACGCAGCTGGGGCTCGACAAGCTGATTTCCAATCCGGAAGCTCTGACGCTGGTGCGCACCCTGGGGTCCAAGCCCTTCGGAATGATCCTGGTCACAGGACCGACCGGATCAGGGAAATCCACAACGCTGTACTCCCTGCTGGCGGAACGCAACGAACCGGGCATCAATATCTCCACGGTGGAGGATCCGATCGAATACGCCCTGCCGGGGATCACCCAGTGTCAGGTGAACCGGGAAAAAGGCTTTGACTTCAGCCAGGCACTGAGGGCCTTCATGCGTCAGGACCCGGACGTGCTGCTGGTGGGTGAAACGCGCGATCTGGAAACGGCGAAAACAGCCATCGAAGCGGCACTCACCGGTCACCTGGTGCTGACCACCCTCCACTGCAACGATGCTCCCAGCGCCATCGCCCGCCTTGGTGAGATGGGCGTGGAGCCGTTCATGGTCAGCGCCTCACTGATCGGGATCGTGTCCCAGCGTTTGCTTCGGCGGGTCTGCTCCATGTGCCGAATCGCCTACCGGCCAGATCCAGAGGAGCTCGGTCGCTTCGGGCTGATGGCAAGCAGTGAGGCAAACGTCAGTTTCTTTAGAGCCAACCACCATGAAGGCGAGGCCAATCCCTGCCCCCAGTGTCAGGGCAGTGGTTACAAAGGGCGAGTGGGGGTCTACGAAGTGCTGCGTATGAACGAGGAGCTGGCGACCACCGTGGCCAAAGGTGCCACCACTGACATGGTGCGCCAGCTGGCCCTTGAGGGAGGCATGAAAACCCTGCTGGGCTACAGCCTCGATCTGGTGAGAGAAGGACACACGACCCTGGAGGAAGTGGGCCGCATGGTGCTCACCGATTCCGGCCTGGAATCGGAGCGACGGGCCAGAGCCCTGAGCACACTCACCTGCAGCAGCTGTGGTGGCGGACTCCAGGAAGGTTGGCTGGAATGTCCGTACTGCCTGACCCCACGTCACTGAGGAGCGAGCGATGGAGCTGATGATTGAAGACCTGATGGAAGAGCTGGTCAAAGGCGGAGGCAGTGATCTGCACATCGCCAGCGGCCAGCCCCCCTACGGACGCTTCAGCGGTCAACTGCGAGCGATGCGTGATGAAGCTCTGCCCGAAGAGAGCTGCAACCGGTTGATCTTCTCAATGCTCAACAACAGCCAGCGCAAGACGTTGGAGCAGACATGGGAACTCGACTGCGCCTACGGCCTGAAGGGAGTGGCCCGCTTCAGGGTGAACGTCTATCGCCAGAAAGGCAGCTACGCGGCCTGTCTGCGGGCACTGGGCAGTTCCATCCCAAGCATCGAGATGCTGAACCTGCCACCGGTGGTGGTCGAAACCAGCAAGCGACCACGGGGGCTGGTGCTGGTCACCGGACCCACTGGCTCAGGCAAAACCACCACCCTGGCGGCTCTTCTGGACCACATCAATCACACCCGCGCCGAGCACATCCTCACGATTGAGGACCCGATCGAGTTCGTCTACAAAAGCGACCAAAGTCTCGTCCACCAGCGCCAGCTCAATGAAGACACCCGCAGCTTTGGCAATGCGCTCAGGGCAGCACTGCGAGAAGACCCGGACGTGATCCTGGTGGGTGAGATGCGCGACCTGGAGACGATTCAACTGGCGATCAGCGCAGCAGAGACAGGTCACCTGGTGTTCGGAACTCTGCACACCAGTTCCGCAGCGCAGACAGTGGACCGCATGGTGGATGTGTTCCCGCCCGTACAGCAGACCCAGATCCGCGTGCAACTGTCCGGAAGTCTGGTGGCGGTCTTCTCCCAGACGCTCTGCCGTCGCAGCAATCCCGAGCCTGGCCAGTTCGGCCGGGTGATGGCTCAGGAAATCATGATCAACACACCGGCCATCGCCAACCTGATTCGCGAAGGCAAGACCGCCCAGCTCTACTCACAGATTCAGACCGGCGGTGAACTGGGCATGCAGACCCTGGAGAAAGCATTGGCAGATCTTGTGACAGATGGCGATATCAATCTGCGGGAAGCACTGGCTAAAGCCAGCAAGCCCTCAGAGCTGGAACGACTTGTGAGCAGCTGAAGGTAAGAGCAACGCCATGGCCACCTTCACTGCCACCTACACCACAGCGACCGGTCAGGAGCGGACCATGACGGTCCAAGCCAACGATGTGACCACTGCGAAACGTCAGTTGAGACGAAGGGGCATCAAAGCCACCGAGTTGCGTACCAGCAAAACCGGTTCCGGACGAAACAGAAAAAAAGGTACTGCTGCCAAAGCCGACGGGACATCCGGCGGGAGCTTTCTCTCCATTGATCTGGGAGAGGCCTTCCAGAAACCCCCTGGAGTGAAGGAGAAAGCGGTCTGGGCCAGCAAGCTTGCGGCGCTCGTGGATGCAGGGGTGCCGATCGTGCGCAGTCTCGATCTGATGGCCACGCAGCAGAAGCTACCGATGTTCAAGAAAGCGCTCACCGCTGTTGGCATGGAGGTCAACCAGGGAACAGCCATGGGAGCAGCTATGCGCCAGTGGCCGAAGGTGTTCGATCAACTGACGGTGGCCATGGTGGAGGCCGGAGAAGCTGGCGGAGTACTCGATGAATCCCTGAAACGGCTGTCCAAACTTCTGGAGGACAACGCGCGTCTGCAGAACCAGATCAAAGGTGCATTGGGCTACCCCGTGGCAGTGCTGGTGATCGCAATCCTGGTGTTCCTGGGCATGACCATTTTTCTGATCCCGACCTTCGCAGACATCTTTGAAGATCTGGGCGCAGAGCTGCCTCTGTTCACCCAGCTGATGGTGGATCTGAGCAAGCTTCTGCGTTCTTCAGCGTCCCTCGTCTTCGCCGGTGGGCTGCTTGTGGCTGTCTGGTTGTTCAGCCGCTACTACGCGACTGATAAAGGCCGACGAGTTGTGGATCGCTTGACGCTGAAACTGCCGCTGTTCGGTGATCTGATCATGAAAACCGCAACCGCCCAGTTCTGCCGGATCTTCAGCTCACTGACCAAAGCCGGGGTTCCGATCCTGATGTCACTGGAAATCTCCAGTGAAACAGCGGGAAATTCGATTATTTCCGATGCCATCCTCGACTCCAGAGCAATGGTTCAGGAAGGCGTTCTGCTGAGCGCGGCACTGACGCGGCAGAAGGTTCTGCCGGACATGGCCCTGAGCATGCTCTCGATCGGCGAGGAGACCGGCGAAATGGACCGGATGCTTAGCAAGGTGGCCGACTTCTACGAAGACGAGGTGGCCACATCCGTTAAGGCACTCACATCAATGCTGGAACCGGCAATGATCGTGGTGGTGGGAGGCATTGTTGGCTCAATCCTGCTGGCGATGTATCTGCCGATGTTCAGTGTGTTTGATCAGATTCAGTAGCGAGCTCCTGCGGTTTCGACAGCTGCAATGGCCTGTCCCGCCAGCCAGCCGCCGCTCCAGCAGGCCTGGAAGTTAAATCCACCGGTGACACCATCCACATCCAGCAGTTCGCCTGCGACATAGAGCCCTGGACAGCGACGACTTTCCATCGTGGCCAGGTTCACTTCGCCCAGGGCCACTCCACCAGCAGTGACGAACTCCTCACCAAATGGGCCCCGGCCCTGAATCAGCAGCCGCTGAGCGCAGAGAATGTCGACCAGATGACGCTCAGCCTTCAAGGGCAGATCCGCCCAACGGCGCTCAACATCCAAAGCAACGGAAGACAGAAAGGCTTGCCACAAGCGACGCGGCAAGTGTTCAAACGGATTGGCCGCAATCAAGGTGCGTCGAGCCTTGTCCAACCGCCACTGCCGCAGCCTCTGCTCAACACCCTGGCGGCCCAGGCCGCCACTCCAGTCCACCTTCAGTTCTCCCTTGTAGTGGCTTTGATGAAGTGCCCGGGCCGCAAAAGCGGAGAGGCGCAGCGTTGCAGGACCACTGAGTCCGCGGTGAGTGATCAGCACCCGACCGGTCTGCCGGAAGCGCTGATCCCCGAGCTTCAGATCAAGGTTCACGTCATCAATGGCAATGCCGCTGCAGGCAGCAAGTGTTTTGGTACTCAGCGACAGGCTGAACAAAGAGGGAACAGGCGGCACCACTTGATGACCGAGGGACTCCGCAAGCTGTCGACCACTGGGATGACCACCGGTGGCCAGCATCAGCTTGCGAGCCTTCAATGGCTGCTCCAGCCCACGCCCCTCAACCACAAAACCACCATCCGTCTGCGCCGCAACCTGCTGCACCATCACTTTGGTCCGCAGCTGCACACCCGCCGCAGTCGCAGCGTTCTGCAGGCAGTGGATCACCGCCTCCGAACGGTTCTGCTGCGGAAACATGCGTCCGTCAGGTTCCTCAACAAGGGTGAGGCCATGCTCATCAAACCAGGCAATCGCATCACCACAGGCAAAACGACTGAATGGGCCACGCAAAGGCCTACTGCCACGGGGGTAATGGCTGGACAGTTCCGCCGGATCCCAGCAGGCATGGGTCACATTGCAGCGGCCTCCACCACTGATGCGAACCTTCTGAAGTGGCTCCGGCGTGGCTTCCAGAACCACAACCTGGCGCAGACCCTGCTCTGCCGCGGTGATCGCTGCCATGTAGCCGGCCGGACCACCGCCGATCACAATCAGGTCAAGCGGCCTGGAAGCGCAGTGCGACGCCGTTGTTGCAGTAGCGCTTGCCGGTGGGCCTGGGACCGTCATTGAACACATGACCCTGATGGCCGCCGCAGCGGCTGCAGTGGTATTCCGTGCGCGGAACAATCAACTTGAAATCTACTTTCGTGTCGATGGCACCTGCCAGAGGCTGCCAGAAGCTTGGCCAGCCAGTGCCACTGTCGTACTTGGCCTGCGATGAGAACAGCGAAAGATCGCAACCAGCACAGTGATAGATGCCCGACCTCTTCTCGCTGTTCAGCGCACTGGTGAACGGGGGCTCGGTGCCTTCCCTGCGAAGCACCTGATAAGACTCTGGCGACAAACGTTTCTTCCACTCCTGATCGGAGAGATTCCACTGGGAATCCGACGCATCAGAGGCTGCGGAAACCTGCTTCGGAGCACGGAAAACACCAACCAGACCTGAAACCGTGGCAACCAGCATGGAGCGTCTGCTCAACAGCCACTTTTCGATAGTGGAGGGCATCACTGATGGCGGGTTATTGATGAAACCGTTCTAGACAACTAGGAACCAGGAACCAGGCAGCATGGAGGGATGGATTCCCACACCAGAACCGATCGGGAACCTTGCTGGCGCTTCAGCATCGCTCCAATGCTGGACTGCACAGATCGGCATTTTCGCCAGCTGATGCGCCAGATCAGCTGTCATGCACTGCTGTACAGCGAAATGGTGGTGGCCCAGGCGCTTCACTACACCAAGAGAAGGGAACGCCTGCTCGACTTCGATGTGGAGGAGCATCCGATCGCCCTCCAAGTTGGCGGTGATCAGCCACAACTGCTCGCAGAGGCCGCTCGCATGGCAGCGGACTGGGGCTATGACGAAATCAACCTCAATGTGGGCTGCCCAAGTCCACGGGTTCAGGCTGGCAATTTCGGAGCTTGCCTGATGGCAGAACCCGAACGCGTGGCGCGCTGTGTGGAAGCGATGGTGTCCGCCACTGGCCTGCCGGTGACGGTGAAACACCGGGTGGGTATCGATGATCTCGATAGCGACACCCTGCTCACTGCTTTTGTGGATCAGGTGGCCGCGGCCGGTGCCAGCCGCTTCAGCGTGCACGCTCGCAAAGCCTGGCTGGATGGCCTCGATCCCAAACAGAACCGCACGATCCCTCCGTTACAGCATGAGCGGGTGATCGCGCTCAAACAACGAAGGCCCGAGCTCATGATCGAGCTCAACGGCGGACTCGACACCCCGGAGCAGTGCCTGTCTGCTCTGCATCATTGCGACGGCGCCATGGTTGGCCGGGCCGCCTATGCCCATCCTCTGCGCTGGGCAACCATGGATGCCCTGATCTATGGCGAGGCTCCACGGGCCGTGAAAGCCTCGGATGTAATCAAAGGCCTGATGCCCCATGCCGAACGCCACCTGGAACGGGGTGGCCGTCTGTGGGATCTCTGCCGCCACCTGGTGCAACTGGTGGAAGGAGTCCCAGGTGCCCGCCACTGGCGACGCGAGCTCGGTGAGCAAGCCCAGCGGACAGGGTCAGACCTCAGGGTGCTGGAACGTTCAGCCCGGCAACTCACAGATGCCGGGCTTTAAAAACTGAACTGAACAAATCGGTGAATCAGCCTTCGGCGCCGCCATAGCCGCCGTAGTCATCTCCACCACCGCCATAACCGCTTCCACCACCATCGGTCTGGGAAGCACCACCACGACGACGACTGCGGCGACCCTCTTCAACACCACCTCCGTAAGCAGAACCGGACTGGTCGCCACCGCCAGCAGCTCCACCACCGGACGAACCGCCTCCATAGCTGCGATCTTCCCAACCACGTGCACCGGAGCGACGATCGCCGCCGCCACCGCCGTAGCCGCCACCACCGCCGCCGCCGTAGCCGCCACCACCACCACCGCCGCCGTAGCCGCCACCACCACGACGAGGTGCACTTCCGCGGGGCTCAGCCTTGTTGATGCGGAGGGGACGACCCATTAACTCAGCGCCCTGGAGAGCTTCGATCGCCGCGGCTTCAGCCGCTTCATCGACCATCTCCACGAAGGCGAAACCACGTTTGCGACCGGTGTCACGCTCAAGAGGAAGGGCACAGTTCGTGACCTCTCCATGAGCGGCAAACAGTTCGATTACGTCCTCCTGCTCAGCGCGGAAGGGCAGATTGCCGACAAAAATGCTCACTTGACTGCTGGACCTGAAGAAAAAGGACCCAATCGGATCAGACAAGCCATCGGTACAGGATCCAAAGAAGGATCAATCACCTCTGGCTTACTCAGCGTAGACCCGGTCTCGCGAAATGATCATTGATTCGCTAACCCGAGCCTTTCGCTCCAGAGCGCCAACTGCTCCTCGACCCGCTCAAAGCCAGTGCCACCTTCACTCAGACGAGCGGCAACAACCTGACGGGGCGCCAGGGCATCAAAAAGGTCGGCGTCAATGGAGGGATGAAACTGCTGCCAACGTTCAAGGCTCAGATCACGCAGCAACAGTCCATCACTCAGACACTGCTTCACCACCGAACCAACGATCTGATAGGCCTCGCGGAACGGGACCTGTCGGGACACCAGATAGTCAGCCACATCAGTGGCATTGGAAAAATCAGAACCAACGGCGGCTTCCAGCCGATCAGGACGAAAACTCAGCCCTTCCTCGATCAGGATCGTCATCGCCTCGATGCACTGAACGCTGGTGTTCACCACATCAAACAGCGCTTCCTTGTCTTCCTGAAAATCCTTGTTGTAGGCCAGCGGCAGGCCCTTGATCATGGTCAGCAGCCCCTGTAGATGACCAAAGACCCGACCGCACTTGCCACGGACCAGTTCAGGAACATCAGGATTCTTCTTCTGCGGCATGAGGCTGCTGCCAGTGGCGCAACGATCACTCAGGCGCACAAAGCCGCATTCCTCTGAGGCCCAGAAGATCACCTCCTCGGCCAAACGGCTGAGGTGCACCATCAACAAGGATGCAGCAGCTGAGAACTCCACAGCGAAATCGCGATCACTCACAGCATCAAGGCTGTTGGCATAAATATCCTCGAATTCCAAGGCTGCGGCGGTGCTGCGCCGATCAATCGGCACCGGCGTTCCAGCCAGAGCTGCGGCACCCAGCGGTGAGCAGTTGACACGCTTGCGCACATCCTGAAACCGTTGACGATCCCGCTCGAGCATCTCCACGTAAGCAAGCAGATGGTGCGCCAAACAAACGGGCTGCGCCCTCTGCAAGTGGGTGTAACCAGGAATCAGCGTGTTGCGGTGCTCAAGCGCCTGACGCAGAAGAGCCGTCTGAAACATCCGCACCTGCGGGTCGAGCTCATCGATTCGACGACGAAGCCACAAACGCAGATCCGTGCCCACCTGATCATTGCGACTGCGGCCGGTGTGGAGCTTTTTTCCCACCGGCCCCAGAAGAGCAATCAGCCGGCGCTCGACAGCGAAGTGCACATCTTCATCGTCGAGGCCGGGATTGAAGCTGCCGGCAGCCGCCTCTGCGCGGATCTGTTCCAGACCACTGCAAAGCTGATCAGCCTCCTCCGACTCAATCACGCCGCACTCGGCCAACATGCAGGCATGGGCCACTGAACCATCCAGATCCTCCTGAAGGAGATGGATGTCGAAACCAATCGAGGCATTAAACCGTTCGATCGCGGGATGCAGTCCCTGTTCGAACCGATCACTCCAGGTGGCGGAGCCTCCGCCCGTCACTCCACCGGCCATGGACGACCCTCAACACAGATTCATTCAGCTTGTCAGGCCGGAGACCGTGGAACCGATGGCAACATCACCTCTTCCCGAACCTTGAGAACCACCATCGAGGCATCATCCTCGAGCTGTCTGTCTGCTCCTACAAAGCGATCAAGACGACCGAACAACTGATCAAGGATTCCCTGCGAACCGGTACCCGAACGACAGGCGGTCTCAAGGTTACGGATCAGACGCGCTTCATCGAAACGATCACCGGTCAACCCCGGAGCCTCGGTGACGCCATCGGTGTAATACAACAACACATCGCCGGGTTCGAGCACCGTGGAACCACTTCCGTATTCCGCCTCAGGCTGCAGACCGATCAACAGACCCGGTGCATCCAGACGACTGATGCAGCGTTGCTGAGCCCGCCAGATCAACGGTGGATTGTGGGCAGCATTGGCAAAGCGAAGTCGACGCGTTCGCGGATCAAAGTCCGAATAGAACAGCGTCACAAAGCGATGCGACTGGGACAGATCCTCGAGCGCGAGCTGGTTGAGGTCATGAAGGATGCGGTCCGGCGGTAATCCGCTCAGCACTTCCGCACGCAACATGCCGCGCAGCATCGTCATCAACAGACCGGCTGGAACACCCTTGCCCATCACATCGCCCATCACCAGTGACCAGCGACCACGCTCACGACGACGACCGATCAACTCCGGACGCGTGGGGATGAAGTCGTAGTAATCACCACCCACCTGAAAAGCCGGACGGCAACGGGCCGCCAGTTCGACACCCTCAATCACCGGACAATGATCCGGCAGCAACTGGGCCTGAATCTCGGCACCAATGCTGAGCTGGCGATCCATTCGCTCATGCAGACGGGCCTCCTGGAGCATCTGATCGTTTTCGATCGCAACCCCTGTGAGATCTGCCACCAGCTGCACATTGCGCCGATGGGCGTCACTCCAGACCAGCGAGCCAGACGTGTTGAACACATAGAGACGTCCGCGCTGGCGACCTCGAGCCACCAGAGAAGTGGCGAAAACACCGGCCGATCCGAGGTGACTCTGCACCAGTCGATCCAGGCCAAGCACAAGGGCATCATCGGAGCCAAACCCGGCCGAACGTCCAGGCTCATGGTTGATCACCGCCTGAAGCAACGTCTCCGAGCGCAGCACGGACAGCATCTGCAACTGGTCAGTCCACAGCCGCCCGTCGGCCTGAAATGGGATGAGCAGTGCTCCATCAACCCCCACCAGACGAGCAGCCACCACGGGGACAAGCTCAAGAAACCGATTGAGGTTGGTGAAACTGCGCAGAGCAAAACCAATCGAAACCAGCAGCTCCTGATTGGCGCACTGTTCCTTGGACAGACTGTCCAGCAACTGACGCAGTGATGTTGTCGCTGTCAGAGACGAAGGCCCAGGACGAAGCGGGGAAGCCGGATGGCGCCGTGATGGATTGCTGCTCACGGCAACCCCCGGCAGGAACCGCAAGGTAGCAACTCTGACCCGAGAAAGCTGAACCCCTCAATCCGCCGTTGAGGGATGAACGTCAGCGACCCGCCAGCAGGGCTTCAACAAACTCGAAACTATTGAACGGACGCAGATCCCGGATCCCCTCACCGGCTCCGATAAAGCGGATCGGCAGACCAGCCTCAGAGGCCACCGCCAGAGCCACCCCGCCTCGGGCCGTGCCGTCGAGCTTGGTGATCACCACCCCTGTGAGTCCAGCGGCTTTGGCAAACGCCATCGCCTGTTTAAGGCCATTCTGTCCCTGGCTGGCATCGAGCACGAGCAGAGATTCCACATGAGCTTCTGGAGCCAGTCGATCCACAACACGACGAATTTTCTCCAGTTCCTCCATCAGGTTGTGCTTCGTCTGCAGGCGACCGGCCGTGTCCACCAGCACCAGGTCAGTGCCCTTGGCACGGGCGGCTCCAATGGCATCGAAGACCACAGCTGCCGGATCAGCGTTGGATGAGGCATTGGCAATCACTGGCACATCACTGCGGTCTCCCCAGACCTGCACCTGCTGAACCGCCGCAGCCCTGAAGGTGTCGGCTGCGGCGATCATCGCCGAGTAACCACTACGGACCGCGAGGTTGGCGAGTTTGCCGAGCGTGGTGGTCTTGCCGACACCATTCACACCAACCATCAGCCACACATTGAGCTGATCACGCTGAGGAGCCAGCAACTTCACGCCACTGTCAAGCGTGGGCTGGTCGAGCAGATCACGCAATTGTTCCTTGAGGAAGCGGATGCCTTCAGTGGGATCCACCACCTGTTCATTCATGCGCCGTCGCAAAGCATCAAGCACCTGATCGGTGGCCTGAACTCCAGCATCTGCGCGCAGAAGCAACGTCTCGAGGTCGTCAAGTACCTCCGGTGAGAGCGGGTCGTCACCAAGATTTTCCAGCAAACCTGTGACAAAGCCCTGACGGGTCTTTTCGAGACCCTGACGCAGACGGCCAAGCCAGTCGATCTCTTCGAGGGTGATCTGATCAGCCCGAACCCCTTGGGCAGCAAGGACCTCTGCTGACCAGGTGAACGTTTCATCGAACTCACCAAGACTGGGTTCATCGGACTGATCAGCGGTCTGCTGAGGCTGAACAGAATCGGCCTTTGCTGGTTCAGCAGCAACTGGGGCTGAAGCCTGCTCCAGCTGCTGCTGTCGTTCCTGCCGCTGAGCCGCAGCCTGCTCAAGCAGAGACAGTGCGGGTACAGGCGTTTCAACAGGAACAGCAACTGGTGCAGACGGCTGTTGTTGAGCAGAAGACTGTTGTTGAGCAGACGGCTTGGGCGAATCGGGTTCCGATGCGGGAACCGCAGAGTCGGACGCAGGTGGCTCGGGAGACACCGCAATCGGTTCAGCACTGACGGATGATTCCGGCGCCACTGACTGCGTGGTCTTTTCAAGCTCCTTCTGGGCTTTCAGACGGGCATAGGCCTGCCGTGCCCACTCAAGCGGGTCATCCTCAGCGGAAGCATCGGCGGACTGATCCGTTGACTCCTGAGCGGATTCAGCTGGCTCCAGTTCGGACTGGGATAATTCTTCGACCGATGCGGTCTCTGCTGAGCTGTCCTGAGTGGTTGCAGGGTCGATGGTCTGCTCAGACTTCGATGGCTGCTCAGGAGGCTGAGGAGCCTCGGGGCTTCGATTGAACCAGTCGTAAACCATTCGAATAAAGGCAGCGCCTAAGCGGTGGCGTTCTGAAGACGCCGCAGAACTCCATTGATCATGCGACGGCCCTGTTCATCGCTGTAGCGATTGGCCAGCTCCACGGCTTCACTGCAGGCCACGGAAGCCGGCGTGTTCATGGAACGGAGATCGACCACTGCCAGGCGCAGGATGTCGCGGTCAATGCGAGGCAGTCGGCTGAGTCTCCAACCCTCCATGACTCCATCCAGTTGATTGTCGATGTCCTGCCGAGACTTCAGGACGAGCTGAATTCGACGCATGGCTTCCTGTCGAACCTGTTCTTGATCAGCAAGCGCCAGAAGACGAGGCAACTCAAGACTGGCCGAAAGACCATTGAGCACCTGTTCGGCGCCAGTGAGCGTGTCGCGCAGATGGGTACGCACAGCGGCGATATCAGTGGAGGCACTGCCGTCCTGCAACTCGCTGTCGAGCAGTGACTGCTGAGCCTTTTCCAAATCCCCAGCGCAATGATCAAGCACCTCGCGCCAGTGCTGCATCAGGCTGTCGAGGGCTTTCTGAAGCAGTGTCTCAAGATTGTCCTGCGCCGCCGAGGAACGCTCTCGCTCAGCGCACTGACCGAGAACAAACAGTGCAAGCTCACGGGAGAGGGTTCGGGTTTGCATAAGCAGCGAAAAGTATCGAACGAACGACTCAGGACGATGAGGGTGCCACAGAAGCTCTGAGCTGAGCGATCAAACTGGAAAAACTGCGATTCACCGGTGCTTCGCGTTCATCCGGATTCACAATGCCAGCGGAGATGATCGTTCTGAAAGCATCCTCAACGGAAATATCGAGTTCTCTGACGGACGCTTCGGGCACAAGGGTGTACCAACCTGTGGTGGGGTTGGGTGCCGTCGGGATGAACACACTCAGCAGGTTCTGACCAAGATCTGACTGAAGGGAAGGTCCAACCTGGCCTGTGACAAAACCGACGCTGTAAAGACCTTCTCGCGGGTACTCCACCAGCACAACGCGACGAAAGCGCCGTGAGTTATCGCGGAGAAACGTTTCCAGGAGTTGCTTGAGGGTCTTGTAAACGGAACCGGCTAGAGGGATGCGCTGCAGAGTTCCCTCTCCGAATTCGAGCAGCCATCGACCAACGATGTTTCGCGCCATCAGCCCGATCAACAGAATTCCCATCAAGGGAACGGTCAGCCCGAGCGCCAGATTGATCAAATCCTGCAGCAGAGGATTGAGATTGATGAATGGATTGAACTGTTTTGGAATCGATGTGACGAAAGCCAGCACGAATTTGCTGACAATCGTGGACAGCCAGATGGTGGTGGCAAGCGGAATGACCACCAGAAGACCCGCAATCAGGTCATTCTTGAGATCATTCTGAAGCCTGGCGCTGAGCGGCAGGTCAGGTCTTGGATTGGACTGAACCAAGGAACGCCGGGGGCCGAGAGCCAACGAGTCCCACCAACCTAACCAGCGGTCAGAGGACAGCGCCGAGAGCAAGCAAGACCAGTGCCACTGCAAGCACTGCAGCACTGATGGTGCCGCCGAAGAAACGCTGATTGATCGTGAGATCACGCTGGCGTTCAGCCTGCTGAATCTGCTCAGTCATCTGTGACAGCTGTTTATCAATGAACGTCTGGGCAGCCTGAATCTTGTCCTCCTCGGTGGCATCAGCTGGAAGCTGACCTGCCTGGGCCAATTGCTCACCGAGAACCTTCACATTCTCTGGATTCGCCGACTGCTGACGGGCCATTTCCAACTGACTGCGCCTTTGCTCAAGGGTCTGATCGGCCTCTCCCATCAAAGACTGATTCCCTGTGATTCCAAGCGGAACCACTGCGATCATCACCACGGCGAGAACTGCGGAAATGATGCAGACGACCCAGCGAATCGGTGTGCGGAGCTGCTGCGGGTGATCCAGACGGGACCCAATCAGCATCAACAGCAAACCGACGAAACCCATCGGAGCCTGGCTCACAAGGCGTTCAATCAGTAGCTGTTGAAAAACACCATCGCTCCAATCCGCCGCACTGAGAACAACTCCGATCTGTAATGCGAGCAGAAGCACCAACGTGATTCCCAACCAGCGCAACAAGGGCGCGGCACGCAAAGAGGAGTCTTGGGAGGGAGCTGACACGGCACGATGCCAAAAGGTTGCCCACTTTAAGGTCAGGTTTTTGAATGATCCAGCCAACGTTGCAGAGCTGAGCCTGGCCCTCAAGCAGCGGGCCAGGGAAGAGGGATTCGACCCCGTTGGCATCGCCTCACTGCCAGGCAGCCAACGGTTGCAAATGCGGACCGCCGCATTGCAGCGCTGGCTGGAAGCGGGCCACCAGGCGGATATGAACTGGATGGCGGCACCGCGGCGGCTTTCAGCAGCAAGCCTGCTGGAAGGCGCCCAGAGCATCCTGGCGGTGGGCTTGAACTATCACGTTGCTGCCGAGCGCCAACCAGAGCGTCTGGCGGTTGCCCGCTACGCCTGGGGAAGGGATTACCACAGGGTGGTGAATCAGCGACTTCGACGGGTCGGCCGCTGGCTGGAAACAATCCGACCTAATTGTCTCTGGCGCGTCTGCGTGGATGCTGAACCACTGCTTGATAAAGCCTGGGCGGAAGAGGCAGGGCTTGGCTGGATTGGCAAACACAGCAACGTGATCCATGCCAGAAGAGGCTCATGGATGGTGATCGGTCATCTGATCACGACGGAACAACTCCAGGCCGATCAACCAGCCAAAGCACGATGCGGGCAATGTCGCGCCTGCATCGAAGCCTGTCCCACCAGTGCGATCACGGAACCCTTTGTTGTGGATGCACGGCGCTGCATCGCTTTTCACACTCTGGAAAACCGCAATCCGGACCTGCCCGCTGCCATGGTCGAAGCCATGGGTCCCTGGGTCGCAGGATGTGACATCTGCCAGGACGTCTGCCCGTTTAACCAGGGCATGATTCCATCCAGCGATGATCCCGATGTGCAACCGAGACCCTGGTTGCTGGACCTCAAAGCCGAGCAGATCCAGAGCTGGACGGATGAAGACTGGGATGAGCGGCTGCGGGGATCGGCTCTGCGCCGGATCAAACCCTGGATGTGGAGACGCAATGCAGCTGCAGCTAGTCCAGACAATCCCCCTAGTGTGAGCTGATTCTTGGATCAGTGATGGGAGTTCAAGCTCGTAGGGGACGGAGCTGGCATCAAGCTCTGATGATCACGATGCTGACAGGAACCGTTGGAGCTCTGAGTGCTGCACCGGTCAGGGCTCTGACTCCCTATGTGTACACACCCAGCTCCCAGGAACTGGAAGGTGCCGGCGTCGGCATCGGTCGTACGGCTGCCCAATTGCTGCGCCTGGGGCAACCGGAGGAAGCAGCAAGTCTCGCTGCGCTGGCCGTCAGGCTCCAGCCCAATGACGAACGACTGTGGTCGGTTCTGGCTGAAGCGCAGCTGCGCAGTGACCAGCTCAAAGCGGCCGCTGGATCGCTGGCCAAGGCCAAAGCACTGAAACCTGGAAAAGCAGGACTGTGGTTCGCAGAAGCTTCGATTGCGCTGCGCGACGAGCGTCCGGAAGACGCCATCTCACTTCTCGATGAAGGTCTGCGACTGGACCCCAAAAATGCCGGTGCCTACTTTGATCTCGGTAATGCCCACGTCATGCAGTCGGACCTGAGAAAAGCTCTGAAGTCTTTTGAACAGGCCACATCGATCAAACCCAGCTTCTGGGAAGCCCTGAACAACCAGGCTCTTGTGCTGTTCGAAATGGGCAACACACCCGAAGCCATCAAACGCTGGCGTTCTGTGCTGTCGATCAAACGCAACCCAGAGCCAATGCTGGCTCTGGCCGCTGCACTGAATCAACAGACTCCCGGCGATGCTGAGTCGATTGAACTGGCACGCAAGGCGCTCTCTGAAGACCCCAACTATGTGCTTCCAGGGCATCAGGAGAATCAACTCTGGGGCCCCAAACTTCGCCAGGCGACTGATGTTCTGCTGACGACACCCAGCCTCAGAGCAGCCGTCGAACGCGCTGAAGCCAACGCCGATCCCAAATCGGCTGAGTGATTCTGAAGGAAGATCTGTAGGCTAAGCGCCTTCTGCCTTCTTGATTCCGGAGCGGATGGCCGAGGAGCGCGTTCAACCGATCGCCCTGCATCACGAGATGCAGCGCTCCTATCTCGAGTACGCGATGAGCGTGATCGTGGGCAGGGCATTGCCGGATGTCCGTGACGGTCTCAAACCGGTGCAACGCCGCATCCTTTACGCGATGCACGAGCTTGGCCTCACACCGGATCGCCCTTACCGCAAGTGCGCCCGCGTCGTCGGCGACGTTCTCGGCAAATATCACCCCCATGGTGATCAGGCGGTCTACGACGCCCTTGTCAGACAGGTCCAGACCTTTTCAAGCCGCCACCCGCTGCTGGACGGCCACGGCAACTTCGGTTCCGTGGACGATGACCCTCCTGCAGCCATGCGTTACACCGAAACACGACTGGCACCAATCGCCCACGAGGCACTACTCGATGAGATCGGCGACGACACGGTCGATTTCGCTGCCAACTTCGATGGATCCCAACAGGAACCGACGGTCCTGCCGGCACAGCTGCCGTTTCTGCTCCTGAACGGCTGTGCCGGCATTGCGGTGGGGATGGCCACGAGCATTCCTCCCCACAACCTGGGTGAAGTGGTGGATGGCCTGGTGGCGCTGGTGCGAAAACCGGACCTAAGCGATGAAAAATTGCTGGCTCTGATCCCAGGTCCTGATTTCCCCACAGGCGGAGAGGTGCTGCTGGGCAGTGGAATCCGCGACACCTATCTCCGTGGTCGAGGCAGCATTCCGATGCGCGGCGTCGCCCATGTGGAGGAGGTGCAGCCAGGAAAAGGCAAACACAAGCGCAACGCGGTCATTGTCACTGAGCTGCCCTATCAACTCAGCAAGGCTGGCTGGATCGAAAAGCTTGCTGAACAGGTCAACGACGGAAAGATCGGTGGCATTGCCGACATTCGCGATGAAAGCGACCGCGAAGGAATGCGGATTGTGGTGGAACTGAGGCGAGACGCCGAGACGGACACCGTTCTGAAAGACCTGCAACGCCGCACGTCCCTGCAAAGCAATTTCGGGGCGATCCTGCTGGCACTGGTGGACGGTCAACCACGGCAGCTGTCACTGCGGCGAATGCTGCAGACCTTCCTGGAATATCGGGAACTGACGCTGATTCGTCGGACCACCCATGCCCTGCGCAAAACAGAAGACCGGCTCGAGGTCGTGGAGGGCCTGATCACAGCGCTGGCTTCCTTGCAGAAGGTCATCGCCATGATTCAGGAGGCGCGTGATGCATCCACAGCACGAGCGAGCCTGATGGTGCAGCTGGATCTGAGCGAGCGTCAGGCTGACGCGGTTCTGGCCATGCCATTGCGGCGGCTGACGGGCCTGGAACAGGAGAGCCTGCGCCAGGAAGCTGAGGAACTGCGAGCTGAACGGCAGAGACTGAGGCTCTTACTGGACAATCGTGAGCAGCTGCTGGATGCCCTGGTTCAGGAGCTCCGCCAACTGAAAAAACGTTTTGCCACTCCACGCCGAACACGTCTCGTGGAAGGAGGCGATCACCTGCTGGCGGAACGAGCTGCAAACCAGCGCCCCAATGCCGAACTGCAACGCCGTCAAGCCCTTGACGCCCTGCCACCTGAATCGCGGATCCTGATCCAGACCGACGGTCAGGTGAAGGTCGTGAGCCCCCAGCTGCTGGGCCGCTTGCATCTGAGCGAACCGGTTGGTTTGGGCGATGAACCTTCTCCGGCACGACTGATCCTGCCGATCAACCCTGCACCGAGACTTCTTGCACTCACCGCCAGTGGTCGCATTGCCCTTGTGCGCTGGGAGTTTGCAGGTCAGCAACCTGGTGGACTGGAGCGTTTCCTGCCCACCGCCCTGGAAGGCGAAACAGTGATCAACCTGCTTCGGCTTCCCCAAGTCGATGACCAAGAAACCAACAGCCGCATGTCTCTAGGTCTGCTGACCACGGATGGCCGTTTCAAGAGACTTCCTTTGGATGAGATTCAGGAGCTCTCAGGTCGTGCCGCCACCATCCTGAAACTGAAGGAAGGCGTATCTCTGCTTTCAGCAGCCATCTGCGAGCAAGGCGGAACGGTGGCTTTGCTGAGCGACATCGGTCGAATTCTCTGCCTGCCGGTTGAAGAGCAATGCCTGCCCTTGATGGGCAAGTTGGCCCAGGGTCCAATGACCATGCGCATGCTCCCCAGAGAAAACCTTGTGGGAGCCGTTAGCCAACCGGCCGCAAGCAGCAGCTCCGAATCAACAAACAGCGGAGAAGTGCTGATCGGAACCAACAACGGAGATCTGATTCGCCTCTCCCTCAATGACCTGCGCAGATGCAAACGCGGGGATCTTGGAGAGATCGCTGTGAAAGTGAGTGGCGACGGCAAGGAAAATGTTCGCCTTGTCTCAGTCTGTGAAAGCGCGGATCTGGTCGGTGTGGTCACCAACAAAGGACGGCATGCCCGGATCCAGAACACAACTATCAGCACGGATTGCAATCAACCCACGCAGCTAACATTCAAAGGAGACGAAACACTGGTCCAGCTTGTTCCTCTTCTTAGTTGAATGCTTTCAGGGCTTAAACTCAGAGCTGAAATTAAATTTATATTTCAGGAACTGCAGTTTCCTTCCAACCACTCAAAGTAGTTCTCATCAATATCTCCAGTCACATAGTAACCGTCAAAACAGGACATCTCAAGATCCTCGATATTAGTCCCTTGAACAATACTTTTCTTGAGATTATCAACGCTCTGATAAACAACATGGTCCGCAGCAAGCACATCTGCAATTTGGTCGATCGTACGACCATGGGCCAAGAGTTCACCTCTTGTGGGCATGTTGATTCCATACACATTGGGAAAGCGAACAGGGGGTGCAGCCGATGTGAACGTGACCTGATTCGCTCCAGCATCTCGTGCCATCTGCACAATTTCCCTCGAGGTCGTGCCACGAACAATTGAATCGTCCACGATTAGAACATTTTTTCCGGCGAATTCAGTACCTAACGCATTCAGTTTTTGACGGACTGATTTTTTCCTTTCTGCCTGTCCTGGCATGATGAATGTACGACCCACATAGCGGTTCTTATAAAAACCTTCGCGATATTCAATACCAAGCTGTTTAGCAACCTGCATTGCAGAAGGCCTTGCTGAATCGGGTATAGGCATCACAACATCAATGTCACCAGCTGGTAATGCGTCAGATATTGTTTTTGCAAGCAGATCACCCATACGCAAACGAGTTTCGTAAACAGAAATTCCGTTCATAACAGAATCTGGCCTTGCCAGATAAACGTATTCAAAAGCACAGGGAACAAGCTGGGAAGACCGAGCACACTGACGTTGATGGAGATTAAAATCAAAATCAATAAAGATCGCTTCTCCAGGTTCAACATCACGAACAATTTCATAACCACTGTTTTCGATCACGAGTGATTCACTCGCAACAATCCATTCATCCCGTCCATTTTTTGCAGACCTGCGACCAAGAATCAAAGGTCTGATTCCAAAAGGATCACGAAAAGCAAGAAGGCCACGGCCTGAAATCAGAGCAATCGCTGCGTATGAGCCCTTCACCCTGCGATGCAGAGATGACACGGCATCAAACAGCTGATCTGGAGAAAGATCAGGACCAGTGAGATGGGATTGGATCTCAGTGGCAAGAACATTCACCAACATCTCCGTGTCGCTGGACGAGTTGGTATGTCGTCGATCAATCTTGAAAAGATCTTGTTCGAGCTGACTTGTGTTGGTCAGATTGCCATTATGGACAAAGGTGATTCCATAAGGAGCGTTGACATAAAATGGCTGAACTTCATCTTCAGCTGCAGCAGCCCCACTGGTGGCGTAGCGAACATGTCCAATGCCGACATTGCCAAGAAGTTTGCGCATGTCACGCGTTCGGAATGCTTCGCGAACCCTGCCACGTTGTTTATGGACGTGAAATGTATAGTTATCCATCGTGACGATTCCCGCAGAATCCTGTCCACGATGCTGAAGCAGCAGAAGGTTGTCATAGATCTGCTGATTAACAGAATCAGCAGAAAAAACTCCGATAATTCCACACATAACTACGCCCCGCCAACCAAGTCATGAAATGAATTCAACATGCCCATTGAATTCACTATTAAAATACTAATCCGCTCGCCGGAAAAGATAAACAAGACAACAAACAAAACCATTTCAACATTAGCAAAGCGGCGGATGATCATTCACCAACCTCCGCGACGCCATCCATTCGACGAGGTAGTGCACTGTTGTAGGCAGAACGACATTGCTCAATGTCCAGATTCAGGCAAGGGTCCTGATCAACACAAACCCGCAGGCCAGGATGTTCAGTCACAACACCAATCCGAGTGATTGGCAGATCGTCCGCCTCAGCTAACAGCGCTTCCCATTGCCCAACGCAATCGACCTTCACCGACACCACGATCCGACTCCCGCCTTCCGCAAAGAGAACGCGATCCAAACGCACACCCTGAACACTGAGGTCGATCTCGATTCCGAGACCCGAAGCAATGGAAGATTCCGCCAAAGCCACGCCGAGTCCGCCATCGCTGCAGTCATGGGCTGAGCCCAGCAGACCGCGAGTGATGGCCTCACGCACGAGGCGGCCAACCTTGGCCTCCATCGCAAGATCCGTCAGAGGTGGGCGACCAGCCAGAGTCCCTGTCATCAGTTGTTGATAGGCACTACCTGCCAGGCCCAGGCAAAGAGACTCGGCATCATCAGCGCCGACACCAATCAGATAGATGGGATCCTGAGCCTGTCGCCATCCCAGACCAATCACGGTCGCGATGTCGTCGACACCACCCACCATGCCGATCACGGGCGTGGGGTGGATCGGCTGAAGGCTGCCGTCATCTTGTTTGATCTCGTTGTACAGCGAGACATTGCCACCGGTCACGGGAGTGTTGAGAGCTCTGCAGGCATCCGAGATACCGCGGCATGCCTTGGCAAGCTGCCAGTAGCCCCTTGGGGTTTCAGGAGAAGGAAAATTGAGATTGTCTGTGACGGCAAGAGGTTCAGCGCCAACACAGCTCAGGTTGCGTGCTGCTTCGGCGACAGCGGCCTGAGCACCCCGTTCAGGATCCAGTGCAACCCAGCGGTTGGGACAATCCACCGTTGCAGCCACTCCCTTGGCTGAGGCATCCAGTGATCCTTCACCCTGCTGCGGGCGCAGTCTGACCACAGCTGCGTCTGCAGATCCGGAAGACACCACGGTGTTCGCCAGAACCTGCTGGTCGTACTGACGATGCACCCAGCGTTTGCTCGCAATCGTGGGATCATCCAACAAACGCAAAAGACTCTGGCTCCAGTCATGGCCATGGCTTGGGAGGGGAAGATCCGCTTCCGACCAGCGCCATAGCTCCTGAATCTCAGCAGGGGGCTCACTGAGCAAATCATGGTGATTGATCGGCGTGTCTTCCGCCAAAGCCCTCGAAGGAACTTCAGCAGCCACAACGCCTGCCTGAAGCACCCGAACCACAGGGTCAGCCAGGACGCGACCCACCACAGCCGCCTGCAGACCCCAGCGCCGGAAACGCTCCATCAGAGGCTCTTCGCGGCCAGCACGCACCACGAAAAGCATGCGCTCCTGCGATTCAGACAACAGATATTCGTAGGCGGTCATGCCCTGCTCACGCGCAGGGACCTTGTCGAGATCAAGCTCGATTCCCAGATCTCCTTTGGCTGCCATCTCCGAACAGCTACAGGTGAGGCCGGCAGCACCCATGTCCTGAGCGGCGACCACGTCACCGCTCTGAAAAGCCTCCAAACAGGCTTCAATCAACCCCTTTTCCAGAAAGGGATCTCCCACCTGCACTGCTGGACGATCATCCAGAGAAGCGGAACTCAGCTCAGCGCTGGCAAAACTGGCTCCACCCATGCCATCACGACCGGTGGTGCTGCCCACGTAAACCACGGGATTACCAACCCCTGAGGCTCCTGATTTGACAATGTCGTCGGTCTCCATCAAACCGAGAGCCATCGCATTGACCAGAGGATTGCCGCTGTAGGAGGGATCAAAAGCCACTTCACCACCCACGGTCGGGACACCCACGCAATTGCCGTAGTGGGCAATGCCAGCTACCACACCCTGCATCAGTCCAACGTTGGCGGGATCATCCAGGGGACCGAAACGCAAGGCATTCAGCAGAGCGATCGGACGGGCACCCATGGTGAAGATGTCCCGCAGAATTCCACCAACACCTGTCGCTGCTCCTTGAAAGGGCTCCACGGCTGAGGGATGGTTGTGGCTCTCGATCTTGAAGGCAAGCCGATGACCTTCTCCAAGATCGACCACACCAGCATTCTCACCAGGCCCCACCAGGATGCGAGGCCCCTCCGTCGGAAAACCACTGAGCAGCGGCCTGGAATTGCGATAACAGCAGTGCTCTGACCACATCACTCCGAACATGCCGAGTTCAGCCCGATTGGGGTCCCGCCCCAGCCGACGCTGGATTTCGACGTAATCCTGCTGTGTGAGCCCTTCCTGGCGGAGGGCGGCGGCGACATCAAACGTCTCGGCCACAGAAGAAGACTGGACCACAGTCAACAGGTCATCTGCTCCCAGTGTTGCCGACGGCCCGACCTCACCAGCTCAGATCCAGGGATCTCCATCTGATTCCACAGGCCGGCGGTTTCGCATGGCCGGCTCACGATCGATCCAGTCATCGTCATCCCAATCCTGCAGTGGATCTGAATCCACGGCTTGGGAGCGAACATCAGGCTCATCCAGATCACGCCGAGATAGGTGTTCATCCCATGGGTGTTCCTCCAACCAACCCTCGAGCCGTTCGCCGGCACGATCACCGAAATGCTGCAACTGCTCACGCCAGTGACGGGACCTGCGGACGAGATCCTGACGAACACTGGCGCGTGCTTCGGGAAGATCATCCAGATCACGGAGACCAGTCGAGACCAGTCCTGGCTGCTGATCAACGATGCGATCAGGCGTCAGCCGCCAGCGGCTGCTTCCTGGCAGACGTGGATCGCTGCGAGACACCAGGTAATGCAGAATCTCACCGGTGGAGGGCACAAAAGCAAGGTCAGCAACCTGGCCAAGGCGCGCTCCATCGGCATCAAGCAAGTCTGCATCAAGCAGGGTTGGAAGCCGCTCAAGGGTGAGCTGATCAATTTCTGAAGGTGCCCCCTTCACAAACACCTGCTGATCATCAAGGCCACGACACTGATCAAGTCTCCAGACCGTGCGGGAGTTGCGCAGGGCGGAAGGACGGCTGACCCAACCCAACAGGCGATGCACCGGAGGATGCATCCAGGCCATCACCCCAATGCCGTGATCAAGTCCCTGATCACAGCGCACACGGTGTCTCAGCAGATCACTGAGCAGCAGTGGATCAGGCAGCGTCAAGGTCAGGAGCGAATCTGAACAGGCATCACCAGATAGGTGAGTCCCGAAGCATCATCGGACGGTGAAAGGATGGCTGGGGTTGTTGGGGCGTTGCACTGCAGGCGAACGCGTTCCGAATCCATTGCTTTCAGACCATCCAGCACATAACGCACATTGAATGCGATCTGAACGGGGTCACCCTCGATTTGAGCCGATAGAGACTCTGAACCACTGCCTACATCCTGAGCATCGGCACTGATCTGAACCAGACCCTTTTCAGGATCACTGCCGATGCGAACAACGTTGTTGTGCTGATCAGCCAAGACGGCAATGCGTTCGAGTGAAGCCACGAAGGCCCGACGATCAAGATCCAGCGTGCGGTTAAACGAGTCAGGAATCAGCTGGCGGTAATTGGGATAGGTGCCCTCTAGCGTGCGACTGGTAACCATCTGATCAGCGGCCAGAACCACCACTTGACCGCTTTCGCAAAAGAGACTGACAGCGTCTGTTCCTTTCCATCCCGCCATCAGACGTTCAACCTCCCGCAGAGAACGAGCCGGCAGGGTGACAGCAAGGCCAGGATCTTCGGAAGCTTCCTGGTCGGAAAGAGCAAGAGGATCCTGAAGTGCATCATCAACGCTGAGCACGGCCAGACGATGCCCATCGGTGGAAGCCGCCTCAAGACTGGTCCGATCAAAACGCAGATGCACCCCGGTGAGCAGCTGCTTGGCTTCGTCGGAACTGCTGGCAAACAGCGTGCTGCGCAGTGCCTTGACAAGGGCTGCTGGATCCAGTTTGAGCGCTGTGCCGTTCTCGACCAGAGGCAGCTCCGGAAAATCATCAGCAGGCATGCCGCGCATCTGATAGCTGCCACTCAAACTGGTCAGTTCCACCTGTTCTCCGACTTCATCGGTGACAAGGGTGATGGGTGAATCACTGGAAAGACGGGACACGATTTCGCCGAAAAGTCGCGCCGGCAGGGTCACCGCACCACTGGTTTCAACAGTCGCGGCCAGAGACGTCTGAATACCCAGATTGAGGTCAAAACCAGTGAGGCTCAAACGATCCGTTCCCGCATCCGCGGTCAGCAGCACGTTGGCAAGCACCGGATGGGTTGGTCGTGCGGCAACCGCTCTGCTGACCAGTTGCAGGGCAGCGTTGAGTTCCGTTTGGGAACAAACCAGTTTCATGGCGACGTTGTCCGCTGCAAGGCCTGAGGTCACCCACGGTTTCACAGGGACGCACGAAGCGCAATGGTCCAAACGAACATGCCGTGCTTCCTGCTTACTGGCTGTTTAAGTCTTTAAGAACAAACAACTAAAACAGCCGTAGTAGGCGCTGTGGAAAACGTGGAAAACCATTC